>NZ_JBISGY010000013.1:0-1542 GCF_045064095.1 Agrococcus sp. Ld7 | reverse complement strand
TCCGCCGCCCGCCTCGCCTCCGCCGCCCCCCTCGCCTCCGCCGCCGACGCGCTCCGGCCGACGCGTGTCAGGTTGTCGCTGCGATCGAGCGAAGTTTCAGCAACAAGTTGACACGCGGCAACTCGCGCGGCGGCCGACGTGTCACGCTTCGTCACAGTCGAGCGGAGCGTGGCCGTCGCCGCGCATGATGGGCGCATGAGCGCAGCAGCCCCCACGCACCTCGTCGGCAGCATCAATCAGCCCGACGCCGAATCCGTCTTCCGCCTGGTCGCAGATCGACTCGAGCACGTGCCTCGCATCCCTGACGGTGAAGTGGGCGAGCGCTACTACTGGATCCAGTTCCAGACGCTCCGTTTCGATGAGACGCCAGGGCTCGAGCGCGTCGGAGAGCCCGGATACCGCATCCGCGACACCTTCGATGTGCGGCAGTTCCGCATCACGGGTGACGTCGTGCTGCCCGAGCTCGGCTACGCGGCCGCGGCGATCGAGTCGTACGAGCGGTTCGCCGCACTGCAGGCCAGCGGCATCATCGCCCAGGGCACCCGCTTCCAGGTCTCGCTGCCGACGCCGATCGCGATCGTCGGCGCCTTCATCGATGCGGCCAGCCGCGCGGCGTTCGAGCCGATCTACCGCGATGCGATCAAGGCAGAGCTCGAGCGCATCCTCACGGCGATCCCGCACGATCGGCTCGCGATCCAGTTCGATGCCGCCGTCGAGTTCGCCATCCTCGAGCGTGACCGCAAGCCCGCGGTCGCGATCGAGCCCTGGTGGGATGGTGCTGCGCTCGAGGGCATCGTCGAGCGCCTCATCGAGGTCGGCTCGTGGGTGCCGGAGGGCGTCGAGCAGGGATACCACCTCTGCTACGGCGACGTCGAGGAGGCGCACTTCGTGCAGCCCGAGGATGCCGGCAGCCTCGCCGCCGTCGCGCGCGGTGTGATCGCCGGTGCGAGCCGTCGCGTCGATTGGATCCACCTGCCCGTGCCGATCGAGCGCGACGACGCGGCGTACTTCGCTCCGCTCGCCGACGTCGAGTGGGGCGAGACGACGCCCTACCTCGGGCTCGTGCACCACGAGGATGGCATCGACGGGGGCCTGCGCCGTGCCCGCGCGGCGCAGGCGGCGGTGCCGGCGCTCGCGGCTCCCGGGGCGTTCGGCATCGCGACGGAGTGCGGCTTCGGTCGCGGCCCCGCCGAGCGCACCGCTCCGCTGCTCGATCTCCACCACGACCTCGCGGCGGCGCTCGCGGTCTGAGCGCGCAGCCTCCGGGCGTCGGCACCACGACGTCGCGGGCGCTCGCGGTCTGAGCGGTCAGCCGTGCTCAGCCGTCGGGCGTCGGCACCACGACGTCGGGCTGCCTTCCCCGCAGCACACCGTCGTGCCATCGCAGCAGCTCCCGACCTGCGCGCCCGCACAACGCAAGCCGCTCGAGGCGGTTGCGCCGCGGTGCGGCGCGATCGCTCAGATCGCCCACTGAACGCCGGAGTCGGGCTTGCGTTGTGCTGGCGCGCGTGCGGGTGCGTGGCGGGGGTGCTGGCGGGGGTG
>NZ_JBISGY010000012.1:0-14166 GCF_045064095.1 Agrococcus sp. Ld7 | reverse complement strand
CCTCCCACCCGTCGGTCGAGCAGCCGCCGCAGCCCGCGTCACGAGACCAAGCCCCCTTCACCCCCCTCTGGCACGGCCTCGACCAGCGCGCCGGCGACGACGCCGTCGCTGTCGTCGACATGGCCGCCCGCGGCGGCCAGCGCCGCGTCAGCTGGCGCCAGCTCGATGCCCGCGTGCGCGAGCTCGCCGCCGGCTTCCACGCCACGGGCATCCGCAAGGGCGACCGCGTCTCGCTGCTCCTGCAGCCCGGACCCACCCTCACCGCCGTGCTCTACGCCTGCCTCCGCATCGGCGCCGTCGTCGTCGTCGCAGACGCGGGCCTCGGCATCCGCGGACTCACTCGCGCCGTGCGAGGCTCCTGGCCCGACGTCGTCATCGGCGAGCGCCTCGGCCTCACTGCCGCTCGCGCGCTCGGCTGGCCCGGCACCCGCATCTCCGCCGAGCGGCTGCCGCGCGTGGCAGCGACCGCGCTCGGCGTCTCTCGCAGCCTCGCGGACGTCGCCCAGCTGGGCCGCGGCGCCCCCGCGCCCGAGCAGCCCGGCCCCGACGACGAGGCGGCGATCCTGTTCACCTCCGGCTCGACCGGGCCCGCGAAGGGCGTCGTCTACCGGCATGGGCAATTGAGCGCCCTGCGCGACGTGCTCGCCGCCCACCTCGAGATCACGCCCGAGATCGGGCTCGTCACGGGCTTCGCGCCGTTCGCGCTGCTCGGCCCTGCGCTCGGCACGCGCTCGGTCACCCCCGACATGGATGTCTCTTCGCCGCGCACGCTCACCGCACGGGCGGTCGCCGATGCCGTGCAAGCGTCGGATGCGGGCATCGTCTTCCTCTCGCCCGCCGCGATCCTGAACGTCGTCGAGACGGCGGACGCGCTCACCGGCGACGACCGCCGCGCGCTCGAAGGCGTGCGCACCTTCCTCTCCACCGGCGCCCCCATCAGCGCGGCAATGCTCACGGCGGTCGCCGAGCTGATGCCAAATGCGACGCCGCACACCCCCTACGGCATGACCGAGTGCCTGCTGGTGGCCGACATCACGCTCGCGGGCGTCCACGACGCGGCCGAGGCGCCGGATGCCGGCGTGTGCGTCGGCACGCCCATCGGCACCAATCGCGCGCTCGTCAGCGCCCTGGACGCCGACGGCCGCGCGACGGGGAGGCCGAGCGCCACCCCCGGTGTGCTCGGCGAGATCATCATCTCGGCGCCGCACCTGAAGCAGCACTACGACCGCCTCTATCTCACGGACCGCGCGGCGACCCGCGGCACGGCCTCGCTCGACAGGCTCCCGTCGGTCGAGGAGCGCGCGCCGCAGGCGCCCGCGGAGTTCCCGTCGGTCGAGGAGCGTGCGCCGCAGGCGCTCGCGGAGTTCCCGTCGGTCGAGGAGCGTGCGCCGCAGGCGCCCGCGTCACGAGACCAGCGCGAGCCCAACCCCCCGTCGGTCGAGGAGCGTGCGCCGCAGGCGCTCGCGTCACGAGACCAGAGCGAGCCCCACCCCCCGTCGGTCGAGGAGCGCGCGCCGCAGGCGCCCGCGTCACGAGACCAGCGCGAGCCCCGACCCCGCTGGCACCGCACCGGCGACATCGGCCACCTCGACGAGCACGGCCGCCTCTGGATCGAGGGCCGCATCCAGCACGTCATCGTCACCGCCGACGGCCCGGTCGCTCCGGTCGGCGCCGAGCAGGATGTCGAGCTGGTCGACGGCGTGCGCCGCGCCGCGCTCGTCGGCATCGGCCCGCACGGACTGCGGCAGGCGGTCGCGGTGATCGAGCCGGTCGTCGACGGTCAGCGCCGGCGACCGCGCCCGGGCCTCGCCGACCCGCAGCTGACGGCTGCCGCGCGCGAGCGCTCCCGCGTGCCACTCGCCGCAGTGCTCGTGGTGCCGCGGCTCCCCACCGACATCCGCCACAACTCCAAGATCGACCGGTCTCGCTTGGCCGACTGGGCCGAGCGGATGCTCGCCGGCGAACGAGCGGGCACGCCGTGAAGACCCGCAGCGGCGGCGGCCGCTCGTGAGGGTGCTCGCCACCGGCGCCTCCGGCTTCCTGGGCCGCGCCGTCGCGGCGGCACTCGTCGATGCCGGTCACGAGGTGCGCACACTGCAGCGCCGACCGTCGAGCGTGCCGGGCGCGACGGATGCGCTCGGCTCCGTCACCGACCCGGCCCACGTCGCGCGCGCCATGGACGGCATCGACGGCGTCGTGCACCTCGCCGCGAAAGTCTCGCTTGCGGGCGATCCGGACGACTTCCGCCGCGTGAACGTGGAGGGCACGCGCACGATGCTGGACGCGGCCGAGCACGCGGGCGTCACCCGCTTCGTGCAGGTCTCCTCGCCCTCGGTCGCGCACACGGGATCCTCGCTCGCAGGCGTCGGCGCCGAGCCCGCTTCGCCCGAGCATGCCCGCGGCGACTACGCCCGCACCAAGGCAGCTGCCGAGCTGCTTGCGCTCGAGCGCGACAGCGAGGCGATGCACGTGCTCGCCGTGCGGCCGCACATCGTGTGGGGCCCGGGCGACACGCAGCTGATCGAGCGCGTCGTCGAGCGGGCGCGGCGCGGCCGCGTGCCGCTGCTGAGCGGCGGGCGCGCGCTCATCGACACCACCTACGTCGATAACGCGGCGAGCGCGATCGTCGCGGCCCTGCACCGAGCGGATGTCGCCCGCGGCAAGGCCTACGTGGTCACCAACGGTGAGCCCAGACCGGTCGCCGACATCCTCGCGGGCATCTGCCTCGCCGCGGGCGTGCCTGCCCCGCGCTGGAGCATCCCGGCCGGGCTCGCCCGCGCGGCCGGCTCGGCGGTCGAGCGCGTCTGGGCGATCCGACCCGGCAGCGACGAGCCGCCGATGACGCGCTTCCTGGCCGAGCAGCTGTCGACCGCGCACTGGTTCGATCAGCGCGAGACGCGCACCGCCCTCGACTGGACGCCGACGGTCTCGATCGACGAGGGCCTGCGCCGCCTCGCCGCGCACTACGCGTAGCTACTGCCCGTCGGCGCGTCTGCCGACTCTCGCCGCCCGTTCTCGCCCGCGACATCCGACGGCAGGGGCGCGTGTCGACTTCTTGCTCTGTCGGGCCCCGAAATCTGCAAGAACCTGACACGCGACGCAGCCCGCGTGCGCGGTCGGTCCAGGGACAGAATGGGTGCACGAGCGAGGGGAGCACAGCATGAGGGCGATGCAGTTCGAGGTCGACGGGCCGATGGAGTGGGTGGAGGTGCCGGATGCGGTGGCCGCGCCCGGCGACGTGCTGGTCGAGGTCGCGGCGACGGCGGTGAACCGCGCCGACCTGCTGCAGCGGGCGGGCGGCTACGCGCCGCCGGCGGGCGAGTCGGAGATCCTGGGCCTCGAGTGCTCTGGCACGATCGCGGCGCTCGGCGACGGGGTCACCGGCTGGGCCGTCGGCGACGAGGTGTGCGCACTGCTCGCGGGCGGCGGCTACGCCGAGCGCGTGGCCGTGCCGGCGACCCAGCTGCTGCCGGTGCCCGACGGGGTCACGCTGGTCGAGGCCGCGGCGCTGCCCGAGTCGGTCTGCACGGTGTGGACGGCGCTGCGCGAGCTGCCATCGCCCGAGCCGGGTGACCTCGCCCTCGTGCACGGCGGCAGCGGCGGCATCGGCACCGTCGCGATCCAGATGCTGGCCGGCGCCGGCTGGCGGGTCGCGACCACGGCAAGCGCCCGCCACCACGAGCTGTGCCGCGAGCTGGGCGCAGAGATCGTCGTCGACTACCGCAGCGAGGACTTCGTCGAGGCGGTGCGGGCGGCCACCGACGGCCGCGGCGCGGGCGCGATCCTCGACGTCATCGGCGGCAGCTATCTCGAGCGCAACCTGGAGGCGCTCGCCCTCGACGGCACGCTCACGGTGATCGCCGTGCAGGGCGGCACGACGGCAGAACTCGACCTGCGCACGCTCATGCGACGCCGCGCCACCCTGCGCGCGATGACGCTGCGGGCTCGGCCGCGCACCGGCCGCGGCTCGAAGCAGCAGGTGATCGCGCAGGTGCGCGAGCACATCTGGCCCGCGATCGCCGCGGGCACCGTCCGCCCCGTGATCGGCGCGACGCTGGCGCTCGAGGAGGCCGGCAAGGCGCACGACCTGATGGGCTCCGCGGATGCGCCGGGAGGCAAGCTGCTGCTGGTGCGGTGACCGCCGGCCGGGGTCGGCGGGGCTGGTGCGGTGACCTGCGGTCGGGTCGAGCGACGGCGCGGCGGTCCGTTGCGATCAGGTCGAGTTCAGCCGCTGCGGGCCGAGATGGTCGACGTCCGCGCGCTTCGAAGCAGGCTCCTTCAGCTCGACGAACAGCACGTGCGTCTCGGTGGCGCCGGTGTTCTCGCCGCTGTGCGTCTGGGCGTCCAGCCAGCGCGTCTCGCCCGCGGCGAGCGAGACGTCGACCTGCCGGTCGCCAGCGGTGAGCCGGCGATCGAACGAGCTGAGCGTCACCATGACGCTGTCGGGGTGCCGGTGCGGTGTGCTCGCGGTGCCCGGGCTGTCCCGGTACTCGAGCACGCGCACGCGCTCGTTCTCGAACACCACGGAGTAGAGCTGCGGGTTCGTGGAGACGGGATCGTCCTGCATGCGGCGAACGTACACCTGTGCGGGCCAGGCGACGAGGGGCAAGATCCCGGGTGCCGGTGCGGCAGCGCACCCGCGAGGTCAGGCGGGCGCGCGCGCCGTGCCACCATCGAGGCATGGCATCGGCAGCGGCATCCGACAGACGCATCCGGCTCGCCTGGGTCGCCCTCCTGCTCGCGCTGCTCGTGCAGCTCTCGGTGCTCTACGCGCCGTCGACGCCGGACGGCACCCCGCAGGTGCCGGGCCTCGACAAGCTCGTGCACGCGGCGGTCTTCCTGCTGCCCGCGCTGTTCGGCACGCTCGCGGACATCCGGCCGCTGCGACTCGCAGTGGTGCTGGTCGCGCACGCCGTCGCCTCGGAGCTCGTGCAGCACCTGCTGCTGCCGGAGCGCTCCGGAGACATGCGGGATGCGGTGGCCGACATCGCCGGCGTCGCGCTGGGCCTCGCGGTCGGCACGGCGCTCGTGCAGCGCTCGCGCCGCCGAGCCGTGGGCGGGCGCCCGGCCGAGTAGCCCGGCCGCGTAGCCCGGCCCAGTAGCCCGGCCAAGCAGCGGGCCGAGCAGCCCGCCGGGGCGCCCCGCCCGAGCAGCCCGGCCGAGCAGCCCCGCCGAGCAGCCCCGCCGGGGCGCCCCGCCCGAGCAGCCCGGGCTGAACAGCTGTTCAGGGTTGTTCAGAGTCGCGTCAGCGCATGCCCGTGAGGGTGGCCTCATGCACAACGAGACTGAGGTTCGGCACGGGCAGAGGGTCGAGGGATCGCCGGCGGCGACCATCTCGGCGGGGGAGCAGGATGCGGTCGACCGGGGGAAGGCTCTGGATGCCGATGCAGCCACGCGCGATGCCGCGAACCGGTGGGCGGCCGAGGTGCTGGCCGAGACCGTGCCCGAGTGCTCGCGGCACCCGTTCGAGCTCGACCTGCTGCGATCCGGCGCGAAGCGTCTGGCCATCGTGCATGCGGATGCCGCCCCGCTCGTGCTCAAACAGTACGGCGACGATCGCGGCGCCTGGACCGCGCAGTGGCTGCGCCGCCTGGCCGACGCCGGCCTGACTCCTCCCGCCACGGACGCGGTCACGCTCCCGCGCGGCTGGTCGGAGCGGCATCGCACGCTCGTCACCGAGATCGCGCCTGGCCAGTCGTGGTCGGAGTGGACGCTCGCGGGCCCGGCCCGCGGCACGGGCGCAGCGATCGCGGCAGCCCGGTGGCTCGTCCGGCTGCAGTCGCTGACGGTCGACCTGCCGGTGCGCACCGACCACCGGGCCGAGCGGGAGATGCATACGAGCACGACGCTCCTGGCGGACCGGTTCCCGCAGCACGCCGAGCGGTTGCGGGCGCTCGAGCATGACGTCGCGCACCGCCTCTACGCCGCGCCGGGCGAGGCCGCCGCCGTTCCGCTCGTGGCGTCCCACGGCGACCTGCATCCCAACAACCTCCACCTCGAGCTCGACGAGGCGACCGTCACGGCGCTAGAGCTCGAGGCGCCGACCGTCACGGCGCTCGACCTCGATACCGCCGGTCTCCGTCGGCCCTCGTACGACGTCGGCTACGCCATCGCGCAGCTGCTGATCCTCTCCTGGCTGCGCACGGGGTCGCTCCTGACCGGCGCACGATCCGCATCCGCGTTCTGGGGCACGTGGCGAGCCAGCGGTACGGACGCGGATGCGGTCCCTGCGGAGATCGCTCGCGCGCTCATCCAGAGCCTGCACTTCGAGCTCATCACCTACGCGACCGGCAGATCCGAGCTCATCGAGGTGTGGCTGACGATCGCCGAGGTCGCGCTGGCAGGCGACCTCTTCGAGGTCCTGCACTCCTTCGCCAGCGACCGCGAGGTCGTCCGATGAGCGCGGCCCCTATCGCCTTCGTCCACCACGCGAACCAGTTCGTCATCACCGACGGGTACGACGACCGCGACGGCATCAGCGTGACCGCGGCCGGATACGACGCCGTGCTCGCTCTGCACGTGGAGCTCGGCGTGCCCGCGTCGCTGCACATCTCCGGGCCCGCGCTCGAGTCGATCGCATGGCATCGCCCGGCGCTGCTGTCCAGGCTGCGCGGCCATCTTTCGAGCGGGCTGATCACGCTCATCGGCGGCACCTACGGCGAGAACATCATGCCGCTGTCGTCGCCGAGCCACAATCGTCGGCAGCTGCGGGCGTTCCACGAGCTCGCGGAGGATCTGCTCGAGATCCCGCGCGAGCAGCTCCGGACCGCGTGGGTGCCGGAGCGGGTCTGGGAGACTTCCTCGGTCGCGGCGCCGCTCGTCGACGCGGCAGCCACGGGGGTGCGGTACCGCCGGGTGCTGCTCGATGACCGGCTCGGCCATCCGCTCAGCGACGGGCAGTACCCCGGCAGCCCGCGCGCGGCGTTCGACGCCACCGGCCCGTACCGCTGGCACGCCGACGGGTTCCCGAGCAGCATCCGCGGGCAGCTGGACACCGCGACGCTCGCGCCGTATCGCATCGCCGACGGCGAGGGGCTCGTGGCAGTCCCGATCGCGTCGCAGCTGCGCTACCTCATCCCCCCGCACGATCCGCAACACCTCGAGCTGCTCGCCGAGCTGGCGCTCGACGCCGCAGAGAGCGCGAGCGAGCCGCTGCTCGTGTTCGCCGACGACCTCGAGCGCGTCGCAGGCGTGGCCGGCTGGGAACGGGCGCTCGAGCGCTACGCGCACGGGTTGCGCTGGGTGCAGCGTTCCGGCCTGCTGCAGCCGGTCGACCTGGACGCCTGGTGCGATCGGCTCGCGCCCGACGACCAGATCGAGCGGCCGGTCGAGCGCGGCACCTACTACGAGCTCGCGCACCAGCACGGCTCAGGCGAGGACTACCGAGCCTGGTCGGACGACCCGCGCTGGCAGCCCTTCGCTGCCGTCCTCGACCGCACCGAGGCCGCGCTGCAGGAGGCGGAGGACATGCCGACCGACGCCGGGCTCTGCGCACTGGCGGAGCGCCTGGTGATGCTGGGTCGCCATGAGACCGCCTGGCAGGATCCCGACACCGACGGTGCCCGCGCCCCCGCGCCCTGGGCGCGAGCGACGGCCGCGCACGCCGCTGACGCGCTCGCGGTGCTGGCTGCGGCCCGATGGGTCGCGGATGCGACGCGTCGCGGCCTCGGGGTGCGGCTCGTCGACCTCGATGAGGACGGCAGGGACGAGCTCGTCGTCAGCAGCGACCGGCTCTTCGCCGTGCTCTCGCCGCACCACGGCGGCAGGCTCACCCTGCTCGTGCGCCGAGAGGTCGATGCGGCCGGTGCCCCGCGGGGCGTGGTGCTCGTGGGCAACCCCGCCGACCACTGGAACTTCCAGACCGAGCTGCACCGGCACATGCAGAGCCCGCCGAACCACCCCGGGGCACTGGGCGTGCTCGGCACGGAGGATCACCGGCACGACGTCGGGCAGGTCGAGGTGACAGCCGAGCGGGCGATGGTCGAGCTGATCGATGTCGAGCCCGGGCCCGACTTCGGCCTCACCAAGCGGGTGCTGCTGACCGTCGACGGCGATGACCTGGTGGTGTGCGTGCATCGCACCGGCATGCCGGGCGAGCTGCGCACGACGGTCGCCCTCTCGCCGGACTACCCCGCCCTGCTCGCACAGGGCCGCCCCGCCCTGCGCTCCTCACAGGGCAGCACCTGGTGGGCGGCGCACGCACCGACCACCGTCGCGTGGGTCGCGCACGACCCGGCAGAGCAGACCGGTCAGCTGCTCGCGACCAGTCCCACCACCGGCCATGCGCTGGTCGGCGCCGTCGACGGGGCGGGACGGCACCTGCATCTCGTGCTCGGCAGCGGCCCCGTCGACGACGAGACGGGGCCCGCGCGCATCGCGGCCGCGGCGCGGCACCTGCACGACGGCGGTGCCGAAGCGCTGGAGCCCGTCGGCGCCGCAGCGACGAGCTTGGGAGGCGAGCGAGCGTGCTGAGCATCCTCCGCAGGTTCGGAAGCCTGCTACGACCGTATCGGGGGGTGACGGCCGTCGGCGGCCTCTTGGTGCTGGTCG
Organism: Agrococcus sp. Ld7; assembly: GCF_045064095.1. Classification (NCBI taxonomy): domain Bacteria; kingdom Bacillati; phylum Actinomycetota; class Actinomycetes; order Micrococcales; family Microbacteriaceae; genus Agrococcus; species Agrococcus sp. Ld7. The sequence continues at coordinate 5,616 of NZ_JBISGY010000012.1, read as the reverse complement.
TCGCCGCCCTCCAGCTCGCACTGCCGTGGCCGCTGAAGATCGTCGTCGACGACGTGCTGCGCGGCACGACGCCCGATGGGCCGCTCGGCGATCTGCTGGGGCCCGCCGCCGGATCGCCCATCGTGGTGCTGGCCGCCTGCGCGCTCGCCATGGTCGTGCTCGCCGGCCTCGCCGCACTCGGCAACTACGCGTCATCGCGGCTGCTGCTGGGCGTGGGGGAGCGCATCATCACCGACCTGCGCACGGAGGTCTTCGCGCACCTGCAGCGCCTCTCGCTGTCGTTCCACGGGAAGCACCGCGTCGGCGACCTCGCCGCTCGGCTGACGAGCGACGTCGACGCGATCAAGGCGCTGCTGATCGCCGTGTTCAGCGTCCTGCTGCCCAATCTGGCGCTGCTGCTCGGGATCGTCGTCGTGGCGATCGTGATCCAGCCGGTGTTCGCCCTGCTGCTGCTGTGCGTCGCTCCGGCGCTGTACGCGGTGGTGCATCACTACCGCGGCGCCATCAAGCAGGCGTCGCGCGAGGCTCGCCTGCACGACGGCCGCGTCGCCGGTCACGTCACGGAGACCCTCTCGACCATCCGCCTGGTGCAGTCGTTCGCCGCCGAGCGCCGCGGCCTCGATCGATTCCACACGCACTCCCGAGCGCGCCTCGACGCCGGGCTGCGGCAGGTCGACCTCGAGTCTCGGCTGCCGTCCGCGGTGGAGATGGTGACGCAGGTGGGTCGCGCTGCGGTGCTGTTCGTCGGTGCCCTGCTGGTGCTGAACGGGCAGATGAGCCTCGGCGTCCTCCTCGTGCTGCTCGCGTACCTGCAGCAGGTCTACGCACCCATGAAGGCACTCGCCCGCCTCGCCTCGACGATCGGCAAGGCCCAAGCGGGTGCCGAGCGCGTCGACGAGGTGCTGCGATCAGACACGATCGTCGAGGAGCGACCCGACGCCGTCGATGCACCCCCGCTCCGCGGGGAGATCGAGCTCCGATCGGTGAGCTTCGGCTACACCGCCGGCCAGCCGGTGCTGCACGGCGTCTCGGTGCATGCCCGCCCGGGCGAGGTCGTGGCGCTGGCCGGTGCGACCGGAGCCGGCAAGTCGACGGTCGCGAGCCTGGTTCCGCGCCTGTACGACGTCACCTCCGGTCAGGTGCTGCTCGACGGCAGCGACGTGCGCGACCTCACGATCGCGTCGGTGCGCAGCCAGATCGCGGTCGTGCCGCAGGATCCGCTCATGGTGGCCGGCACGATCCTCGAGAACATCGCCTACGGCGCCCCGGAGGCGAGCCGCGACGACCTGATCGCGGCTGCGGAGGCCGCGTACGTGGACGAGTTCGTCGATCGACTGCCGGATGGCTACGACACCGAGATCGCCGAGGCCGGCGCCTCGCTCTCGGGCGGCCAGCGCCAGCGCATCGCGATCGCTCGCGCACTGGCGGCGGACACACCCATCGTCGTGCTGGACGAGCCGACCAGCGGGCTCGACGCCATCAGTGAGACGCTCGTGATGCGGGGTCTCGCACGGCTCACCGCCGGCCGCACGGTGGTGGTCATCGCCCACCGGCTCTCGACGCTGCGTCAGGCCGATCGGGTGTACGTGATCCATGCGGGACGAGTCGTCGACTCCGGCACGCACGACGAGCTCGCCGCTCGACCCGGTCGCTATCGCGAGATGAGCGAGGCGTTCTTCTCGTCGTGACCCGTCGAATGCGCCGCGATGCGCTGCGGTCGCCCGCGGACGTCGTGGGGATGCTGCGATCGGCAGCCCCGCGAGTCAGCGGTCGACGGCGACGACCGTCAGGTCGGCGGCGAGCTCGACGTCGACCTGCTGGGCGCCGACCGCGACCTCGACCTCGAAGCCCGCCCGTCCGTCCTCGTCGTCGGTCTCGATCATCGTCACGGAGCCGCCACCGGCGGCAGCGATGGCGGCGGCACAGATGGCGGGGATTCGTGCGGGATCGAGCGGAGCATCGCTCGTGCGCTCGTCGTCGTCGGCGCTCACCACCGGATCGCCGCCGGTCGGCACCCACACGTCGACACGGCTGCCGTCGTCGAGGCGCACGCCGACCTCCCAGCCCTGCGACCCGACATCGATGCTCGTGGCACCGCCCCCGCCCGCCGCGCGGACCGCTGCATCGATGGCCGCCACGAGCGAGGCCGGCGCGGAGGGCCCATCCGAGCCGGTGCCGTCGCCTGCCCCGCTGCCCTGCGTGGCCTCGGTTCCGGCCGGTGGCGTCTCCACCGGTGGTGACTCGACCGGAGGCGTCGCGATCGGTGGCGTCGCGGCCGGTGGCGTCTGGACAGGCTCGGACTGCTCGGAGGCGCTCACGGGCGCCTGCGCGTCGTTCGATGCCGCGTCGGCGATCAGCATGCCGATGCCGGCGACGCCCAGCACGACGACGGCAGCGCCCGTGCCGACCAGGAGCGGCTTGAGCATGCCCCCGCCGCGCTTCGGCTCGGAGCGCTCGGCCGCGTCGCGCGGGGCTGCGGGGTGCGCGTCCTCTGCGGACTCGGTCGGCGCCGGGTGCCTCGGCTGCGGATCGTCCGGCGCGAACGCTGCGGGGTCGCGGTCAGACTCCGAGCCCGTGGAGGACTGCTCGTTCATGAGGACCAGCCTCCTGCACGGTCGCTGACGCGACACTGAACGGCACGGAAGGGTCGTTCAGGCATCGGTCGCACCGAGGGCCGCTGGCAGCTCCAGGACGAACCGCGCGCCGCCTGTCGGGGCACTCGCAATCCAGGCATCGCCGCCGTGCGCGCCCGCCACCTCCCGCACGATCGCGAGACCGAGCCCCGAGCCGCCGGCATCGCGCGACCGCCCCTCGTCGAGGCGCGTGAAGCGATCGAAGACGCGCTCGCGATCTTCGACGGGAACGCCGGTGCCGTCGTCGTCGACCCACAGCAGCGCACGACCCTCGCGCACCACCGAGCCGATCGCGATCCGGCCCGAGGCATGGCGCAGCGCGTTGTCGACGAGGTTGCGGGATGCGCGGCGCAGGAGCCGCTCATCGCCCACCACGGGCGCCGCGCGCACGGCGCTGCCGTCGACCTCGCGCCCCAGGGCGCGCACCCGCTCGATCTCCGCCCGCGCGAGCTCGTCCAGGGCGACCGGGCGGCGCTGGCCGGTCTCGTGCTCATCCAGCCGCGCCAGCAGCAGCAGCCCTTCGACGATCGTGTGCATCCGACCGCTCTCGTCGATCACGACCTCCGCGAGCTCACCGGGTGCGACCGCTGCGGGGTGCGCGCGCGTGAGCTCGGCGAACTGCCGCATGGTCGCGAGCGGCGACCGCAGCTCGTGCGATGCGTCCGAGACGAACTGCCGGCGGGCGCGTGCGCCCTCCTCGACCCGAGCGAGCATCCGGTTCATGGTGGTCGCGAGCCGGTCGACCTCGTCGCCGCGGCTCGTCGTCCGCACCCGCAGGTCGAGGGCGCTCGCGTCGATCGCATCGACCTCCGCGCGCATGCGCTCCACGGGCGCGAGGGCGCGGTCGACCACGATCCAGACCAATGTGCCGACCAGGATGACGGTGAGCGGCACCGCGATCGTGAGCAGCGCTGTCGTCGACCGGACGGTGTCGTCGATGGCCCCCATCGCGAGCGCCACCACGATCGTCCCCGCATCGGCCTCGGTCGCGACGACGATGTAGCGCTCGTCGGCGATCGTCGTCACGATCGGCTGCCGACCGGTCGGCACGGGCACCTCCGCCGCGAGATCCGCGTTCACGACCACGCCGGTCTCGGATCGCAGCGCGACCAGGATGTCGTCGTCACGCTCGGTGAGCGCAGCCGTCTGGATGGTGCCCTGGTCGATGCCCTCGGCGAGCGCCGCGAGCTCGTCGGTGAGCTGCTGCGCGGCGGATGCCTGCAGCATGCGATCGAGGGTCCAGACAAGGGTCACGGCACCGAGGCCGAGCGCGAGCGCCACGAGCGCGACCGCCGACGTGAGGATGCGCACGCGGATGGACGCGCCGCGGCGAGCGGGCCGAGCCGCGCGGGGCTCAGCCACCGTCAGCCGCCAGCCGGTATCCGGCCCCGCGCACCGTCTCGATCGCCGTGCGCCCGAAGGGCCGATCGATCTTGCGTCGGATGCGCCCCACGTAGACCTCGACGATGTTCGGATCGTTGTCGAAGTCCTCGCTCCAGACATCGTCGAGCAGCTCGGTCTTCGTCACGACCTCGCCCCGCCTTCGCATGAGCAGCTCGAGCACCGCGATCTCTCGCGCCGTGAGCGCGATCAGCGCCTCGCCGCGGTGCACGGTGCGCGCCGCCGGGTCGAGGCGCAGGTCGCCGGCCTCCAGCACCACCGGCCGGGCGCGAGCGCCGCGGCGCGCGAGCGCTCGGATGCGCGCGACGAGCACCGGGAACGAGAACGGCTTCGTGAGCCAGTCGTCGCCGCCCGTTTCGAGGCCCTCGACCTCATCCCAGTCGCCGTCCTTGGCGGTCAGGAAGAGCACCGGCGCCCAGATGCCCTCCGCCCGCATCGTCTGGCACACCCGATAGCCGCTCATCCCGGGCATCATCACGTCGAGCAGCACGACGTCGTAGGTGAACTCGCGCACGCGCCAGAGGCCGTCGACCCCGTCGTGCGCGACGTCGACCGTCATGCCCTCTGCCTGCAGCCCGCGGCGGATGCCGTCGGTCAGGCGCACTTCGTCGTCGACCAGCAGCACCCGCATGCCTCGAGCATGGCCTGCGCGCACTGACGCCACGCTGAACGGCGCGCGGCAGCACCCCGGCCAGCCGACAGCGGCAGCGCGAACGCCGCCTCCCACGGCGACCGCGGCCTGGATGCGGGTTGCGCCCGAGGATGCTGAGGCGCACCGGGCGGCGCGCGCGTACGCTCGCGGGATGAGCGCAGCGATGCCCCAGGAGGAGTCGGCTGCTGCAGCGCGGCTTCCGATGCCAGCCGACGAGCTCCGGCGACTGCGCTCGATCGGCATGCTCTCGGGCCCGCTCATCGGTGTCGGCGTGACCATGTTGCTGGCGGGCCTGCTCGCCGTACTGATCGCCTTCATCCTTCGCGACCTGATGTACATGTACCGCTCGCCCGTCGAGGAACCCACGACGTGGTGGGTGCTGGCGCAACTGGTGGCGGGAGCGCTGCTGGTCGGTGCGGGGCTCTTCAACAGCCGGCGGCGGCTGCGCCACTGGGAGCATCGTCGCGCGGTCCGTGTCACGCGTGCAGCCTCGGCGCTGTCGGTGCTCGGCGCGCTGCTGGTCTTCTTCGCGGTGAGTGGCGTGGGCATCGTCATCGATATCACCGGCGCCGACACATTCGTGCGGATTCTCGTGCTGGTCGCCGCCTTGCTCGGCCTCGCGCTCATCGGCCGCTTCGTGTGGCCGTGGATGGGGCGGGTCGTGCGGGGGTAGGCGCGCCTGGGGACGGGTGCGGGATCCGGCCTCGTGACGCCCGTGCCTGCGGCGCGGGCTCCTCGGCCTACGAGGGTGCGGGGCGGGTTTCGGCCTCGTGACGCCCGTGCCTGCGGCGCGGGCTCCTCGGCATTGAGGATGGTGGTGGTGGTTCCGGGTCCGTGGCCTGGCCTTCTCCTCGCCCGACTCTCACGATGTCATTCGTAGGACTTGTCGGTCACGGTTCCGGGGCCGCTGCCGTTGGTTCGGTCGGAAGG
>NZ_JBISGY010000011.1:0-1334 GCF_045064095.1 Agrococcus sp. Ld7 | reverse complement strand
CGTAGGACAGTCCTATGGATGTCAAGTGGGGTTGAGGTCGTGTTTGAGGGCGGCGAGGATCTCGCGGCAGAGGTAGCGCTTGAGGGCTCTGATGGCGTCTCGTTTGGAGTGTCCTTCGGCGAGTTTCTTGGCGACGTAGGCCTGGGTTCGCGGGTCGTTCTTCATGCGGCCGATGATGATCATGTGCAGGGCCCGGTTGGCTTGCCTGTCGCCGCCGCGGTGGAGCCGCATGCGGTGTGTTTTGCCGGAGGAGACGGGCACGGGTGCGGCGCCGCAGAGGCGCGCGAACGCGGCGCTGCTGTGGAGCCGGTCGATGTTGTTCGCGGCGGTGATGAGGAAGCGGGCGGCGGTGTGGACGCCGACGCCTGGCCGGGCGAGCAGGGTCGGTGCGGTCGCGGCGACCAGCGCGGTCAGGTCGGCGTCGGCGGTCGTGATCTCCGCGTCGAGGGCGCGGATCCGCTCGGCGAGCGCGCGCAGGGCCGCTTTGGCGGCCTGGGCCGGTTCGGCCAGTCGTGTCCGGTCGGGGCGCAGGCCGCGCAGCGCGCGCAGTAGCGCCGCCCGCGGCAGGCCGCGGAGCGGTTCTCGCAGCTGCTCGGGTGCGGTGACGAGGTGCGCGTGGACCTGGTTCATCGCTTGGGTGCGCTGCTTGACGGCGAGGTCCCGGACGGCGGTGAGGAGGCGGATCGCCTCGGTGGCGCCGGTGGTGTCTTTCGGCGTGGCCGAGGCCATGCCGGAGAGGGTCTTCTGCGCTGCGGCGACCGCATCGATCGCGTCGTCCTTGCCGCGTCGGGCGCGGGTGGCTTTGTCGGTGGTGTTCACCTCCATCACGGTCACCCCGGCGGCGCTCAGGTAGCGGGTGAGGCCGGCGCCGTAGGAGCCGGTCAGCTCGATGCCGATCTTGTCGATCACGCCGTGCGCGGCGACGAACGCGAGCAGCTGCCGGTAGCCGGCCGGGGATGCGGGGAACTGCTCGATCGCGAGCGTGCGGCCGGCCAGGTCGAGCACGGCCGCGTGGTGGGTGTCTTTGTGCGTGTCGACGCCGGCGACGACGATCGTCTGCTGCGACTGCTCGGGGTGGGTGATTAGCATGGGCTCTGTCTCCAATCGATCGTGATCGGTTGGATGACCTCACCGGGCCGGGCGGACACAACATTGAGTAGTCGTGGTCGGACAGAGTCCTATTAGGTCACGTCCCCGCCCGGCTCGGCCTTCCGACCGAACCAACGGCAGCGGCCCCGGAACCGTGACCGACAAGTCCTACGAATGACATCGTGAGAGTCGGGCGAGGAGAAGGCCAGGCCACGGACCCGGAACCACCACCACCATCCTCAATG
>NZ_JBISGY010000010.1:0-1869 GCF_045064095.1 Agrococcus sp. Ld7 | reverse complement strand
GGTTCGCAGGCTGGCGGGCTGGCGCGGGCGGGCTGACGGCGCCGCTGGCTCGGCGTGCTCGCGGCGGCGCGCGGATCTGTTTCTGTGGTTTTCTGCTTTTGCTTGTGCTTTTCTTGTTTTGCGCGCTACAGTGCCGGGAAGGAGGCACCCATGCTCGCTACCCAGCGCAGAGACGAGATCGCCGCACGCATTCAGGCGGATGGCCGCGTGCTCGTCGCAGAGATCGCCCGGACCCTCGGCATCACGCCCGAGACAGCACGACGCGACCTGGACGCCCTCGAGAGCGCAGGGATCGCGCGGCGGGTGCACGGCGGAGCGGTGAGCGCGAACCGCTCCAGCCTGATCGAGACCGCGGTCGCCGAGCGCACCGACGCGAACGCCGATGGCAAGCGCCGCATCGCTCGCCTCGCCTGTCAGCGGCTGCTGGCCTCCGGCGCCACCAGCCTGCTGCTCGACGCCGGCACCACGACCGCCGCGCTCGCCGCCGAGCTCGTCGCGACCTGGCCGCACGGCGACGGACCGCGGCTGATCGTCGCCACCCACTCCCCCGCGATCGCGCAGCAGCTCGCCGCGCACCCCTCGATCGAGGTGCACGCCATCGGCGGCCGCATCCGCGGCGTCACCGGCGCAGCGGTGGGCGCGCAGACCGTGCTCGCCATCGCCGGGCTGCGTCCGGACATCGTGGTGCTCGGCACCAACGGCCTCGACGCCACCGGCGCCAGCACGCCCGACCCCGATGAGGCCGCGGTGAAGACGGCCATCGTCGCCGCAGGCCGCCGCGTCGCGCTGCTCGCCGACGCCAGCAAGCTCGGCGAGACATCCCTGTGCCGGTTCGCGGCGCTCGAGCAGATCGATGTGCTGCTCACTGATGCCCGACCGGATGCGCCGACGACGCACGCGCTCGACGACGCGGGCTGCGAGGTGCTGGTCGCATGATCCTGACGCTGACCCTCAACCCGTCGATCGATCGCACGGTCGAGCTGCCCGCACCGCTGGAGCGGGGCGGGGTCCATCGCGCCACCCTGCCCGCCACCGAGGTGGCAGCCGGCAAGGGCGTCAACGTGGCCCGCGTGCTGAGCGCGGCGGGCGTCGCCGCTCGCGCGATCGTGCTCGCGCGACCGGATGATCGGTTCGCGACGATGCTGGCCGCCGACGGCGTCGATGCCGTCTGCGTGCCGGTCGATGCCGCGGTGCGCACCAATCTCGCGCTCACCGAGCCCGACGGCACGACCACGAAGATCAACGAGCCGGGCGCACCCTTCGATGAGCGCACGCTGTCGGCGGTGCTCGGCGAGATCCGCGCGCACAGCACGTCTGCGGATTGGCTGGTGGTTGCAGGGTCGCTGCCGACCGGCGCGCCGAGCGACACGGTCGGTGCCATCATGCGCGCCGCCCGCGATGCGAACAGCTCGATCCGCATCGCCGTCGATACCTCGGGTGCGGCGCTGTCCGCCGCGGTCGCCAGCGGCGGCATCGACCTCGCCAAGCCGAACGACGAGGAGCTCGAGGAGCTGCTCGGTCTCGCTCACGGCGCCATCGGCGACCTGCACGACGCCGCGAGCGCAGCGCAGTCCCTCGTCGGGCGCGGCGTCGGCACCGTGCTGCTGACGCTCGGCGGCGACGGCGCAATCCTCGCGGATGCCGACGCGACACTGCACGCCGTGCCGCCACCGACCGCGGTGCGCTCGACCGTCGGTGCGGGTGACGCCAGCCTCGCCGGCTGGTTGATCGCCGCGGTGCGCGGCGATGATGCCGCGGGCCGCCTGCGGCAGGCCGTTGCCCACGGCTCCGCCGCCGCCGGGATGCCCGGCACCGCCTTCCCCACCCCCGCCGATGCGGACGCATCCCGCGTCTCCGTCGGCCCCGTCC
>NZ_JBISGY010000009.1:0-125296 GCF_045064095.1 Agrococcus sp. Ld7 | reverse complement strand
CTCCGCCTCCGCTTTCGCCCCGATAGCGACATCTGTGTCGATGGGTAGGCGCGGCGGGTCGGATGGGTGACCACGGCGCGGCGCATGGGCGGCCGCGGCCACGGCGAGGGCGCCGCGGCCACGGCGAGGGCGCGGCGGGCGCGGGTGGGGGCTGCGGCGGGCGCGCGGCGGGGCGCTCGGTAGGCTGGCAGGCATGCAGAACACCCTCGTCCTCATCAAACCCGACGGCGTCACGCGCCAGCTGACCGGCACCATCCTCGCCCGCATCGAGGCCAAGGGATACGTCGTCACCGACCTCCGCCTCGTGCAGCCCGAGCGTGCGCTGCTGGAGGAGCACTACGCCGAGCACCAGGGCAAGCCGTTCTTCGAGCCGCTGGTGGAGTTCATGCTCTCGGGCCCGTCGGTCGCGATCCGCCTGGAGGGCGACCGCGTGATCGAGGGCTTCCGCTCGCTCGCGGGCACGACCGACCCGACGACGGCCGCACCGGGCACGATCCGCGGCGACCTCGGGCGCGACTGGGGCCTGAAGGTGCAGCAGAACCTCGTGCACGGCTCCGACTCCGAGGAGTCGGCCGAGCGCGAGCTCACCCTCTGGTTCGGCTGACCCACGCAGGAGGCGCTGCGGCCCCTCGCAGGCGCGCGCCCGCATCCGCCAGCGCCGCCGAGCGTCCCGAAGCAGCGCAGACGCTCGGCGGGACGCGCTCGTTCGGGCTCGGCGATCAGGTCAGAGGCCGCCGAGCAGGTAGCGGGGGATGCCCGGCAGCACGATCATGATCGTGAGCACCAGGATGACGGCGAGGGCAAGCGAGAAGACCCAGCCCCACGGGACGAGCTTCGCGAACGCGCGGCGCATGCCTGAACCAGCGGGAAGCGCGCCGGAGCCGAAGCCCCAGACCCACAGCGGGAACACCATGGCGTACATCGCCAGCCACACCATGAAGCACCAGGGGCAGACGAAGCCCAGCACGAAGATCGACTGCTGCGCCAGGAAGAGCACGATCGCCAGCCCGCCGAGCAGACCGATCGAGAAGACGGTCCACACCCAGCGGGGCATCGCGACGCGCCCCAGCGTCAGTGCCCCGACGATGATGGGAGCCGGGAAGGCCATGAGCCCCAGGAACGGGTTCGGGAAGCCGAACAGCTCGCCCTGCGCCGACTCGATCGCGCCCGAGCACGTCAGGAACGGGTTCAGATCGCAGCCGAGCGCCTCCTCCGGGTGCAGGAGCAGCTCGATGCGCTCGACCGAGAGCGCGAACGCGCCGAGCAGGCCCACGAGCCCCGTGACGATCAGCAGCACACCGAGCCACACGGGCGCCGCGAGGTGGGCGCGTCGATTCTCAGTCATGAAGCCTCATGGCTCTCATCCAACCATCGTGCGGGGTGCCGGATGAGCCTCGACGCCGCAACGCTGGCGGCATTCATAGCCGGCGTCATCGTGATCGTGCTGCTGCCGGGTGCCAACAGCCTCTACGTCATCACCGTCTCGCTGCGCGCCGGCCGCCGCTCCGGCTTCCGCGCGATGCTCGGCGTCTTCCTGGGCGACGCGATCCTGATGGTGCTCGCTGTGCTCTCGGCGCAGGCGCTCTCGGCCAATCCGCTGATCTTCCGCATCCTCACGTGGGCGGGTGCGCTCTACCTGTGCTGGCTCGCGGTCGGCCTCGCGCGCAGTGCCGTCGCCCGCATCCGCGCCAAGCGGCAGCGCACCGCGGAGCCCGCACCGACCGAGAACCCGACGCATCCGCTCACGGCGCCGAACCCCATCATCGCGCGCCCCCGCATCGCGCCATTCCGCACCGCGCTCGTCACGAGCCTGCTGAACCCGAAGGCGATCCTGTTCTTCGCGTCCTTCTTCGTGCAGTTCATCGATCCCGATTCGGCGACGCCGCTCGGCGACCTGCTCGTGCTCATGCTGATCCTGGAGGTCGTCTCTGCCACCTATCTGGCCGTGCTCGTGCTGGTGGGCTCGCGCGTCGGCCGCAGCGTGCAGCCGCACGGCTGGCTCGCGATCGTCGGCACGCTGCTGGCCGCCGCCGCATTCGTGGCGCTCGCGGTGCGCGTCGTGCTGCCGTAGCAACGCCGCGACCGTGCGGTAGACTTCCCCGCAGCGCGCCCGACGGGCGCACGCACAAGTTTTTCCGGGCGGCAAGCCGTGCCCGGGCCGCCCCCGCAAGGGGGTGAGACGAGAGGATTCGCGCCGGGGCGCGCCCCGGAATGCGACGGAGATGTCGACCGGCAGTGTCGGTCGCGACAGGAGTGCGCCAGCAATGGCAGAGAACACGACGGCCCTTCCCGAAGAGGGCGGCGAGCTGCAGGCACAGACCGCAGCCGAACAGACCACGACCACCGACGGCACCGCTGCCAAGGCCGAGAAGCCCAAGCGCAAGCGCATCGGCATCCGCAAGAAGGCGACCGCAGAGTCGGAGCCGAGCGCGGCGACCGAGCACGCGACCGATGCCCCGACCGACGCGGGCCACCAGGATGCGACCGAGCAGCAGCAGGCCGCGGATGCTCGCCCGACCGGCGATGGGTCGCCCTCGACCGCGACCGACGCAGGAGAGCCGGAGCAGCCGCCGCATGGCACCCCGGCGGTGGGCGAGCTGGAGCCCGGCCACGAGCCCGGTCTCGTCGACCCGGCAGCCCTCGGCGCGACCGAGCCCGGCGCGAGCGACGCCGCGCCCGGCAGCCAGCAGCAGCCCGATCCGCTCGCGGCTGCCACGTCGCTGCCCGCGCTGCCGGCAGGGCCGTTCGGCCTGCTGTTCCACGCCCCGGATCTCGACACCCTGCCGCCGCTGCCCGCGGCGAGCGCAGATGACGACGACGATGACGATGACGATGATGACGACCGGCAGGGCGACCGGCGGTCATCGCGTCGCAATCGCCGCAACCGTCGGCGCGAGCCCGAGGACGACAGGCCGCTCATCACCGAGCCGCAGAAGGTGAAGGGCTCGACCCGGCTCGAGGCGAAGCGCCAGCGACGCCGCGAGGGCCGGGACGCCGGCCGACGCCGCACCGTGGTGACGGAGACCGAGTTCCTCGCCCGTCGCGAGTCCGTCGAGCGCCAGATGATCGTGCGCTCGAAGCATGACCGCGTGCAGCTCGCCGTGCTCGAGGACGGCGTGCTCGTCGAGCACTACGTCGCCAAGTCGAGCGAGTCGAGCCTGATCGGCAACGTCTACCTCGGTCGCGTGCAGAACGTGCTGCCGAGCATGGAGGCGGCCTTCGTCGACATCGGCCGCGGGCGCAACGCCGTGCTGTACTCCGGCGAGGTCGACTGGGATGCCGCAGAGCTCGAGGGCCAGCCGCGCAAGATCGAGCTCGCGCTCAAGCCCGGCGACACCGTGCTCGTGCAGGTCACAAAGGATCCCATCGGCCACAAGGGCGCCCGGCTCACGAGCCAGATCTCGCTGCCCGGCCGCTACCTGGTGTCGGTGCCGGGCGGTTCCATGAACGGGATCTCGCGCAAGCTTCCCGACACCGAGCGCGCGCGCCTCAAGAAGATCCTCAAGCAGGTGCTGCCGGAGGGCGTCGGCGTGATCGTACGCACGGCCGCGGAGGGCGCCACCGAGGAGCAGCTGACGAACGACGTCGAGCGGCTCACCCGCCAGTGGGAGCGCATCCAGCAGCAGCGCCAGTCGGGCACCGCCCCGCAGCGCCTGCACGCAGAGCCGGACCTGCTCGTCAAGATCGTGCGCGACGTCTTCAACGAGGACTTCGGGAAGCTCGTCATCCAGGGCTCTGAGGCACTCGAGACGATCCGCGAGTACCTGGAGGCGATCGCGCCCGACCTGCTCGACCGCGTCGAGCCCTACGAGGGCACCGACGACCCGTTCGAGCACTTCCGCATCGCGGAGCAGATCGACAAGGCGCTGGACCGCAAGGTCTTCCTGCCCTCCGGCGGCTCGCTGGTGATCGATCGCACCGAGGCGATGACCGTCGTCGATGTCAACACCGGTCGCTTCGTCGGTGCCGGCGGCAACCTCGAGGAGACGGTCACCAAGAACAACCTCGAGGCCGCCGAGGAGATCGTGCGCCAGCTGCGGCTGCGCGACATCGGCGGCATCATCGTGATCGACTTCATCGACATGGTGCTGGAGTCGAACCGCGACCTCGTGCAGCGACGCCTCATCGAGTGCCTCTCGCGCGACCGCACGAAGCACCAGGTCGCGGAGGTCACGAGCCTTGGCCTCGTGCAGATGACGCGCAAGAAGCTGGGGCTCGGCCTGCTCGAGTCGTACTCGGAGACGTGCGAGATCTGTGCGGGTCGCGGCATCATCGTGCACCACGAGCCCGTCTCCAGGTCGCAGCGGCAGGGCAACGAGCAGAACGGCGGCGGCTCGTCGAACCGTCGACGCGGTCGCGGCGGCAAGCCGAACGACCAGTCGCAGCAGCAGGAGCACCAGCAGCAGGGCGGCAACGGCGGCACGCACGCCATCACCGACGACATGCGCAAGGGCCTCTCGCAGGTCGCGCTCGCCGCGCGCAGCAAGGCCGGCGACGGCGAGGGCGCGACGGCGCAGCCCGAACCGGTGAGCGATGCCCCGGCGAAGGCCTCGCAGGTCGAGTCCTCGCAGGATGCCGCGCAGAATGCGTCCGCGCAGGATGCGTCGGCGCAGGATGCGTCCGCGCAGGGCGCAGCCGGCCGGGGCGACGGGCAGCAGGGCGACCAGCAGGATCGGCAGCCCGCCGGCCGCGGCCGCTCGAAGGGTCGCTCGAATCGCAACGGCCGCCAGGACCGCGATCGCGACCAGCGCGACCAGCCCTCGGGCGTCGTGCGCCCGTCGCAGGATGCGGTGGAGGCCGTCGCGGCCGAGCCGGTCGTGTCGATCCTCGACATCCCGGTGGAGGCGCATCGCGAGGAGTCGGCTCCCAAGGCATCGGTGGACGAGCTCGATGGACTGCTGGGCAGCGCACTGGACGCCATCGCAGCCCCGGCACCGGGCACCGGCAAGGCAGCGCGCCGCTCGCGCCGCGCATCCTCCGGCATCATCACGGCGAAGCCCGACGAGTCCTGACCGGCGGCGCGCAGCGCCGTCCGCACGAATCCGCCCGCCGCTCTCGGCGCGGGCGGATTCGCGCATCGGGTCAGTCGTGCCGGTCGCGCTCCTTGACGCGCAGACCGCTGGCGATCAGACGACGAACGAGCGTCTTCGGGCTCACCCGCTCTGCGCCCATCGCGACGAGCCGGTCGATGCGCTCTGCCGGCACGTCGTAGTGGTCGTGGTCGAAGCCGCGCGCCGGCAGCCCGGCGCGGCGGGCGAAGTCGTGCAGCTCGTCGAGCGACGAGTCGCTCACCAGGTGCGCCCACATGCGGTCGTGCGCCGGCCAGAGCGGGTCGTCGACGAGGATCGCCATGCGTCCACCGTATCCGCACGGTCGCGACGCGCCCGGCGCCCGTGTTGCCCGGTGGGCCGGTTGCCTGTATCGTTGTTCGCTGGCGCAAGTCGCATTCCGTGCGCGCGCTGCAAGCTTCGTCCCGACACTGTCGGGAGTCGTTCCAACAGTGAGGATCCAACGTGGTGTACGCAATCGTGCGCGCCGGCGGCCGGCAGGAGAAGGTCGAGGTCGGGACCATTCTCGTCGTCGATCGCATCGCCGGTGACGACAACGGCAACGTCGAGCTGGCCCCCGTGCTGCTCGTCGACGGCGACAAGGTGACGACCGACGTTGCTGACCTCGCCAAGGTGAAGGTGACTGCAGAGATCGTGACCGATCTGCGCGGCCCGAAGATCCGCATCCAGCACTACCGCAACAAGACCGGCTACAAGCGCCGCATGGGCCACCGCTCGGAGCTCACGCGCCTCAAGATCACCGGCATCAAGTAAGGGGTCCCAGAGATGGCACATAAGAAGGGCGCATCGTCCACCCGCAACGGTCGGGACTCGAACGCGCAGTACCTCGGCGTCAAGCGCTTCGGCGGCCAGGTCGTCAAGGCTGGCGAGATCCTCGTCCGCCAGCGCGGCACGCACTTCCACCCCGGCGCCGGCGTCGGTCGCGGCAAGGACGACACCCTGTTCGCCCTCGCTGCGGGCGCTGTGGAGTTCGGCTCGAAGGGCCGCCGCAAGGTGGTCAACATCGTCGCTGCCGCCGAGTAACCGGCGCACACGACACAGACATTCCGATGAACGGGGCGGGCTTCGGCTCGCCCCGTTCTCGTTTCCAGAGGAGACATCCATGGCCACCTTCGTCGATCAGGTGACGCTGCACCTGCGTGCAGGCAACGGCGGTCACGGCTGCGTCTCCGTGCACCGCGAGAAGTTCAAGCCGCTCGGCGGCCCCGACGGCGGCAACGGCGGCGACGCCGGCGACATCGTGCTCGTCGCCGACCCGCAGGTGACCACGCTGCTCGGCTACCACCGCTCGCCGCATCGCACGAGCGAGAACGGTCAGCCAGGCATGGGCGACCACCGCTCCGGCACCAAGGGCGCCGACCTCGAGCTGCCGGTGCCGGTGGGCACCGTGGTGCGGGATGCCGCGGGCGAGCAGCTCGCCGATCTCACACACCCGGGCATGCGCGTCGTCGTGGCCGAGGGAGGCCAGGGCGGCCTCGGCAACTCGGCGCTGGCGAACACGAAGCGCAAGGCGCCCGGATTCGCGCTGCTCGGCACCGACGGCGCAGAGCACGATGTCACGCTCGAGCTCAAGACCGTCGCGGATGTCGCGCTGGTCGGATTCCCGAGTGCGGGCAAGTCGAGCCTCGTGGCCGCCATGTCGGCAGCGCGTCCCAAGATCGCCGACTACCCGTTCACCACGCTGCACCCGAACCTCGGCGTCGTGGAGTCGGGCCAGACGCGCTACACGATCGCCGACGTGCCCGGCCTCATCGAGGGCGCGAGCGAGGGGAAGGGGCTCGGGCTCGAGTTCCTGCGCCACGTCGAGCGCTGCTCCGCGCTGCTGCACGTGATCGACTGCGCGACGCTCGAGCCGAACCGCGACCCGGTGAGCGACCTGCAGGTCATCCTGGCTGAGCTCGCCGCCTACCCCGTGCCGGAGGGTCAGCTGCCGCTGCTGGAGCGCCAGCAGCTCGTGGCCCTCAACAAGATCGACGTGCCGGAGGCTGCGGAGCTCGCCGCGTTCGTGCGCGAGGACATCGAGCGACAGGGCTTCCGCGTGTTCGAGATCTCCACCGTCGCCCACAAGGGGTTGCGCGAGCTGTCGTTCGCGCTGGCAGAGATCGTCGAGGCCGACCGGCTCGCGAAGGCCGCCGACCCCGCGCCCGAGCGCATCGTGCTGCGCCCGCGCGCGGTCGACCAGGCCGACTTCACCGTCAAGGTCGAGGGCACGCATGCTGGCCCGCTGTACCGCATCCTGGGTGCGAAGCCCGAGCGGTGGGTGCAGCAGACCGACTTCCGCAATGACGAGGCGGTCGGCTACCTCGCCGACCGGCTCGCCAAGCTCGGTACCGAGGAGGCGCTGCTCAAGGCCGGCGCGGTCGCGGGCGCGACGGTCGTGATCGGCCCGGGCGCCGGCATCGTCTTCGACTGGGAGCCGACCGTCGCCTCCGGTGCAGAGGTGGTCGGCAACCGCGGCACCGATCCGCGACTCGACCGCCACGATCGCCGCACCACACCGGAGCGGCGCGAGCAGTACCGACGCATGATGGACGCGAAGCAGGCGGCCCGCGACGGCCTCGTGCAGGAGCGCGATGGGCGCGCGGCGCAGCAGGACGAGAGCCTGGAAGTGCAGCGCTGGGACGACGAGGCGTGACGACGCTCGACCCGCGCGGCGGCGAGCTCATCGTCGTCAAGGTCGGCTCGTCCTCGATCTCGGGCGATCGCCGCGCGCAGATCGAGCCGCTCGTCGACGGCCTCGCGAGCCTGCACCGCGTATGCCGGGTGATCCTGGTCTCGTCGGGCGCGATCTCGACCGGCATGCCGTTCCTCGGCCTCGACGATCGCCCGCTCGACCTGCCGATGCAGCAGGCGGCGGCAGCCGTGGGTCAGAACGTGCTGATGAATCGCTACCAGCGCGGACTCTCGCGCCACGAGGTGACGGCGGCGCAGATCCTGCTCACCGCCTCCGACATGGACCACGACTCGCACCGCGTCAATGCGCGGAACGCCCTGCGGCGCCTGCTCGAGCTGCGGATGCTGCCCATCATCAACGAGAACGACACCGTCGCGACGCACGAGATCCGCTTCGGCGACAACGATCGGCTGGCCGCGCTGGTGGCGAAGCTCCTGCACGCAGACCGCCTCATCCTGCTCTCCGACATCCCGACGCTGCGCACTGCGCCGCCGGACGAGCCGGGCTCCGAGCCGATCCACTCCGTGCCCTTCGGCGATCCTCTCGAGGGCGTGCGGCTCGGTGCGAGCGGCTCGCACATCGGCTCCGGCGGTGCGATGACGAAGGTGGATGCCGCGAGGCTCGCGGCCGACGCCGGCGTGCGCGTCACGGTCACGGCGACCCCACTGCTCGAGCGCCTCATCGCGGGTGAGCGGCTCGGCACCGAGTTCGAACCGAACCCCGCGCCCGCGCCAGAGCTCGACGACGAGCGCTGAGCGGAGCACCCGCTGGCCGCAGGGCCTCGTAGGATCGAGCCATGGCAGAGATTCGCTCCGACGACGGCTTCGATGCGCTGCTGGATGCCTCGCAGCGCGCCTCCCGCGCGCTCGGCATTGCGCCGGCGGCGCAGCGCCACGCGGCGATCGGCAGGATTGCGGCGGCGATCGAGTCGGCAGTCGATGAGATCCGCGCGGCGAACCGCGCCGATCTCGAGCGCGGTCGAGCCGACGGCCTCGACGAGGGGTTGCTCGACCGGCTGCTGCTCGACGACGCACGCATCGCGGGCCTCGCGGCTGCGGCCCGCCAACTGGCCGCACTGCCCGACCCGGTGGGCGAGCAGCTGCAGCAGCGCACGCTCCCGAACGGCATCGACCTCACGCAGGTTCGCGTGCCGTTCGGCGTCGTCGGCGTCATCTACGAGGCGCGTCCGAACGTCACGGTCGACCTCGCCTGCATCGCGCTCGGTTCCGGCAATGCGGTCGTGCTGCGGGGCGGTTCGGCCGCCGAGCGCACCAATGCCGTGCTGGTCGCGACCATGCAGGATGCGCTGGAGGCCGAGGGCCTGCCTCGCGCGGCCGTGCAGACCATCGACGCCTACGGCCGCGACGGCGCGGGGCGCCTCATGCGCGCTCGCGGCCTGGTCGATCTGCTCGTGCCGCGGGGGAGCGCGTCGCTGATCGAGCGCGTCGTCACGGAGTCGACGGTGCCGGTCATCGAGACGGGTGCGGGCATCGTCCATGCGTTCATCGACCGCGCTGCAGATCTCTCGATGGCGCGCGAGATCGTGCTGAACGCGAAGACGCAGCGCATCAGCGTCTGCAATGCGCTCGAGACGCTGCTGGTGCATCGGGATGTCGCCGCGACGGCGGTGCCCGTGCTCGCGGGTGCGCTGCGGGATGCCGGTGTCACGATCCACGCAGCCGAGGAGCTGCCGGGTGTCGATGGAGCCGAGCCGCTCGGCGAGGGCGGCTGGTCGACCGAGCACCTGTCGATGGACATCGCGATCGGCGTCGTCGATGACCTGGACGCCGCCATCGAGCATGTGAACCGCTACGGCACGCACCACACGGACACGATCGTGACCGACGATGTCGCGGCCGCCGGCAGGTTCCTCGCGGAGGTCGACTCCGCCGTCGTCATGCACAATGCTTCGACCCGCTTCACCGATGGCGGCGAGTTCGGCTTCGGTGCAGAGGTCGGCATCTCGACGCAGAAGTCGCACGCGCGCGGCCCCATGGGCCTGCCGGAGCTGACGAGCACCAAGTGGATCGTGCGAGGCACGGGCCA
The DNA here is from genome assembly GCF_045064095.1 of Agrococcus sp. Ld7. Lineage (NCBI taxonomy): Bacteria > Bacillati > Actinomycetota > Actinomycetes > Micrococcales > Microbacteriaceae > Agrococcus > Agrococcus sp. Ld7. Next base: position 115,507 of record NZ_JBISGY010000009.1, on the reverse strand, counting down.
GGTGCGGTCATGAACGTGGTTCTCGCCCGGTCGCGCTAGGCTGGATGCTGATCGGAGGCATCCATGACCCTGCTTGAGCTCGCGACCGCCGCTGCCGAATCCGGCGAGACCAACATCACGCCGTACATCGCCGCGGGCATCACCGCTGCCGTGTTCCTCATCTCGGCCATTGTGCTGCGCTCCTTCCGTGACGTGGCGCACCGCAACGTCGACCCGTACGCACCGGCAGCCGACCGTCTCTGACGCTCCTGTGGCGTCGCAGCGCCGGCGCCGGCTCGGTGTCATGGGTGGCACGTTCGATCCCATCCACCACGGACACCTGGTCGCGGCGAGCGAAGCCGCCCAGCACTTCGAGCTCGACGAGGTCGTGTTCGTGCCCACGGGCGTGCCGTACCAGAAGCGCGACGTCTCGCCCAGCGAGGACCGCTACCTCATGACGGTGGTCGCCACGGCGTCCAACCCGCAGTTCACGGTCAGCCGCGTCGACGTCGACCGGGACGGCCCCACCTACACGATCGACACGCTGCGCGACATCAGGACGCAGCATCCCGACGCCGACCTCTTCTTCATCACCGGTGCCGATGCCTTCGCGTCGATCGTCGAGTGGAAGGACGTGCGCGAGCTCTGGGATCTCGCGCACTTCGTGGCCGTCACCCGCCCGGGGCACAAGCTCGAGATGGCGGATTACCCGAAAGCGCGCGTCTCGCTGCTGGAGATCCCCGCGCTTGCGATATCCTCAACTGATTGCCGAGCGCGAGTGCGCGCCGGCTATCCCGTCTGGTACCTGGTGCCCGACGGGGTGGTTCAATACATCAGCAAGCACGACCTGTACCGGAGACTGACTGCATGAGTGACGCGAACGAAGAGCGCCCGCTGACGCGGCGTGAGCTTCGCGCGCGCGAGCGCGCAGCAGAGCTTGCCACCACCGGCGCATCCGCACCGGAGCCGGAGGCCGAGCAGTCGGCGATCGACGAGCCCGCGCAGTTGGGCCGCCACTCGGCGCCCAGCGTGCCCGGATCGCCAGAGGTGGTCGAGGCAGAGCTGGTCGCCGAGGAGCCCGAGGCTGAGCCCGAGCCGGCGCCCGCCAAGGATCCGCAAGTCTCGAAGCCCATCGGTCGCTTCTTCGGCCGCAAGAAGACGAAGCCCGGGCCGGCCGCAGCGCCGTCGCCCGCTGCATCCGAGCCCGCCGAGACCGTCGCGATCGAGCAGGTCGACGTCGAGAAGGTGGACGCCGAAGACGCGGACGCGAGCGGCGTCATCGAGGCCGAGATCGCCGAGCCGACTCACGATGAGCCCTCGGGGGGCTCGTCCGTGCCCGCGCCGTCGGCGGCTCGCCGATCGAGCGCACAGATCGACGATGTGCAGGGCCTCGACACGGTCGATGACGCCGCGGTCGACGACGTCGAGATCGACGAGGTCATCGTCGCGCAGCCGCGAGTCTCGTCGCGTCGCATCGCCGAGGTCACGCCCGCGGAGCTCGAGGACCGGCGCCTGGCGCAGGAGCAGGCCGACGACGCGATCGTCAGCGGCCCGAGCCGTGGCAGGTCCCAGCGACTCCCCGTGATCGTCAACGTCGTCTCTGACACCTCCGAGCACCACATCGCCGACCTGCGCGAGCAGGGTGTTGCCGGCGCCGGTGGTGGTTCGAGCTCCTCGATCACCGCGAACGCGCTCGTGCTGCCCGCGGGCAGCGAGAGCCCCGACTTCGCCCTCGAGGGCGACGACGGGCTGGTCGTGACGGGATCGATCGACGTGCCGGAGGGCTTCGCATCGTCGGGCCGCGGCAGCGTCTCGATCGACGGCAACGACGTCGACTCCGACGTGGCGGAGGGCGAGGTGACGAGCCCCGAGACGGCGCCCGTGCGCGCGTCCAAGGCCGTGTCGTCCTACGCTCACGCTCGCGTGCAGATCGCGCCGAAGAAGCAGCGCTCGAACGTCTGGCCCGTGGCCATCGGCGTCGGGGCTGGCGGTGTCGCGGTCGCGGTGGCGGGTTTCCTGGCTCTCGCACTCTCGCAGGGCTGGCTCTGATCTCGGGAGGTGCGCGATGAGCGCGGACGACAAGGCGATCGCGCTCGCGCGCGCAGCCGCACGCGCGGCGGACAAGGCGCTCGGCATCGACCAGGTGTGCCTGGACGTCTCAGGGCAGCTGCCCCTGACTGACGTGTTCCTGGTGGTGACCGGCCGCAATGAGCGTCAGGTCAGCGCGATCGCCCGCGAGGTCGAGGACGCGCTGCTGCTCGAGGGCGCGAAGCCCGTGCGTCGCGAGGGACGCGCCGACGGTCGCTGGGTGCTGCTCGACTTCTCCGACATCATCGTGCACGTCTTCCACGAGGAGGAGCGCACCTACTACCAGCTCGAGCGACTGTGGCGCGATGCCGCGGTCATCGACCTGCAGCTGCCGGAGCACGCGGCCCCCGACGCCGAGTAGGTCACGCCCGCGCCCACGCCCCCGCGTCGCCGGTCGTCCCGCGCACGAGCGCGACGACCAGGCTGCCTGCGGCGCGGGCGGTGAACGCGTCGCCATCGACAGCAATGACGGGCTGCGCGCCATCGATCCACAGCGCGACCGCCTCGCCCGTCGCTCGGCCGGTCACCACGACGTCATCGCCATCGCGCGCGACCTGCAGCTCGACTGCGGGTTCGACGGTGCCAGCGGGCAGCGGCGTCCACTCGGTCGCCGGCAGCTCGGGCGTGCGCGGCGGCGGGGTGCGACGCTGGCGCTGCGCCTCGATCGCGAGCCCGATGCGCAGTAGAGCCTCATCGTCGTACGGTCGTCCGGCGATCGTGAGGCCCACGGGCATCCCGATGTCGGCCATGGTGCCCATCGGCACCGTCACGGTCGGGATGCCGAAGTGGCGCCACACGAGGTTGCCGTTCGCGACCCACGTGCCGTTGCGCCACGCGAGGGCCGCAGAGGCAGGGTCGACGTCGGCGTCGGCCGGACCGACGTCCGCGAGCGTCGGCATCACGACCGCGTCGATGCCGTGCTCGTCGAGCCACTCGTCCCAGTCGATGCGACGCGTCTGCTCGAGGCCTGCGATGCCCTCGGCCATTGCGGGGATCTCGTCGAGCTCCTGCACCGGCAGTGAGGGGAAGTCGGCGAGGTCCGCGTTCGCGGCAGGCTCGAAGGCCGGCGAGGAGCGCTCGAAGCGGTCGGGCAGGGCACCGGGCGGGTGCGAGAAGATCTGCTCGCCGTCGACGTCGCGCAGCCGGTTGAGCGCGGGATCGTCGTTGCGTCGCAGGAAGCCGTCCCACGCCCAGACGGCGAGCTCGCGCAGCTCGCTGTCGATGAAGCGCGGCGGCACGATCCCGCGGTTCAGGACGTGCGGTGCGCCGTCGCGGTCGCCCTCGTAGTTCGACACGACCGGCAGCTCGGTCTCGACCACCGTCGCGCCCGCGGTGCGCAGGTCGTCGGCCATCGCGCGCCACAGCTCGAGCACGCTCTCGCGGGTCGCGATGGGGGAGCGGATGGCGTCGTCGGTGCCGATGTACATGCGCGGCACGGCGATCGTCATGCCCTGCAGCTCCGCCGGCTGCAGGTCCCCGAAGCGCGCGGGGCGCACCTCGTCGACGTCGGGCAGCGCCAGCCACGGCTGCTCGCGCCAGAAGTCCCCGTCGATGCGCGCGTCGGGCTGCACGAGCACGTCGAGCGCGGCGAGCAGATCAGCCATGCTGCGCGCGTGCGGCACCACGACATCCATGGTCGGCACGAGCGCCCAGTTGCCGCGCATCGAGATCAGCCCGCGCGAGGGCGTGTAGGCGACCAGTGCATTGCAGCTCGCGGGAGCCCTGCCCGACGACCAGGTCTCCTCGCCCAGCCCGATGACGCCGATGCCGGCTGCCGTCGCGGTGCCGGAGCCGTTCGACGACCCCGAGCCGAAGGCACTCGTGAGCCAATCGGCGCTGTAGGGGCTCTCGGCGCGCCCGCGCACGCCGCGCTGCATGCCGCCGTTGGCCATCGGGGGCATGGTCGTGAGACCGATGAGCACGGCGCCGGCCTCCCGCATCCGCTCGATCGCGAACGCGTCCTCGCTCGCCACCAGGTGCTCGAAGGCGGGGCTGCCGGCCGCGACGGTCATGCCGCGCGCCGAGTAGCTCTCCTTGGCCGTGTAGGGGATGCCGTCGAGCGGGCTCGCCGGGCGCCCTGCGCGGATGCGCGCATCTGCCGCGCGCGCCGCCGCGAACGCATCCGGCGCGAGCACGGGCACGGCGTTGAGGCGCGGGCCTCCGACGCTGAACGCGCCGATGCGCGCGAGCGTGCGTGCCGCGAGCTCGGTCGCGGTCGTGCGACCGCTGTCGAGCGCGGCGCGCAGCACGCGCACGCTCGCCTCCACGAGCGGCTCGGTCACGGCGTCCTCGGCTGCTGCTGCGTGATGCAGTGGATGCCGCCGCCGCGGGCGAAAATCTCGCGCGCGTCGACGGTGACCGCGCGCCTGCCGGGGTAGCAGGACTCGAGCACGTCGCGCGCCCTGGCATCGGCGACCGGGTCGTCGAAGCCGCACGCGAGGATGCCGCCGTTGAGGATGACGTGGTTCACGTACGACCAGTCGACCCAGCCCTCGTCGTCGCGGAGCGCCGCGGGCGCCGGCAGCGGCACGATCTCGAGCTGTCTCCCGGCGGCATCCGTCGCCTCGCGCAGCACGCGCTCGATCTCGGCCGAGACGGCGGCATCCGGGTGCTCGTCGGCGCCCTGCACGTGCAGCAGCACGCGGCCGTCGCCGACAAGGGATGCGACGATGTCGACGTGGCCGCGGGTGCCGAAGGGCTGGTAGTCGCGCGTCAGGCCGCGCGGCAGCCAGATCGGATGCGTGGCACCGATCGTGCGCGCCAGCTCGGCCTCGACGTCGGCGTGCGAGAGGCCCGGGTTGCGGCCGGGGTCGAGCTGCACCGTCTCGGTCAGCAGCACCGTGCCGTGGCCGTCGACCTGGATCCCGCCGCCCTCGTTGACGAGCGGGGAGGGGATGCGCTCGGCGCCGGCGTGTTCGGCAACGATCGCGGCGATCTGCGCGTCGTGCTCCCAGTTGGCCCAGTCCTGACCGCCCCAGCCGTTGAACACCCAGTCGACGGCGCCCAGCCTGCCGTGCTCGTCGAGCACGAAGGTGGGGCCGATGTCGCGCATCCACGCGTCGTCGAGCGGCGCCTCGACCATCGTGACGTCGCCCGCGAGAAGGGTGCGGGCGGCGTCTCGCTCGTCGGGATCGACCACGACGGCGACGGGCTCGAACTCGCTGGCGGCGTTCGCGACGGCCGCCCAGGCGCGATGCGCTGCCTCCGCCTCCTCCTGGGTGGCGCCGGCGTTCGGTCCGTGAGGGAACGCCATCCAGAGCCGCTCGTGCGGTGCGGATTCCGCGGGCATGGTCCAGGCCATCATCGCCTCCAGGGTCTTCGTCGACTCAATTGACCCAATGGTCAATAGGTGGGTCGTACGACAAGTTACTGTGGACGCGGCAAGGATGCAATGACGAACCCCAAGCGTGTCAGGAAGACCCCCGAGCAGCGTCGCGCGGAAGTGCATGACGCTGCGCGATCGATCGCGCTCGAGTCCGGTCTGAGCGCGGTGACGCAGCGCGCCGTCGCCGATCGTGTCGGTGTCGCACCCGCCCTGGTCACGCACTACGTGAGCCGCATGGAGCTGCTGGTCGCCGATGTCTTCCGCGAGATCGCGCAGGAGGAGCTCGCGAGCGTGCGCGAGAGCGTCGACGCGGTCGAGGGGGGCGAGGTCGAGCAGGTGCTCGTGCTGCTGCGCGAGCTCATCCATGACTTCCGACGCGATGTGGCACTCGTGTGGCTGGACGGTTGGAGCCTGTCGCGTCGCAACGCAGAGCTCGCGGCGGTGCTCGTGGAGGAGGCGCGCGCGTGGGAGGAGTTCGTCGCGGACCTGTTCGAGCGCGGGCACGCCGCCGGCGCGTTCAGCGCACCCGAGCCGCTTGCGCTCGCACGCTTCGTGGTCGGAGCGACGGACGGCCTCAGTGCGCAATCGGCCGTGTGGGCGGGCTACGAGGCCGAGACCGCGCACTACGTGATCACGACCGTCTCGGCGCTGCTGCGCATCCCCGTGGACGATGTGCGCCGCACGTCCTATTGACCGCCTAAACAATAGTGTGCAATAGTCACGTCGTCGACGCGGAGCAGCGTCGCAGACGGAGTGGGAGCACACCATGGCGGAGATCACCAGCGACGTCGTCGTGATCGGTGCAGGCGCAGCCGGCCTCAGCGCGGCAACGCGCCTGAAGAAAGCGGGTCACTCGGTGACCGTGCTCGAGGCCCGAGACCGCGTGGGCGGCAGGACCTGGACGCGCGACATCGACGGCGCGACGCTCGAGATCGGCGGCCAGTGGGTCTCACCCGACCAGAGCGCGCTCATCGAGACGCTTGAGCAGCTCGGGCTCGACACCTTCGAGCGGTACCGCGACGGCGACAGCATCTACGTCGACCACGCGGGGGAGCGCCACAGCTACTCCGGCGACATCTTCCCGGCCGGCGCAAGCACCGAGGCCGAGATCGAGCGGCTCATCGGGGTCCTCGATGAGCTCGTCGCCGACGTCGGCGCACACGAGCCCTGGGCGCACGCGAAGGCTGCGGAGTACGACGCGATCTCCTGGCACCACTGGCTGCGCACGCAGTCGGACGACGAGCGCGCGTGCGAGATCGTCTCGATCTTCGTCGCCGAGGCGATGCTCACCAAGCCCGCCTACTCGTTCAGCCTGCTGCAGGCACTGCTGATGGCGGCATCCGCCGGCAGCTTCTCCAACCTCGTCGACGAGGGCTTCATCCTCGACCGCCGCGTGGTCGGCGGCATGCAGGAGGTCTCCAAGCGGCTCGCGGCCTCCCTCGGTGGCGACGTGGTCCTCAACGCCCCGGTGCGCCGCCTCGAGCACACCGCCGACGGCGTGGTCGCCGTCGCGGACGGCGGCGTGGTCGTGCGTGCACGACGCGCGATCGTCGCGGTGCCGCCGAACCTCTACGACCGCATCGACTTCCAGCCCTCGCTGCCGCGCCTGCGCCAGCAGATGCATCAGCACCTCTCGCTCGGGCTCGTCATCAAGGTGCACGCCGTGTACGCGACGCCGTTCTGGCGCGACGCAGGGCTCTCTGGCACGGTGTTCGCCCCGTACAACGCGGTGCACGAGGTCTACGACAACACCAACCACGAGGATGCGCGGGGCACGCTCGTCGCCTTCATCTCCGACCTCGAGGCCGACGCGTCGTTCGGGCGGGGCCCGGAGGCGCAGCGCGCCGCCATCCTCGAGCAGCTGGCCAGCTACTTCGGCCCGCAGGCGCTCGAGCCCGAGGTGTTCTACCTCTCGGACTGGGGCGAGGAGGAGTGGACGCGCGGCGCCTACGCCGCGAGCTTCGACATCGGTGGCCTGTCGCGCTACGGAGCGCTGCAGCGCGCACCGCACGGAGCCCTGCACTGGGCGTGCAGCGACATCGCCGCGGAGGGCTACCAGCACGTCGACGGAGCCATCCGCCGCGGATGGGCAGCCGCCGACGAGATCATCGGGACGCTCGGCGCCTGACCGGCGTCGAGCCAGAACGCACGACGGAGAAGTCAATGACGACTGCAACGGAAAAGTCCGACACCGGCATCTCGAGCAAGGGCCTCGCGCCCGGCACCGTTGGGGTGCTGGGTGCGGTGGTGATCGGCATCTCGACGATCGCTCCCGCATACACCTTCACCGCCGCGATCGGCCCGACGGTCAGCGCCGTCGGTGTGCAGGTGCCGGCGATCATCCTGCTCGGCTTCATCCCGATGCTGCTGGTCGCCTTCGGCTACCGCGAGCTGAACAAGGCGATGCCTGACGCCGGCACCTCGTTCACGTGGGCGACGCGCGCGTTCGGGCCCTACGTGGGCTGGATGGGTGGCTGGGGCCTCATCATCGCCACCGTCCTGGTGCTCTCGAACCTGGCGGGCATCGCGGTCGACTTCCTCTTCCTGCTGATCGCCCAGATCACCGGGAACGGAGCGATCGCAGAGATGGCCAGCAACCCGTTCATCAATGTCGCCGTGTGCTTGGCCTTCATGGCGGGCGCGACCTGGATCTCCTACCGCGACATCAGCACGGCGCAGAAGGTGCAGTACTGGTTCGTCGGCTTCCAGTTGCTTGTGCTCGTCACCTTCGGTGTGACGGCGCTGGTGCGCGCCCAGTCGGGCGACGCCATCCAGCACACGCCGATCGACCCCTCGTGGTTCAACGTGCTGCAGGCCCCTTCGGTCACCTCGGTGGTCGCAGGTCTGTCCCTCTCCATCTTCATCTTCTGGGGCTGGGACGTTGTGCTGACCATGAACGAGGAGGCGAAGGATCCTGCGCGCACACCCGGTCAGGCTGCCGCGATCACCATCGTCATCGTGCTCGGCCTGTACCTGCTGCTCGCGATCGGACTGCTGACCTTCGCTGGCAACGGTGACACCGGCCTGGGACTCGGCAACCCCGACATCCAGGACAACGTGCTCTTCTTCCTCTCCGATCCGATCATGGGCCCGCTCGGCTGGCTGATCTCGCTCGCGGTGCTCTCGTCGTCGGCAGCCTCGCTGCAGTCGACCGCGCTGTCGCCGGCGCGCACGCTGCTGGCGATGGGCCACTACAAGGCTGTGCCGGCCCGGTTCGCGGCGGTGCACCCGCGCTTCAAGACGCCCGGCTTCGCAGCGGTCATGTCGGCGCTGGTCGCGAGCGTCTTCTACGCCGTGATGCGCTTCATCAGCGAGAACGTGCTGTGGGACACGATCACGGCGCTCGGCATGATGGTGTGCTTCTACTACGGCATCACCGCGCTGAGTGCGGTCTGGTACTTCCGGGTGACGGCGCTCACCTCGTTCAAGCGATTCCTCACGCAGATGCTGAGCCCGCTGCTGGGTGGCGTGGCGCTCATGGTGCTGTTCGTGCAGACGCTCGTCGACAGCTTCGACCCGGCCTACGGCTCGGGCTCGGAGATCGGCGGTGTCGGCCTGGTGGGCATCCTGGGTGTGTTCATGCTGCTGCTGGGCGTCGTGCTCATGCTCGTGATGCGCGTGAAGTCGCCGGCGTTCTTCCGCGGCGAGGTGCTGCCGAAGGGCGTGAACCACGGCGACCTCGACACCAAGGCGCTGTTCATCAAGTAGCGGATCCGTACGCCGTTCGGATGCATCCGGGGCGCGCATCGACACGGGCAGCACCCGATCGATGCGCGCCCCGCGGCGTCAGTCCGCGATGGCGGGCGTCAGGGTGATGACGTTGGCCCACGGGTCGTCGAAGCGGAGGCTGCGACCGTCGTCGGCGACCGCGATGCGCCCCGCCGTGAGTCGCTCGCGTGCGGCGCCCATCGCATCCGCGTCGGGCACCGTGATCGCAACGCGGCCGAGGCCGAGCGTGTCGACTCGGCGGCCCGCGCCGCGTGAGTTCCACACGTTCATCGCCATGTGGTGGTGGTAGCCGCCGGCGCTCACGAACAGCGCCGAGCCCGCGAGCGAGGCCGTCTCGGCGAAGCCCAGCGCACCGACGTAGAACGCACGCGCGGTGGCGATATCGCCGACCTGCAGGTGCACGTGACCGACCTTGGCGCCCGACGGCGCGAGCGCCGCGTCGTCGGGTGCACCGCGGTCGAGATGCTCGGCGACGAAGCGGTTCGGATCGATGAACTCGGTGGTCATGAAGACGCGGTCGTCTCGCCAGACCCACTGCTCGCGAGGCCGGTCGACGTAGAGCTCGACGCCGTTGCCGTCGGGGTCGGCGAAGTAGAAGGCCTCCGAGACGTGGTGGTCACCGGTGCCCGCGAACCGGATGCCCGGCAGGCGGCTCATGCGCACCACGGCCGCCGCGAGGGCAGCGTGCGTCGGGTAGAGGATCGCGGTGTGGAACAGTCCCGCATCGGCAGGGTCGGGGCCGCGCAGATCGGGCGCCTCCTCCAGCACGAGGATCGCACGGCCGTCGACGCCGAGCTCCACGACGCCGGGGCGCTCTGCGATGGGCTGCAGGCCGACACCGGCGGTGTACCAATGCGCCAGGGGAGCGAGCGCTGCGGTCTTCAGCATCACCGGGCCCATAGCGGTCTCATCCGGCAGCAGATCGGGCTTCGTAGTCATCGGTTCCTCCGTCAGAGTCAACGTCGTCGACGCTGAGCCATTCCTGGGCGCGGCGGGCGCAGGCTGGTCGCTACCGCCGCCCGAGGTCGCGCTCGAGCACCGGCGCGAGCCGGAACGGGATGAGCTCGCCCATCGACAGCCACGTCTCGGTGCGCTCGACGCCCGGGCAGGCGAGCACGAGCTTGTTGACGCGATAGAGATCCTCCGCGTCGCGGCACACGACCCGCACGAGCACATCCGCCTGGCCGGAGAGCCCGAAGGCCTGCACGACCTCGGGGATCTCGCGCAGCTGCTCGACGACCGAGTCGATGCGCGGCTGATCGACGTGGGTCGCCATGAAGACCGTCAGCGGGTAGCCGAGAGCCGCGGCGTGGAACCGGCGGTCGAAGCCCTGCAGCGCATCCGATGCCTCGAGCGCGGCGACGCGGTTCTGCACCGTGTTGCGCGCGAGCCCGAGCTGCTCGGCGATCGCAGCATTGGTGATGCGGGGATGCCTGGTGAGCTCGAGCAGGATCCTCCGGTCTGTGTCATCGACGATGCGCATAGTGCGCAATCTAGCGCAGGGTGCCAGCAAAGGAAATGCGCGGCCCGCGCAGGAAGCGTGTCGCTGATTGCGCGAAGTGCCTCCTGCGACTACGTTCGACAGCACGATCTTCGGACGACCCGTCCTGCGGATCCGACCGGCGCCCAGAAGGCGCTTCGAACAAGGAGGTTCGATCGTGTCGATCACGGTTCCCGCCCCCGACCCTGCGCTCGCCGCCGGGCTCGACTCGCCGCTGCAGGTGCTCGACCTCGACGGCAGCAGACTGCCGAACGAGCTGCTCGATCCGCACCTCACCGACATCGACGAGTCGGCGCTCACGAGCCTCTACGTCGACATGGTGCGGGTGCGCCGGCTCGACACCGAAGCCTTCGCCCTCACGCGCCAGGGCCAGCTCGTGCTGTGGCCGCCGCTGCTCGGCCAGGAAGCCGCCCAGGTCGGTCCCGCCACGGCGCTCGGTGAGAAGGACTGGGTCTTCGGCTCCTACCGCGAGCACGGCTTCGCGCTGCTGCGCGGCGCCGACATGGCGGAGTTCTCGCGGATCTGGAAGGCGCACGCGCACAGCGGCTGGTCGCCGCAGGAAATCCGGATGGCGCCCGCCCAGATCATCATCGGCGCGCAGACGCTGCACGGCGTGGGCTACGCCATGGCCGCCAAGATGGACGGCGCCGACGAGGTGGCACTGACGGCCTTCGGCGACGGCGCCACGAGCGAGGGTGACGTCAGCGAGGCGCTGGTGTGGGCCGCGAGCTTCAAGGCGCCCGTCGTCTTCCTCTGCCAGAACAACCAGTACGCGATCTCGGAGCCGGTCGCACTGCAGTCGGGCGTGCCGCTCGCGCTGCGCCCCACCGGCTTCGGCATCCCCTCCATGCGCGTCGACGGCAACGACGTGCTCGCCATGCACGCCGCAGCCCGCCTCGCGTTTGATCGCGCCCGCTCGGGAGGCGGACCGACGTTCATCGAGGCCGTCACCTATCGCCGCGGCCCCCACACCAGCACCGACGACCCGAAGCGCTACCGCGAGGACGCAGAGCTCGAGGCGTGGGTCGCGAAGGATCCGCTCGAGCGCGTCGAGCGCGCGCTCGAGCTCATGGGCGCCAACATGGAGGCCGTCCGCGCCGAGGCGAAGATCCGCGCCGACCAGCTCGCGAAGGAGTTCCGCGCCGCATGCGAGCAGGCCGTGCCGCCGGTGGCCGACTCGATCTTCGACGAGGTCTACGCGCAGCCCACCAAGCGACTCCAGCGCCAGCGCCTGGAGCACCGCGCATTCGCAGCCAGCATCGAGGCAAAGGCATGACTGAGACACTGAACCTGGCCAAGGCCGTCAACGGCGCGCTCGCCGACGAGCTCGAAGCCGACGACCGCGTGCTGCTCATGGGCGAGGACATCGGCAAGCTGGGTGGCGTCTTCCGCGTCACCGACGGCCTGCAGGCCCGCTTCGGCACCGAGCGCGTGATCGACACGCCGCTGGCCGAGTCGGCGATCATCGGCACGGCGATCGGCATGAGCTACCGCGGCTACCGCGTGGTCGCCGAGATCCAGTTCGACGGCTTCATCTACCCCGCGTTCGACCAGATCGTCGCGCAGGTCGCGAAGCTCCGCTACCGCACCAAGGGCGGCGTGCCGATGCCGCTCACGATCCGCGTGCCGTTCGGCGGCGCCATCGGCTCGGTCGAGCACCATTCGGAGTCGCCGGAGTCGTACTTCGCGCACACCGCGGGACTGCGCGTCGTGACCGCGTCGACGCCGCAGGAGGCCTACTCGACGCTGCGCGCGGCGATCCAGAGCGACGACCCGGTGCTGTTCTTCGAGCCGAAGGGCAAGTACTACACGAAGGGCGAGGTCGACCGCACCGTCGTGCGCGACCTCGACACCGCGAACATCGTGGCGAGCGGTCGCGACGTGACGATCGCCGCCTACGGGCCGACCGTCGACACGGCGCTGCGCGCCGCCATCGCCGCCGCCGACGAGGGCATCGAGATCGAGGTCATCGACCTGCGCTCGATCTCGCCGCTGGATGTCGACACGGTGGTCGAGTCGGTGCGCCGCACCGGCCGCCTGATCGTCACGCACGAAGCCGCCGGCGAGTCGTCGGTCTCGAGCGAGCTCGTCGCCTCCGTCGCCGAGCGCGCCTTCCAGCACCTGGAGGCCGCACCCGAGCGCGTCACCGGCTACGACACCCCGTACCCGCCGTCGGCCGTCGAGCATGACTACCTGCCCAGCCTCGACCGGCTGCTCGACGCCGTCGACCGCACCCTCGGCCGCCGCAACTCGCGCACCGACCTCGACTACAGCGCCCTCGAGGGCGCCATGACCGCTGGAGCCGCACGATGAAGACCTTCATGCTGCCCGACCTGGGCGAGGGCCTGACCGACAGCGAGATCGTCGCCTGGCGCGTCGCCGAGGGCGACACGGTCGAGCTCAACCAGCCGCTCGCCGACATCGAGACGGCCAAAGCCGTCGTCGAGCTGCCAAGCCCATACGAGGGCACCATCGCCAAGCTGCACGCGGGCGAGGGCGAGACGGTCGACGTAGGCGCACCGCTCATCGACTTCGATCTGGGCGGAGACGACAGCGCCGCAGGGGCGTCGGATGCGCCGGCTGCGACCTCGTCGTCGGTTCCCGCATCCGACGACGCCGATGAGGCAGCCAAGCCCGGCCCTGTCGGACAGGAGCCGGATGTCGTGAGCGGCCCCGCTGCTACGGCTGGCGACGCCGAGCAGAGCGTCGCGGCGCAGGCCGAGGCCGCCGCCGACGACAAGCCCGAGAAGGTGTCGGTGCTCGTCGGGCACATCACCGTGCACGGCGGCAAGCCCACGCGCGCCAAGCGCACCTGGGATGTCGAGCCGTTCGACCGCGCTGCAGTGGAGAGCACTCAGCAGCGCGGCCCGAACCGCGCCATGCCGCCGGTGCGGAAGCTCGCGAAGGAGCGCGGCATCGACCTGCAGTCGGTGCGCCCGACCGGCGCCGACGGCCTCGTCACCCGTGCCGACATCGAGAGCGCGGGCACCGCATCCGCATCCGCTCCCGCGCAGGTACCCGCGTCGACGCGCGAGAAGGTCACGGGGCTTCGCAAGCACACGGCCGCGGCGATGACGCAGTCGGCGCTCACCGTGCCGCACGCCGCCACCTTCCACCAGGTCGACGTGACCGAGACGCTCGCGCTCGCCAAGAGCAGCGACGCCTCGTTCCTGGCGCTGGCCAGCCGCGCGATCCTGCTCGCGGCGAAGCGCTGGCCCGACGTCACCTCCGCCTTCCACGCCGACACGAACGAGCTCGAGCGCTTCGCGCATGTGAACCTCGGCATCGCGGTCTCGACCGACCGCGGCCTCGTGGTCGCCTCGGTGGACGAGGCCGAGACGATGGATGCCGTGCAGCTCACGAGCGAGATCCGCGACCGCGCCGTGCGCGCCCGCGAGGGCAAGCTGTCGATGGCGGAGCTCACCTCGTCGAACATCACGATCTCGAACGTGGGCGTGTTCGGCGTCGACGGCGGCATCCCGATCCTCAACCCGGGGGAGTCGGCGATCATCGCGCTCGGCGCGATCCGCAAGCTGCCGTGGAACCATCGGGGCGAAATCGTGCTGCGCGACATCTGCACCGTGACGATCTCGTTCGACCACCGCGTGCTCGACGGCCGCGAGGCGGCCGGGTTCCTCGCCGACATCGTCGCCGTGCTCGAGCGGCCGAGCCTCGCGCTCGCGCGCTGAGCACGCTGCACGCGAGATCTGGCACGGTAGGCACATGCAGCAGCTGACCACGCGCGTCGACAGCACGTCGGACGCCGCAACGACCAACCGTGCGGCCATGGAGGCGCTCGTGGGCCAGCTGCGCGAGCGGCTCGGCCGCGTGGCGCTGGGCGGCCCCGAGAAGAGCCGGCAGCGGCACGTGGAGCGCGGCAAGCTGCTGGCGCGCGACCGCATCGACGCGCTGCTCGACCCGGGCAGCCCGTTCCTCGAGGTCGCGCCGCTGGCAGCCTGGGGCGTGTACGGCAAGGATGTCGACGGCCAGGATGCAGACGACGCAGGTGGTCAGGATGCGCCCTCTGCGGGCATCGTCACCGGCATCGGCCTCGTGCACGGCAGGCACGTCATGGTGATCGCGAACGACGCGACCGTCAAGGGCGGCACCTACTACCCGCTCACGGTCAAGAAGCACCTGCGCGCGCAGCAGATCGCGCGCGAGAACCGGCTGCCGTGCATTGCGCTGGTGGACTCCGGCGGCGCCTTCCTGCCGATGCAGGACGAGGTCTTCCCCGACCGCGAGCACTTCGGTCGCATCTTCTTCAACCAGGCCCAGCTCTCGTCGCTCGGCATCCCGCAGCTGGCGGCCGTGATGGGCTCGTCGACCGCCGGCGGCGCCTACGTGCCGGCGATGAGCGACGAGACCGTCATCGTGCGCGACCAGGGCACCATCTTCCTCGGTGGCCCGCCGCTCGTGAAGGCCGCCACCGGCGAGGTCATCGACGCCGAGTCGCTCGGCGGCGGCGTGCTGCACGCCGAGGTCTCCGGCGTCGTCGACCACCTCGCCGACGACGACGCGCACGCGCTCGAGATCGTGCGCGACATGGTCGCGTCGCTGCCGCACGAGGATCGCGGCATCTCCGGCATGCGACCGCACGGCACTGCCAGCTTCGGCTGGTTCGCGTATGCACCGTTCCCCGGGCCGGCGTCGGACGACGATCCACAGGCGCCCGCCGTCGACCCCGCGACACTCTACGACGCCATCCCGCCCGACCTGCAGACGCCCTACGACGCGCACGAGATCATCGCGCGCATCGTCGACCGCAGTGAGTTCCACGAGTTCAAGGCCGGCTACGGCGACACGCTCGTGACCGGCTTCGCCCAGCTGCACGGCCACACGGTCGGCATCATCGCCAACAACGGCGTGCTCTTCAGCGAGTCGGCCATGAAGGGCGCGCACTTCATCGAGCTGTGCGACCAGCGCGGCGTGCCGCTCGTCTTCCTGCAGAACATCACCGGCTTCATGGTGGGCTCCGAGGCCGAGCGTGGCGGCATCGCCAAGCACGGCGCGAAGATGGTCACCGCCGTCGCCACCACACGCGTGCCGAAGCTCACCGTCGTCGTCGGCGGCTCCTTCGGCGCCGGCACCTACTCGATGTGCGGCCGCGCCTACGATCCCCGGTTCCTGTGGCTGTGGCCCAACGCGCGCGTGAGCGTGATGGGTGGGCCGCAGGCGGCATCCGTGCTCTCCACCGTGAAGCGCGAGCAGATCGAGGGCGCCGGCGACGAGTGGACGGCCGAGCAGCAGGAGGCGTTCGAGCTGCCGGTGCGCGAGCAGTACGAGCGGCAGGGCAACCCCTACTACGCCTCCGCCCGGCTCTGGGACGACGGCGTCATCGACCCCGCAGACACCCGCCGCGTGCTCGGCATGGCGCTCGACGTCGTGACCGCCGTGCCGCTGCCCGAGCCGCGCTTCGGCGTCTTCAGGATGTGACCCGGATGCCCGACATGCCCAGCACCGAGATGCCCAGCACCGAGTTGACCAACACCGAGATGTTCGACACCGTGCTGGTCGCCAACCGTGGCGAGATCGCCATCCGCATTGCAGGAACGCTGCGCGACCACGGCATCCGCGCCGTCGCCGTGCGCGCCGAGGACGACCCCTCGCCGCACCCCGAGCACTTCGACGAAGTCGTCTCGCTGGGCTCCGGGCCGCTGCGCGACACCTACCTGTCGATTGACAAGATCATCGCCGCCGCGAAGGACACGGGCGCGCAGGCGATCCACCCGGGTTACGGCTTCCTGTCGGAGAACGCCGCGTTCGCGCAGGCGTGCGCCGATGCCGGCATCGTCTTCATCGGCCCGCCCGCCTCTGCGATCGAGACGATGGGCGACAAGATTTCCGCACGCCACGCGGTCGAGTCGCGCGGCGTCTCGACGGTGCCGGGCATCGCCGAGCCGGGCCTCGACGATGCGGCGCTCATCGCGGGCGCCGAGCAGGTCGGCTTCCCGGTGCTCATCAAGCCGGCCGCCGGCGGCGGCGGCAAGGGCATGTACCGCGTCGACGAGGCGGCGGGGCTCGCGCCCGCGCTCGCCGCGGCGCGACGCGAGGCCGCGTCGTCGTTCGGCGATGACACGCTGTTCATCGAGCGCTTCGTCACGAGCCCCCGCCACATCGAGGTGCAGGTGCTCGCCGACACGCACGGCAACGTCATCCACCTCGGAGAGCGCGAGTGCTCGCTGCAGCGCCGCCACCAGAAGGTGATCGAGGAGGCGCCGAGCGCCCTGCTCACCGAGGCGCAGCGCGCCGCGATCGGCGAGGCAGCGGTCGAGACCGCCAGGTCGGTCGGCTACGTCGGCGCCGGCACGGTGGAGTTCATCGTCGCGGGCGACCGGCCCGACGAGCCGTTCTTCATGGAGATGAACACGCGCCTGCAGGTCGAGCACCCCGTCACCGAGATGGTCACAGGCGTCGACCTCGTCGAGCAGCAGCTGCGCATCGCCGCGGGGGAGCCGCTCGCGATTGCGCAGGGCGACGTGACGCTCACCGGCCACGCGATCGAGGCCCGCATCTACGCCGAGGATCCGGCGGCGGGCTTCCTGCCGACCGGCGGCACCGTGCTCGAGCTGGACTGGCCGTACGACGGCCTCGAAGACGGCAGCGTGCGCATCGATGCGGGCGTCGAGCGCGGCGGCGAGGTCGGCTCGAGCTACGACCCGATGATCGCGAAGCTGATCGTGCATGCCGCAACGCGCGCAGAGGCCATCGACCGCATGCGCGACGCGCTGGCCGAGACGAGCATCTTCGGCGTGGTCACGAACCGCGGCTTCCTGCGTGCGCTGCTCGACGAGCCGAGCGTGCGCGCGGGCGACCTCGACACCGGCTTCATCGACCGCGAGGCGGAGCGGATCGCAGGCAGCGGCGTGCCGAGCGCGGTGCTGGCGATGGTCGCTGCGAGCGAGGTGCCACCCGGCATCGGCCCCCTCGGCGCCTGGCGCCACGACGGCTGGCGCATCGGCGGCGCGATCGGTCGCCGCACCCGGCTGCGCGATGGCGACGGTGAGGCGAGCGTGCAGGTGCTGGGGGAGCGCACGATCGTCACGCGCGCCGACGGCACCGTCGACGAGCTGCCCACGCCGCAGGAGCAGTGGGTGCAGCAGACGGCGCAGGGCGCCTGGGTGCGCACGCCCGATGGCGACTTCCTGGTCGAGGCTCCGCCGCGCATCCGCCGTGGTCGTGGCCCCGCAGAGCCGACGCTCGCATCCCCCATGCCCGGCACGGTCGTCGCCGCGCACGTCACCGACGGCGACACGGTCGCGGCGGGCCAGGCGGTCATCAGCGTCGAGGCCATGAAGATGGAGCACGTGCTGCGCGCACCCGTCGCGGGCACCGTGCACCTGCACGCCACCGCCGGCGAGCAGGTCACGCGCGGGCAGGAGCTCGCCACCGTCACGCCAGCCGAGGGGGAGAGCGCATGAGCGAGCAGAGCAGCAGCGAGCAGGGGAGCGCCGGACAGGGCAACACTGAGCCGCGTGCGGCCGAGCAGCGCATCACGCAGCGCGGCCTCTACTTCGACGAGCTCGAGGAGGGCGTGGTCTACGAGCACCGTCCCGGTCGCACGATGACCGAGACCGACAACGTGCTGTTCACGACGCTGACGATGAACACGCAGCCGCTGCACCTCGACCGCGCGTGGAGCGAGACGACGGAGTTCGGCGAGCCGCTCATGAACTCGATGCACACGCTCGCCACCATGGTGGGCCTGTCGGTGGGGCAGCTGACGCAGGGCACGATCGTCGCGAACCTCGGCTTCAGCGACATCGCGTTCCCGGCGCCCGTGCGGCACGGCGACACGATCTACTGCGAGACGCGCGTGACGGGCAAGCGTGAATCCGCGTCGCGCCCCGGTCAGGGCATCGCCACCTTCGAGCACCGTGCGCTGAACCAGCGCGGCGAGCTGGTCGCCAAGGCCGTGCGCACCGTGCTCATGCAGCTCTCGCCGAGCGCCGCGACGACGGGCAACGCATGAGCGCCGGTATGGATGCGCTCGGCATGGGCCCGGCGCTGCTGTTCTGCCCAGGCGACCGGCCCGATCGCTTCGAGAAGGCCGCAGACCGGTCGGATGCGGTGATCCTCGACCTCGAGGATGCCGTGGGAGCCAGCACCAAGGCCGCCGCCCGTGTCGCGGTCCGCACCGCAGCGCTCGACCCCGCGCGCACCATCGTGCGCGTGCAGGACGCATCCGCCGCCGACTTCGAGGACGACCTCGCGGCCGTGGCCGAGTCGCCGTTCCGCACCGTGATGCTCGCGAAGGCTGAGTCGGTGGAGCAGGTCGATCGGGTGGTCGCCGGGGTGCCCGGTGCTCGCGTCGTCGCACTGGTCGAGACCGCTCGCGGCGTGCTCGCCGTCGAGGCGCTCGTCGCGCACGCGGCGGTCGTGGGCGTCATGTGGGGCGCGGAGGATCTGGTGGCGTCGCTCGGTGGCACCTCGAGCCGCGACGAATCAGGCGGATACCGCGACGTGGCGCTGCAGGCGCGAAGCCGGGTGCTGCTGGCCGCCGGCGCCTACGGTGTGACGGCCATTGACGCCATCCGCACCGACATCGCCGACCTCGACGGCGCGCACGCGGAGGCGCTCGACGCGGCCGCGAGCGGCTTCGGCGCGAAGGCCGCGATCCACCCGAACCACATCGAGCCCTACCGCCGCGCGTTCGCGCCGAGCGCTGCGCAGCTCGACGAGGCGCACCGCATCCTGGCGGCTGCCGACGCCACGCCTGGTGTGTTCTCGTTCGAGGGCCGCATGGTCGACGAGCCGATCCTGCGGCACGCCAGGAGCGTGGTCGCGCGTGCCGGCGCCACCGACGCGCGGCGCTGACGCACTCGGCCCGCCCCGATCGGTTCGCGCGCTCGACCGCAGCGTTCAGCTGCGCCGTCGATCGACCCCTCCGCCGCGCTGCTTCGCCAGCAGTACCGCGAACGCCTCGACCTTTGCCGTCAGCCCGTGCACGAGCACGGTGTCACCGTGCTCGAAGCGCGTCTCGGGGTTGGCGAGCATCCACCGTCCGTCACGCTTCACGGCACCGATGCCGATCGCGTGCTTCGCCTGCAGGCCGAGCTCGCGCAGCGGCACGGCCAGCAGCGGCTCCGGCACCTCGAGTCGGGCAGCCGCATAGCCCGGCTCGATCTCGGTGAAGTCCTCAAGCGCACCGCGCACCATGTGGGCGACGCGACGGCCCATATCGGCCTCGGGGCGCACGACGTGATGCACGCCCAGCTGGTCGAGGATGAGCGCGTGCCGCTCATCGATGGCCTTCGCCCACACCTCCCGCACGCCCACGCGCAGCAGCTGGCTGGTGGCGAGGATGTTCGCCGTCACGTCGGTGCCGATCGCGACCACGACGCGGTCGAACTCGGCCAGGCCGAGCTGCTCGATGAGCTCTGGCTTCGTGGCGTCGCCGGCGACGACGGCCGTGAGGTGGCCGTTGAGCGACTGCACGAGCTCTTCGTCGGTGTCGATGCCGAGCACCTCGGTGCCGTGGCGCATGAGCTCGAGCGCGAGGGCGGTGCCGAAGCGGCCGAGGCCGATGACGGCGATGGATGCGGCGCAGCCGACGGTCGCCGGGTCGAAGGGATTGCGGAGCCTAGCCAATGATCGGCCTTTCCTTGGGCAGCTCGTACACGAGCCTGCGGGGTCGGAGCGCGAGGGTGGTCGCGACGGTGATGGGTCCGACGCGGCCGATGAACATGAGCAGGATCAGGATCAGCTGGCTCGGCGTGCCGACGGATGCGGTGATGCCGGTGGAGAGGCCGACGGTACCGAAGGCGGAGATCACTTCGAACAGCACCCGGTCGTGGTCGACGTCGGTCAGGTGCATGATCGCGAGCGTCGCCACGAAGCACAGCCCGACCGACAGCAGCGCAACCGTGAGCGCCTCCCGGTGCACGGCGCGCGAGAGGCGCTTGCCGAAGAGCGTGACGGTGGGGTCGCCGCGCACCTCCGCGAGGATGATCGCCGCCAGCACACCGAACGTGGTGATCTTGATGCCGCCCGCGGTGCCGGCGGGTCCGCCGCCGATGAACATGAGCACATCCATCACCAGCAGCGTCTCGGGCTGGAACGCACCGATGTCGAGCGCGTTGAAGCCGGCCGTGCGCGTCTGCACGGAGTGGAAGAACGCGTCGAGGATGCGCGTGCCGGTCGGGTGGGCGCCGAGCGAGGCCGGATTGCTCCACTCGAGCAGCGCGATCGCGAGCGTGCCGATGAGCAGCAGCGCCGCCGTGCCGACCAGCACGAGCCAGGTGTGCATCGAGAAGCGGCGCGGGTGCGGCGCGTGCTTGAGCACCTGCATGATGACGGGGAAGCCGAGGCCGCCGACGATCGTCGCGGTCGCGAGCGGCAGCAGGATCCACGGGTCGTCGACGAAGCCCATCAGGTTGTCGCTGAAGAGCGCGAAGCCGGCGTTGTTGTAGCTGGAGACGGCGTGGAAGACGCCCAGCCACAGCGCGTGCAGCGGGTCGTCGCCGCGGCCGAGCCAGAACCGCAGCCACAGCACGACCGCCACGCTGCCCTCGACGACGGCGGCGATGATCGCAATGCTCGTGATGAGCGAGCGCAGCTCGCCGATGCCGCTCGCGTGGGCCTCTCTCGCGGTCGTCAGTCGCGTGCCGAGCGTGAGGCGGCGCATGACGACGATGCCGACGAGGCTCGCGAAGACCATCACGCCGAGGCCGCCCAGCTGGATCAGCACGAGGATGACCACCTGGCCGAACGGCGTCCAGAAGAGCGCCGTGTCGACGACCGTCAGGCCCGTGACGCACGCGGCGGAGACGGCGGTGAACAGCGCTTCGATCGAGTTCGCGCCGCCCGGGCCCTGCTTCGAGATCGGCAGCATGAGCAGCGCCCAGCCGACCAGGTTGAGGGCCACGAATCCGGTGAAGATGCGCCTCGCGGGGTGCTGTCGCTCCCAGAGCTGGATGAGCCCCCGTCGGGGGCGCTGCGCGGTCTGCACGAGGGCTGAGCATACGCCTGCCGAGCGGCACCCGGGACCACGCCCGATGTGACGCGCGGCCGGATCATGTAGTACAGTAATCTGGTTGCTCCGAGAGCAGCAGAGGGTCTGTGGCGCAGCTGGTAGCGCACCTGCATGGCATGCAGGGGGTCGGGAGTTCGAGTCTCCCCAGATCCACCAAGGATCCGCGGGATCCCGCGGGTTTTCGCGTAGGAGCACTTGCTTCGAGGACGCGTGGACGTCAGGTTTCGCAGCACGATTCGCGTGGCCGGGCACTGATGTCCCGGTACGTCCCGGCCATGCCCTTTCAGTCCCGGTAGCTCCGCGACTTCGCCGGATCGGCCTGGCGCGCGCCGTCTATGCAGTTAGCGTGACCAGCGCCCCATCCGCTCCCACCGGAGTCCTCCTCGTGCCCATCGACCTGCTCCAGCTCTCGCCCGGCGTCATCCTTCGTGAACGCGAAGTCGCCGCGGCTTTGCACCTCAGCGTCAAGACGCTGCAATACCACCGCCAGCACGGGACGGGTCCGCGATTCTTCCGGCTGGGACGACATGTCCGGTACTACGCCGGCGACGTGGTCGCCTGGATCGAGGAGAACCGTGCCTAGGCCACGGCTCGAGCCGGGCACCTGGGGCGTCATCAACGTCACACCGCTGCCCGACGGGCGCTACCAGGCCCGCGGGCACTTCCGCGAGCTCGACGGCCGCGACCGTCGCCCCAGCGCGATCGCGAACTCGCCGGAAGCCGGGGGCCGCGCTGCGCGCGCGGATGGCGTTCCTCACGCGCGAGGACGCCTACGTCTCCGACCATTCCACCGTCGACGAGCTCGCACTCTGGTGGCTGGACCGCAAGCGCGCGCTCGGCGCCCTCGCTAGCGGCACGCTGGAGAACTACACCACCGACGCCAAGCACGTCGTCGAGCACTTCGGCAAGCTGCGGCTGAGCGAACTGACGATCGCCCGCTCGGAGGCCATCATCCGCACCCTCGCGAAGCGCGACGCGCCACTTGCGCGGCGCGTGCACAAGACCCTCAAGGCGATGCTCGCCGACGCGGTCCGAGTCGACGCGCGCAAGACGAACCCGCTTGCAGCATTCGCGGCCCCCAAGCTGCCGAAGGCTGAGATCTACACGCTCGCGCCCGAGCAGGCGGCGATACTGAGCGGCGCGTACCGTGAATGGCTCAGCCAGCGCGACAAGCCGGGGCCGAAACCGGATCCGCGAGTGGCGGACATGCTCGACGTTCTGCTCGCCTTGGGGCTGCGCATCGGAGAGCTGCTCGCGCTGCGCCACTGCGATCTCCGCCTCGACGACCCCACGCCGACGCTTCACCTCAGGGCGACGCTGACGGACGGCGAGAAGGGCGAGCCGGTCTGGCAGCCGCACCCCAAAGCCGCCCGCCAGCAACGCACGATCGTGCTGCCGGCGCTCGCCGTCACGGCACTTAGACCGTACGACGACGGCAGCGCGAGTCGCTCTCCGATCTTCCCGAACCGGCGCGGGGGATGGAGCCGTCCCGGCAACGTGCGTCGCATCCTCCGCAACTTCCGCGATGAGTGGAGGGAGCCTTTGGAGCGAGCCGGCATCCGGCATGGTCAGGTCACTGCGCACCTGCTCCGGCGTACGCTGGCCACCCTCATCGCGAACGAGGCGGGGATCTACCGCGCGACGGAACAGCTGGGTCACGCTTCCGTCCTCACCACAGAGCGGCACTACGTCACGCCCGCGCCTGTGGTTGGAGAAGCGTCTGCGGCGCTCATCGACTCGCTATTCGCCGTCGCCCCCGCTCTCACCTCAGGTGGCGCCGACCAGGACGGCAAGGATGAAGATGGCGCGGCGCTTGAGCACGGCTGAGCCGACGGTCGACGAGATCGTGCGGTTCCTCAGCGACGGACTAGGGCGGGAGCTGCTGGCGCGCACGGTTGGCGTGCGGCGTCGCACGCTTGCGAGCTGGCTCAGGAAGAGTTCCAGTCCATCGCCTCGCTCGCGGGTGCGGCTCATCGGCGCCTTCACCGTCTGGAAGATCGTGGCTGAAGTAGAAGCGTCGGAAACCGTCCGGGCGTGGTTCATAGGGATGAAGGACGCGCTTGACGACTACTCGCCGGCCGAAGTCATCGCGGAAGGACGGATCGAAGAAGTTGCAGCGGTGGCGCGCGCCTACGTGCAGCGAAGCTGACAGGCGTCCTCGACAAGACGCTCGCCGCTGCGCCATGTGGTCGGGCATCGCCTGCAACTGCGACAGGCGGCGCCGCTTCGCTGCCGGCAGCGGGAACGCATCATCCGGCGCCCAGTTCGCCGCCCGTCAGCGCCCGTCGTCGCCGCACTGCCTGTCGGCTGCCACCGATCCGGCCATGCGGACTTCGAAGTGGCGGAAGGGCGATGAGCCGCCGGCGCGCTCGCTCTGGGCCGGCGTAGACCGGTCGTTGGAGGCGCAGCAATTGCAGCCGGACTGCTCCCTTGAGTCTTGTCCGCTTGCTCCCGCAGATGTACTTCGCATGGCAACCACTTCCACCCCAGTCCATGCTCCCGACGTGGACCTGTTCGCGATCTCTCCTGGCACCCTGGTTGATCCAGAGTTCCTCAGCGCGGTGCTCGGTATCTCCGTGAAGACGCTCCGCAACTGGCGCGATGCCAATCGGGGTCCGAAGGCGATGCGCTACGCCCGTGTGGTCAAGTACAAGGTTGGCGACGTCACGCGCTGGCTTGAGGACCAGGAAGACGAGGACTGACGCGCTGTTAGCCTCCAGCATTCGGCCTTGCCGCGCCTGCGTCGTGAGCGATTCTGTCTCGGAGAATATTGCAGGGCAGCGGTAGGCGCCAGCGGTATTCGGACTCCGGGATGCGGCGCCGTCCTGTCGAGCGTTTGAGCCGTCGCGCGGGTTGCACGAAACTGACCGCATTGGACTTACTCAGAGGCGGCCTCGCAGAAATATCGGTCTGATGGGGGTCCGGCCGCCTCGATCAGCATGCCGTATCGTGCGCCCGTTGACGGATATGACAGTCCGAGGGACTGAGCTGGCAGCGGGGAGGTCGAGCGCATGCCGGCCGAGGCGGCACGCCGCTCTAGGCACTGCCCACGTCGCCCCCTTCGCATAGGGTCAATCGGGTGAACAGCACGACCAACCAGCGCCTCGCTCAACTCATTTGGAACATCGCCGACGATGTGCTGCGAGACCTCTACGTACGCGGCAAGTACCGCGATGTGATCCTGCCGATGACCGTGCTGCGCCGCCTCGACAGCGTGCTGGCGACGACCAAGCAGAACGTCCTGAGCACGAAGAAGACGCTGGATGCCGCGGGCATCGTCAATCAGGACGCCGCACTGCGGCAGGCGGCTGGTCAAGATTTCTACAACACCAGCGCGTTCCTCATGAAAGATCTCCGGGCGGCCAGCACGCAGATGCAGCTGCGCCAGAACTTCGAGGCCTACCTCGACGGCTTCTCGCCCAACGTGCAGGAGATTCTCGAGAACTTCGAGTTCCGCAACCAGATCCCGCGCCTGTCGAAGGCCGATGCACTCGGCACGCTGCTCGAGAAGTTCCTCGATCCGACGATCGACCTCTCGCCGAAGGGCCTCGACAACCACGGCATGGGCAGCGTCTTCGAAGAGCTGGTGCGCCGCTTCAACGAGGAGAACAATGAAGAGGCAGGCGAGCACTGGACGCCGCGCGATGTCGTCAAGCTCATGACACGGCTCATGTTCGAGCCGATCGCCGCCACGATCCCTGACGGCACGTACCTCCTCTACGACGGCGCGATGGGCACCGGTGGCATGCTCACGGTGGCCGAAGACACGCTGGTCGAGCTCACCGAGGGTCGCAAGATCGACACGCACCTCTACGGGCAAGAGATCAACGCGGAGACGTTCGCGATCGCGAAGGCCGACCTCATCCTGAAGGGCGATGGTCGGGCTGCCGACAACATCAAGGGCGGACCGGAGTTCTCCACCCTCTCGAACGACGCGTTCGCGGGCCGCGAGTTCGACTTCATGCTCTCGAATCCGCCATACGGCAAGTCGTGGAAGACCGACCAGGAGCGGATGGGCGGCGCGAAGAAGATCACCGACCCACGCTTCGTCGTCGAGCACGCGGGCGACGCTGAGTTCAGCCTCATCACCCGGTCGAGCGACGGGCAGATGCTCTTCCTCGCCAACCTCGTCGCCAAGATGAAGGACAGCACGACCACCGGTAGCCGCATCGCCGAGATCCACAACGGCTCGTCGCTGTTCACCGGAGATGCGGGCCAGGGCGAGTCGAACATCCGCCGCTACGTCTTCGAGAACGACCTGGTCGAGGCGATCGTCGCGCTGCCGCTCAACCTCTTCTACAACACCGGTATCGCCACGTACATCTGGGTGCTCAGCAACCGCAAGGAGGAGCGCCGCGCCGGCCGGGTGCAACTCATCGACGCGACGAAGTGGTTCACGCCGCTGCGCAAGAACCTCGGCAGCAAGAACTGTGAGCTATCCGCCGCCGACATCGAGAGGGTGATGGCGACGTTCCACGCGTTCGATACGGCTGATGACGAGGTGTCGAAGGTGTTCGACAACGCCGACTTCGGCTACCGCAAGGTGGCCGTTGACCGACCGCTGCGACTGACGGATGCCGTGCCCGGCCGCGTCTACACGGCCGCGGAGTTGAAGGCGCTCAAGGCGAGCAGTGAGCGGTCCGACGACGCGCCCGCGGTGATCAAGAAGGTGCACAAGCCGGGTACGGCCGCCGACCCGCTCCACGGGCTGTTCGAGATCGAGATCGACGGCAAGGCGAGGGTGGTCGAGTATGAGCGCGACCCCGACCTGAGCGACACCGAGCAGATCCCGCTCACCGAATCGGCGAGGGAGTATGTGAGCGCCGTCGAAGGCTT
Source organism: Agrococcus sp. Ld7 (assembly GCF_045064095.1). NCBI lineage: Bacteria > Bacillati > Actinomycetota > Actinomycetes > Micrococcales > Microbacteriaceae > Agrococcus > Agrococcus sp. Ld7. The sequence goes on along the minus strand of NZ_JBISGY010000009.1, from coordinate 89,074 downwards.
CTTCCGACGTGAGGTGCTGCCCTACGCTCCGAATGCCTGGATCGACGAGTCGAAGACGAAGATCGGCTACGAGGTGAGCTTCACCCGCCACTTCTATAAGCCGGCCCCGATGCGCACGCTCGATGACATCCGTGCGGACATCCGCGCGCTCGAGGCTGAGACGGACGACCTGCTCAGCGAGATTGTCGGCTGATGTTCCGAGATCTGAAGCAGCGCGATCGGATTCCTTCTGGCATTGAGTGGGCGCCTCAAATCCCTGCTGACTGGAAGCTCGTTCGCAACAAGTCCTTCATGGTCAGCCGGAAAGAGATCGTCGGAGAGGCGTCGGCTTCTCAGCGATTGCTGGCACTCACGAAGGCAGGAGTCGTGCCTCGAGACATCGACAATCTCGAGGGCAAGATTCCCGCGACATTCGACGGGTACCAGTTCGTGGCGGAGGGAGATCTTGTCTTCTGTCTGTTCGACATCGATGAAACTCCCCGAACTCTTGGGCTAGTTCCAAAGCCCGGAATGATCACGAGCGCCTACACACGCTTTGAGGTGAGCGATGAGATTGACAGAGAGTTCCTGGCGTACTTCTACACCTCCGTCGACGACCAGAAGGGGCTGCGTCCGCTCTACACCGGTCTGCGGAAGTCGATTCGCACCGACGTCCTGCTCTCTGTGAGGACTCCGCTTCCGCCCGCCGACGAGCAGGCAGCGATCGTGAAGTACCTCGCGCACGCGCACGCGCGAATCGATCGAGCGATTGCCGCCAAGCGTAGACTCGTCGCGTTGCTCGAAGAGCAGAAGCAGGCGATTATTTACCAGGCGGTCACCTGTGGTCTCGATCCGTCGGTCCCCCTCAAGGGCTCAGGCATCCCGTGGCTGGGAGACGTGCCCGCGCACTGGGAGGCCAGTAGGGCGAAATACGTGTTTCGCGAGTTTGATGCGCGATCCGGCACTGGTGCGGAACGTCTCCTGTCTTTGCGAGCCGCTACTGGACTGGTGTTTCACGACGAGGTCTCCAACAGGCCGATCGACCAAGAGGCCCTCGTCAACTACAAGAAGGTTCACCCCGGCGTCTTCGTGATGAACCGCATGCGTGCGGCGTCCGGCCTCTTCGCCATCGCCGACTCGGCGGGTCTTGTGAGCCCCGATTACTCGACGATGATGGTGTCCGAGTCAGTCGATTCGCGTTACTACCTTCGGCTCTTCAAGACCCGTGCCGCGATGGCGGAGTTCCGCAACCATTCCAGCGGCCTTGGTACCGGAGAATCTGGTTTTATGCGGCTCTACTCCGAGGATTTCGGTCGCATTTGGCTTCCTGTGCCGCCCCGTGAGGAGCAGGAAGCCATCGCAGATCACATCGCGTCCACCGAACAGGCGTCGACTGCGATCGTGAAGCGCGCCCGTCGCGAGATGGAGCTGCTCCGCGAGTTCCGCACTCGGCTCACGTCCGATGTCGTCACCGGGCAGGTCGACGTGCGCGAGATCGCGGCGACGCTGCCCGCCCTCAGCGACGACGACCCCGCGCTCGAACTCGATGACGAGCTCGAAGGACTGCTTGAGAGGGAGCTCGAGCCGGAGAGCGTCGATGAGTGACGGCGGCTCCGGCGAGATCATCCTCTATACCGACCCGGACGGTGCTGAGGTGCAGCTCCGTGCGGTCGACGGCACCGTTTGGCTCACTCAAGCGCAGTTGGCAGACCTCTACGGCACGTCGGTACCGAACATCGCCCAGATCATCCGACGCCTCCTCGCCGATGGCGAAGTGACGGAGGCAACCATTAACTCAGAGTTAATGGTTCGTGACGAGGGCGGCCGCCAGGTGCGCCGCGAGGTCACGGTCTACAACCTCGAAATGGTGCTGGCTGTCGGCTACCGCGTCACCACGCCGCGAGCCGTGCAGTTCCGACAGTGGGCAACCAGCGTTCTGCGCGAGTACCTCGTCAAGGGCTTCGCGCTGCAGGACGAGCGACTGAAGGACCCCGCGGCGGTCGACTACTTCGATGAGCTGCTCGAGCGCATCCGCGACATCCGCTCGTCCGAGAAGCGGTTCTATCAGAAGGTGCGCGAGATCTTCTCGGCCACGAGCGTCGACTACGTCGGAACGAGCGACACCGCCCGCGGTTTCTTCGCCACGGTGCAGAACAAGCTGCTGTTCGCCGTCACCGGCCGCACGGCCGGCGAGCTGATCGTCGAACGCTCCGACCCCGCTGCTGACAACATGGGGCTCACCAGCTGGAAGGGGCCCGCGGTGCGCAAGGGTGATGTCGCGATCTCGAAGAACTACCTCACGCCCGACGAGTTGAGCGAGCTCAACCTGCTGACGACGCGCTTCCTCGACTTCGCGGAAGACCGAGCCCGCAGGCGCCAGCAGATCACGATGGCGGAGTGGATTGCGCAGACCGACCGCTTCCTTACGTTCGACGAGCGCAGCATCCTGTCCGGCCCGGGCACCGTGTCGGCGCGCGACGCCGACCGGGTCACCGCTGAGCGCTACGCCGCGTACGAGCAGCACCGCCGCACTCGAGAAGCCGCACAAGCCGAGCTCGAGGAAGAGCACGACACGGCAGCGCTGACCGCCCTCGAGAACCTCGCGAAGAGCAACAGGAGAGAGCCGCATGGCGCCGACGAGCCTGAATGAGGCGACCCTCGAAGCGTTGATCGTCGCCGACATGGTCGCCGCCGGCGGCACGCCGGGTTGGGTGGAGGGTGCCGCAGTCGACTTCAACGCCTCGTACTGCCTCGACCTGCCCACGTTCCGCGGGTTCATCCACGATACCCAGCCGCACCTCGTCGACGACCTCGACCTCGACGGCGACTCGCCCACGACGCACAAGCTGCTCGCGCGACTGCAGGGTGAGATCACGAAGAACGGGATCGTCGCGAGCCTGCGTGCCGGCATCGCGCACGGTCCGCACCACATCGACCTCTACTACCCGACCCCGGCGGCGCAGAACGCCAAAGCCGCGGCGCTCTTCGAGCAGAACCGCTTCACGATCACCCGTCAGGTGCACTACAGCGCGAAGGACGCAAGCAAGTCGCTCGACCTCGTCGCGTTCGTCAACGGCTTGCCGATCGCGACCTTCGAGCTCAAGAACCACATCACGAACCAGACGGTCGAGGACGCGGTCAAGCAGTACAAGACCGATCGGGATCCGCGCGAACCGATCTTCGCGTTCGGCCGCTGCATGGCGCATTTCGCCGTCGACGACCACCACGTGCGCTTCTGCCCGAAGCTGGCGGGCACGTCGTCGTGGTTCCTGCCCTTCGACCAGGGCAACGACGGGGGAGCGGGCAATCCCGTCAATCCCGACGGCGTGATGACCGACTACCTGTGGAAGCGGGTGCTCGAGCCCCGCAGCCTCGCGGGCATCATCGAGAACTTCGCGGCTGTCCTCACCACCAAGGATCAGAAGACGGGCAAGAAGGCGTCGTCGGTGATCTTCCCCCGCTACCATCAGCTCGACGTGGTGCGGAAGCTGGTCGCCGACGTCGAAGCGCGCGGCAGCGGCGTCCGCTATCTCATCCAGCACTCGGCCGGCTCCGGCAAATCCAACTCGATCGCCTGGCTGGCGCACCAGTTGACCGGCGCGGAGTATCAGGGCGAGCGCGCATTCGACTCGGTCATCGTCGTCACCGATCGGGTGATCCTCGACAGCCAGATCCGCGACACCATCAAGGGCTTTACGCAGGTGAAGTCGACCGTGCAGCACGCCGAGAGCTCGAAGGACCTGCGCGAGGCTATCGAAGCCGGCAAGAAGATCATCATCACGACGGTGCAGAAGTTCCCTTACATCGTCGCGGGCATCCAGGGCGCGCAGCGGGAGAAGCGCTTCGCAATCATCATCGACGAGGCGCACTCGAGCCAGGGCGGCAAGGTCTCGGCGGCGCTCGCCACCGCGCTGTCGAAGGACGGGCTCGATGTCGGTGTCGAAGACACCGAGGATGCGCTGAACCGGCTCATGGAATCGAAGAAGATGCTGCCCAACGCGTCGTACTTCGCCTTCACGGCGACGCCCAAGAACAAGACGCTCGAGACGTTCGGGCACTCCTACGCGGTGGACGGCGTCGTCAAGCATCGCCCGTTCCACAGCTACACGATGCGGCAGGCGATCGAGGAGAAGTTCATCCTCGACGTGCTCGCCAACTACGTGCCGGTCGACACCTACTACAAGCTCGTCAAGACGGTCGAGAGCGACCCCGAGTTCGACGCGCGGCGAGCATCGAAGAAGCTGCGCACCTACGTCGAGGGCCAGCAGCACGCGATCCGGCAGAAGGCCGAGATCATGGTCGACCACTTCCAGGCGCAGGTCTTCCAGCCCCGCAAGATCGGCGGCCAGGCACGCGCGATGATCGTCACCTCCTCGATCGCTCGCGCCATCGACTACTTCGAAGCGGTGAGCGCGCATCTGGTCGAGACCAAGCGGCCCTACAAGGCCATCGTCGCGTTCTCCGACTTCAAGGACGAGGCGGGCGACAAGGTCACTGAGGCACAGTTCAACGGGTTCGCCAGTTCCGAGATACCGGCTCGCATCCAGGAAGATCCGTACCGCATCCTGATCTGCGCCGACAAGTTCCAGACCGGCTACGACGAGCCACTGCTCCACACCATGTACGTCGACAAGCCGCTGTCGGGCGTCAAGGCCGTGCAAACGCTGTCGCGGCTGAACCGCGCGCATCCCCAGAAGCACGACTGCGCCGTGCTCGACTTCGCCAACGACGTCGACACGATCCAGCTTGCGTTCCAGGACTACCACCAGACCACCGTGCTGGCCGACGAGACCGACCCCGACAAGCTCAACGATCTCGCCGCCGACCTCGTCAACGCCGCCGTCTTCACCCAGGAAGGTGTCGACCACTTCGTCGCGCGATACCTCGCAGACGCAGGCATCGACGAGCTGCACCCCCTGCTCGACGCGTCAGTGTCGGAGTACGTCGAGACCATGGACGAGGACGAGCAGGTCGCGTTCAAGGGTGCCGCCAAGGCGTTCGTGCGCACCTACGGGTTCCTGTCCGCGATCCTCCCGTACACGAACGTGTGGTGGGAGAAGCTCTCGATCTACCTCGGCTTCCTGGTGCCGAAGCTGCCCTCGCCTGAGGGCGAGGACCTGTCGGTGGGCGTGCTCGAGAGCATCGATCTCGACTCCTTCCGCGTTGAGAAGCGAACCGCGATGGCGATCGCCCTCGCGGATGGGGAAGCCGAGATTGAGCCGGTGCCCGGCGCGGGAGCCAGTGGGCGTCCGGAGCCCGAGATGGAGCGGCTCAGCGAGATTCTTGCCTCATTCAACGCGCTGTTTGGCAACATCTCGTGGCAGGACGAGGAGCGCATCCGCCAGCGGGTCAGCGAAGAGGTGCCGGCCAAGGTCGCTGAGGATCCGGTGTACCAGACAGCGATGGCGAACAACGATCGGGCCAACGCCAAGGTCGCAATGGTTGACGCGCTCGGCAAGGTCATGCTGAGCCTGGTGCAGGACGAGACGCAACTGTATAAGGAGTACTCCGACAACGTCGACTTCAAGCAGTGGTTCGAAGACCAAGTATTTCGCGCCACCTACCGCAAGAGCGCGTGAGGCGACGTCGAGCGCCGCAGCACGCGGCGCATGACGCCTGCGGAGAGCGCCGATGGTGGGGCCCGCCTCCGGCTACCGTTTTCGTATGACGGCACCCGCTGAAGCGAGCGCTCGCATAGCCTCGCGTGCCCCCATCCGGCTTCGGCCGATCGACCTGTTCGGCCCGCCGGCTGTCGCAGCCGTGGTAGCGGGACCGACTCGTGCCATCCGAGGTCACGGCGCGCGACTCGGCAATGCGCGCCGCAGCGCTGGCAGCGGCCGGTCTTGTCGTAATCTGTTGAAGTGCGCTCAATGGGAGTTCGCGGAGTTGACGAAAACAAGTACGACATTCAAGGATGTGGCGGATGCCTCTTGTTGTGGCGGAACGAACGATTGACTCCCTGTTCGTTTTTGAGCTAATCTCAGTTGCTCCGACGGCCGTCGTCATCTCTCCGAACAATAACGCTGGCCCGCGAACGCCGGATCACGAACTACGGGGCGCGACGCGGACCTTCGTCTTCGAGTGCAAGACTCTTTACGCATCTCACGCTCGCCCTACGGACTGGGTGATTCGGGTTCCGCGACGACAGTTGGCCGATTATGTGGCTCACGGTCAAGCAGCGCTCATCTACGTCCTCCCCGCATCACCAACGACTAGAACGGCGCCGTGGCTGCGTACGTGTCGCGTGGATCCCGATGCCTCTGGCTATTGTCGAGCGTGTGTGAATCCGCCCCGATCTGAGGGAGCGGCCTACCGCCGCCGCTGGGCGGGCACGCGCCAACCCATCGCCTCGGCTCCGGTAGAGACGCGCCTTCAGCCTTGGTTCAATCACTGGGCGTGGTGCGTTCGTGCGGACGCACTGCATCGGTATCTCTCCGCCAATCCTGGCTTTGGCCAACCCACGGCTGAAATCTCCGCTGAAGACTTGGACCTGCACTTGATTCCCGGCGCGACCCGCTTGTGTCATCTGCTGCAAGACATTCGGCGGGACCACGACGCAATTCACGGCGTTGGCCCCGGGTGGGAAGGCGCGGAACCGACCGAAACCGGCTCAGGCAGCGGGGATCGCGCGGGGCTCGAGACTTCATTAACGCATTCGCTGCAAGCTTTCGAAATCGTTGAGAATGACCGGCGCTTGATCGTCGGGTACTGAGCGTGAGGAGCGAGTGAGGTGAAGGCCCGGCAGTCTAGCGCGGTGTCTTTCGTCCTGATGCGAGGCCGAGAGCTCGCGATCGAGTAGATTTTCCCGCTCAAACCGTCGTGTCCACTTCGGCTCGCGAGTACCAACGCTTTACGCATCGTCGGCATCGACCTGCGCCTGCGCGGGTCGAGCGCGACGGCGTGCGCGTGGTCTTCAACGCGCGACTCTCCCGACAGTCGCTGGCTGAATACGAGCGCCGTCACCCTGCTCAAGACCGAAGCGATGCGCGACGACTCGCCGTTCCGGGCCGGTCCGCTGCGGCAGTTCGAGGACGTCCAATGGGTCACCGCTGAATGGGTCGACTGGTACAACGCCAGGCGCCTGCACTCGACCCTCGGCGACGTCCCTCCCGAGGAGTTCGAGGCCGCGTATTACGCTGACCTCGAAACGCCATCCCACCCGGTGCTGGCACCCGCATAGGAGCGGCAGAGAACCGGGGACGGTTCAAGCATCTGGTCCCGCCGACAGTTGGGCAACCAAGTCGGAGTTCACGACGCGCATCTCCCGGCTACGGATGCCATCATCGGCTATGGAAAATAGCGTGTCCGCATCATCCGCGATCGTCATCCGCACGTCGGCAAGTCCGGTAGCCGACTACCCCTTCTATCTTCGCGTCAGTCCCGAGATCGCGGACGAACTCGAGGATGACCTTGCGCGCGCGGGCATCCTGACCAGTCGTGTCGTCGAGCTCTCAGCAGACCAGTGGCTCTCGATCCTCGCCATAGCGGGACCAGCCACGGCCGGGGTCTCTGTGCTGATCGCCAAGGTCTCGCCGATCCTGGTGGCGCTGATCGAGCGTCACAAGACCAGCTCCGTTCGTATCGAGAACGCACACGGGACGGTTGCGCAGGTTGATGGCGTCCACCCGGAACGGGCCAAAGAGATCATCAGCGGGATGCTTGATCAGGCAAGCGCGGATACTCAGACCAACCAGGAGACCTGGCAACGGATGCTGGGAAACGAAGGGAGGCGCGATGCAGCAGACGGTGATGCCGCGAAGAGCGAGTCCTGAGGCAGTCGCGGCGGCTTGCCGCACGGCGTGCCGCGGAATCAGGGTCTTGTCGCGGACGGTCGTTCGCGCGACACGCTGAGCGCTCAATGAACGGGCCTAGACGTACCCGGTCGGGAACGCTCCCCGCCGCCGGCGCCTGCTGCTGGCCGAACTGCCCATGGTCGACGAAGTGGCTGAACGTCGCCCTCGCTGACCGCCGGCACCACCACGACGACCATTACCCCGAGGTCGACGAGATCGTACCCGTGAAGCCCGAGGCCAGACCTAGTCGGATAGTCTAAAGGCGAAATGAGTGCTGACGTCTTCGTCTCCTACGCTTGGACCTCGGGTGAGCATCGTGAGTGGGTCCGTCTGCTTGCCAGTCAGCTTCATCAACTCGGATACGCTGTCCAGATTGACGAAGCTGTCGACTATGGTTCCAGCCTGAGCGGCTTCATGCGTGAGGTGATCAACGCGAGACACGTATTGCTAGTCGTGGACGAGAACTACGTCGAGCGTGCGGATCGCATGCCAGAGTCGGGCGTAGGCATCGAGACTAAGTGGATCAGCGCGGTCTATGCGCAAAAGCCTGCGACGTGGCTATCTGTCGTGTGGGTACGCAATCCGGGCCGCTCCCTACCATTATGGCTCGATGGCGTGGAACCTAAGGGCTTTGACTTCAACGCGAGGCCTGACGACAACAACTTTCCCGGCGCCAGCCAGCTCGATGCGATCTGGCGGTGGGTTGAGGGGCTGCCCGCAAGTGCAGCGGAAGCCGTCCCGCTAGCGGAAATCCGCAGGCGCGCGGCGCGACTCGAACGCGTCGACGCACTCCGCGATCCTGGTCAGTACGCGAATCCTGCTCTAAGCGGGAGAACGACTTTCCGATATGGCGACCATCGGCACTACACGATTGGCCACGACGAGTACGAGTTCAGAGTCCAGTTCAGTGGGCGTGGAGCGAACAGCGTGTACGTGTATAGCGACGGGGGACTAAAGGCGCTCGGCCTCATCACGGGTAAGACCTACGATCCGGCGACGGTCGAGGAATTTCTTTCTCCTGCACGAACCGCTCAGCCGCTGGTCGGACAGATGGTGGCACTACTCAACTCAAGGGGCGCACTGTGCGTCATCACGATCGACGAGGTGCAAGAAGAGGTGAACGACGGCAGCTATGTACACGAGCACGTGACATTCAGCTGGAAGGTTCTAACGCCATAGGTCACAAGCCCAAGTTGAGCAAGCAGCTCACCGTCGGTGCGCACGTTCATCTGCACCGGTACCTCTGGCCGTCATGACGGCGTCGGCGAGGGCCTCTTCCGGGTGCGGCTCGAACACCCCGCAAGGTTCGGAGTCGAAGCCGAAGCAGAGGGAAAAGTAGCTGTCGCCGCGCTCCTGCTGCCCCTGCAGCCACGCGGCCGACTGGTGCTGCTCGAGGGGTCTGGACTGGCGCACCGGGCGCGCGGGTCTCTTTCGCATGCGGGACGACGCCTTAGGTGACTTGAGTGCGGCGCGTGCACTGCGCTAAGCAGCGGCGGCAAGTGTCCAAGAATGTGTCCAGATTGAGCGGGAACGAGCGGGATCGTGTAGGCATGAGAGGGGCTGAATGGGCCCGAAATCGGCAGAAAGTAGCGGAAAATGACAGTCGAACAGTCGGCAGGGGGTCGGGAGTTCGAGTCTCCCCAGATCCACCAAAAATCCGCGGGCGACCGCGGATTTTCGTTGTCGCGGTGCGTCGGACGATTCCAACGCCGTAGTGGCTCCCGGCTTGTCGTTCGACCGGCAAGCACGGCATCAGTGGCGATCGAGGACGAGCTCTGGCGGACGTGCGGCGCCACGTGGGACGATGCGGCGTGAAGTTGAACGCACAGGCTGTGCTGCAAGAGACTCGGCGGCTTCTCCAAGACCTCGAGCGGAATTCGCTCGTGGCCTGGATCTGGGGCGGGACACACGACGACGACGTGATCGTTTTCTACCGCTGGCTTCGTGAGCCGGTGCTGCACGCGTTCCATCGCAACGTCGTCGAGCACGGCCAGCTCTTCCGTCCCGTCGACGACGACATCCTGGCCGACATCATCGCCAATGAGATCGAAGAACCAGGTGGCGTGAGGAGCGATGTTCCGGCGGGCATCAGCAATGCTGTACCGAGCCATCTGCGGCCCGGACTGGTCTGGTCGCTCTGAGGGGGATCGCTCTGGGCGCCAGAGCTTCGCGGCCGGGCTCGTCCGACGTCGTCGGTGCCAGCGGACGCATGCCTCTCGCTCTTGCTCGCAGCGCGAACCACCGCAAGGATGGCGGCATGACGACGCAGCAGCCCGCGACCCCGCTGGAGATCGAGCGGGACTTCACCGAGCAGAGGGACTGGGGAATTCGGTTCCTGGTGGTTGCCGGACTTGCCGCGTGGCTGCTCTCCGGCGCGTTCGGCTCGTCCGGCGGAGGCGGTGGTGAGACGGGACCGAGCTGGTCGGTCGTCGTCCAGGTGATGCCTGCTGTGCAGGGCGCGGTCTTGGGCATGATCGCGCTCGGATGGTTGGTGACGCAGTGGCAGCGCCACGATCGGCACTTCGTGCTGCGCGTCAGGCGTCTCGTGCTGCTGACCGCCTGGGCGCTCGTCGGTGTCGCAATCGTCGGATCGTACGCGGCATTGTTCTTCGTCGACCGGCCACCCTCGACCCCACCCGTGGTGTACTTCCCCCTCGAGCTCGTGGACGTCGCTCCCTAGATTCGCCGTGAGCGCCGCTCCCGAAGCAACTCGTCGTAGCCCTCGCGGTAGCCCGGGAAGGTGAGCGAGCCCAACAGGCTCGCCATCAGCGCCCCGTCGAGCACCGTACCGCTGCTGACGGCTGGTTCGATCGCAGGGAGCGTGGCGACACCGAGCCGTTCGGCGATATGCGCCGCGACGTCGCCGAGCGGCGCTGGCGTCTGGTCGACGGCATGCAGGACGGCCGGAGGCGCGTCTGACCGCAGCATGGCGTGCAGCGCGCGCACCAGGTCCGTCTCGTGGATGCGGTTGGTGCGGCGAGCGTGCTGCATCGGCGCGCCCTCGGCGACCCGGCGAATGAGCGAGTCACGACTGGGTCCGTAGATGCCAGCCGGCCGGATGATGGTCGCGGCGAAGCGGTCGACGGCGAGCAGCTCGCCCTCGCGCAGTGCCCGGGCGCGATCGGACCCAGGCACGGGCTCGTCGGCCTCGCTGATCGGCCGCGGACCCGGCATGCCGTCAAAGACGCGGGTCGACGACACGAACAGCACGCGTGGCGGCACCGAGGGCAGCGCCTCCGCGAGGTGCTCGAGCACTGCCCGGTAGCCCTCGACGGCCTCGGAGCGGTCGCTTCCGGGCGGCAGCGTGATCACCATCGCGTCGACCGCCGGCAGCGCCTGCTGCAGCGGCTGCCGAACGTCCGCGGCGATGACGGTGAAGCTGCCGGGCAACATCGACGGATCCCGCCGCATCGCGACGACCTCCCAACCCTCGGCCACGAGCTGCGTGCCGAGCAGGGTGCCCAGTCGTCCGCAGCCGATGAGCAGCACGCGCGGCGATGCGCGTCGCGCCTGCTTCTTGGGGTCACTCATGGCGTTCGCCTCTCGTCGTCATTCGGAATCAGGGTAGGAGTTCGGTGGCGAGGCCGGAGGCGCGATACGCCGCTGCGGAGTGGCGCGACGGGGCCACGAGCACCACCGATGCGGCCGCTCGCGCAGTCGGATAGTCATCGTAGGAGTCCGTCCAGAAGCGGCGCTGCTCCACATCCACGCCGGCTTCCTGCAGTGTCGTGAGCTTGCTCTCGCCGCGGATGTGTCGGTCGAATTCCGGCCCGGTCGCTGTCCAGCGCAGGGTGGAGGCGAGCAGCAGGTCGTGCTCGACACCTGCGGATGCGAGGAACGCGGTGGCGAGCCTGTGCTCGGACCCGGTGGCGACCACGATGTGCGCGCCGTCGCGGCGACACCTGGCGGCAACGTCCACCATGGATGCGCGCGCGGCACTCGCACCCATGCGGCTGCCGACGCTGCGAGCGAGAACGTCATAGGTCGACTCCGGCATCCCCCGCAGCAGGCCGCGCGCCACCGCCCGAGAGGCCTCCGCGTGCCGCGGCACATCGTGACCTGCGCGCAACCAGCGCACGAGCGCTGGGGCGCTCCGCAGGGCTGTCAGGGGTCGACGTCCCGCGGCGGCGACGAGGAGCGTCGCGAACGTGTCGCGGGTCGAGAGCACGCCGTCGAGGTCGAGCACCACATCGGTCATCGCAACAGCATGGCAAGGACGGCTGAGCGCGGAGGGTCGACAGCTGCCTCTCAGACGCCGCTCCGCGTGTCGCGCACCCGTGCACCGCCCGCGGGCCGTGCTTCCACGACGAAGAGCTCGGTTGAGCGGATCAGGTCGGAGAGCTTCGCGTAGCCCCAGCTGCGAGAGGCGAAGCCCGGCTGCCGGGTGCTCATGAGCGACCCCACCGCGGCAAGGTCTGCCCATCCGTCGTCGCCGCAGGCGCTCGCAACGCAGTTGCGCAGCCCCGACACGAGCTGCGCGTCGCTGCGCAGCTGCGCGGGGGCGACGCGCTGCGGCGTCCGGGACGTCGTGGCACTGGGCGCCTTGCTCTGCTGGGAAGCGGGCTTGGTCTTCGCCGCAGGCGGCTGTGCATTCGGGGCAGCTGCCTTCGTCTGCCCGACGGCCTGCGTGGCCTGTGCTCCCGGTGCGGTCAAGGCGGTGACGGGCTTCGACGGGAGGGATGCTGGCTTCTTGACGGCATCCAGGTAGGTGAACTCGCTGCACGCGTTGCGGAAGGCAGCCGGCGTCGTCGTCTTGCCGAAGCCGTAGACCGGGATTCCCTCTTCCCGGATTCGTGTGGCAAGTCTGGTGAAGTCGCTGTCGGAGGACACGATGCAGAAGCCCTGGAACCGGCGGGAGTGCAGCAGATCCATCGCGTCGATGATGAGCGCGCTGTCGGTGGCGTTCTTGCCCGTCGTGTTGGCGAACTGCTGGACCGGCTGGATGACGTGCTGGTTCGCGACGGGCTTCCAGCCATTGAGCGTCTGCGTCGTCCAGTCGCCGTACGCGCGCTTCACCGCGACCGTGCCGAGTCTTGCGGCCCTGGAGAGGACGGACCCGACCTGCGAATGCTGCACGTTGTCTGCATCGAAGAGGACAGCGAGGAGGTCGGTGGACTGCGCCATGGGTTCAGCATGGCACCTGAGGAATGCGCATGTTGACCGCTGCGTCAGTGCTCGAGCGGCTGACAAGCCTCGGGGATGCCGCGCGTGTTCGGCTCGGCGCCGGCCGCGGCCCGACGCGCGAGCAGCGCGCCCGGGCACCAGCCGCCGATGGTGCCGGCGAGCAGCACGACCGCGACAAGACCGGCGATGATCGCCAGCGCCGGGTTCTCGAGGCTGTCGAGCGCGAACGCGCCGATCAGCACCGCGACTGCGCCCTGCACGATGCGCTCGGCGGTGCCGGGGCTGCACATCGCGGCCAGGCGACGCCTGGTCATGATGCGTCGCTGGTCGCGCGCTGCTCGGCCACCTGGCGGCGCACGTCATCCATGTCGAGCCCGCGCACGCCGGCGATCAGGCTGTCGAGCTGCGCCGGCGGCATGGCGCCGGGCTGCGAGAAGACCAGGATGCCGTCGCGGAACGCCATGAGCGTCGGGATGGACGTGATGCGGAACGATGCGGCGAGCTGCTGCTCGGCCTCGGTGTCGACCTTGCCGAAGACGATGTCGGGATTGGCCTCCGCGGCTCGCTCGAAGACGGTCGCGAACGCGCGGCACGGACCGCACCACGCGGCCCAGAAGTCGAGCAGCACGATGCCGTCAGCGGCGACCGTCGCGTCGATGGTGTCGATGGTGATGTCTTGCGTGCTCATGGTGTGCAGCTGCTTTCTGTGTCGGTGGGGCCCGCGATGCGAGCAGGCGAAGTGTTGCGGGGGTGTTGCGGGGAGTGCGGCGACCGAGTTCGGACCGCGCGCGCGAGCGCTCAGCGCTCGACAGGCAAGCCGGTCGCCTCGGAGGCCTGTTCGAGCGAGCCGAGGTCGGTGACATCGGCGAACCCCGCGTCGCGCATCATGGCAACGGCCACTGCCGAACGGCTGCCCGAGCGGCAGTGCACGAAGTAGGGCACGGCGGGGTCGAGGTCGGCGAGCGCAGCTTCGAGGTCGCCATTGGAGACGTCCAGCAGCACGGCGCTGTCGAGGTGGCCCTCCGTGTACTCCTCGGCCGTGCGCACGTCGCTCACGACCGCGTCGTCGGGCAGAGGAGCGGCCTGCGGTGCTGCCGACGGTGAAGGCGAGGCGCAGCCCGCCGCGGTGAGTGTGAGGGCGAGCGCGACGCTCGTGAAGCCGGCGGTGCGGATCGTGGTCATGGTGTTCCTTCGATGGGGGAGCAGCGGGGGATCAGGCAAGCGGGAAGAGCCGGAGCACCTGCTGCACGGCTATGGCCGCGGCCACGATGAGCAGCAGGATCGCGAAGCCGCGACGCAGGGCACGATCGGGGATGCGGCCGGTGAGCGCCGAGCCCAGGAACGAGCCGCCGATCGCGATCCCGGTGAAGGGCAGCACCAGCGCCCACGGGATGTCGAAGAACGCTGGCTGGGCGGCGAGGCCAGCGAGCGACTGCATCGCGATGACGAGCAGCGAGGTGCCGATGGCGGCCGCTGCGGGAATGCCGGCCAGCACGATCAGCGCCGGCACGATCAAGAACCCGCCGCCTGCGCCGACGAGGCCCGCCAGCATGCCGACGCCGACGCCCAGCAGCAGGATGCGCAGCACGTGTGGTGCGGCGCCGTCGTCGGCATCGTCGCGCTTGCGGCGGCGCAGCATGGCGATCGCGGCGGCGACCATGGTCGCCGCAAGCAGCAGCATGAGCACCGCGGGCGGCAGCAGACCACCCAGCAGCCCGCCGCCGAGCGCGCCGATGATGCCGGCTGCTCCGAAGATGAGGCCGACGCGCCAACGGACGCGGCCGCCCCGTGCATGCTGCACGAGGCTGACCGCGCTCGTCGCACCCACGACGAACAGCGAGGATGCGATGGCCACCCGCGGCTCGACGTCGGCGATGCCGGTCAGGATCGGCACGGTCAGGATCGAGCCGCCGCCGCCCAGCAGTCCCAGGCTGATGCCCACGACGAGCGCGAGCGCCAGGACGGCGATCAGCACGGCAGGGGTCATCGGTCGGCTCGATCCTCGGTCGTGTCAGCGCTCAGGCGGTGGCGGGCTGGCGGTCGGTGAAGCGCTCCCATGCCTGGAACGAGCCGTCGAGCTCGACGACGTCGAGGCCGGCGCGACGCAGCGCGCTGGCCACCACGCTGTTGCGCACACCGCTCTGGCAGTACGTCACGACCGT
Organism: Agrococcus sp. Ld7; assembly: GCF_045064095.1. Taxonomy (NCBI): domain Bacteria; kingdom Bacillati; phylum Actinomycetota; class Actinomycetes; order Micrococcales; family Microbacteriaceae; genus Agrococcus; species Agrococcus sp. Ld7. Next base: position 74,016 of record NZ_JBISGY010000009.1, on the reverse strand, counting down.
GCCCTCGCGGGGCAGCTCGTCGAGGTGCCAGAGCGCGCGCCCACCGCTGAGGTGCTCGGAGCCGGGGATGTGCCCGTCGGCGTGCTCGGTGCGACCGCGCACGTCGACGAGCTGTGCGTCGGTGAGCCCGTCGAGCTCCTCCGGCTGCACCAGCCGCGGCTGCACGAGGTCGAGCCCGTCGAGCGAGCGGATGTAGCCGTCGAACGCGTCGATGCCCACCCGCACGAGGTGGTCGCGCAGCGCCGCTGCGGCCTCGAGGTCGTCGGCCAGCAGCACGAGCGGCCTGTGCTCGTTCTGCGGGTCGTAGACCCACGCGCCGTAGCTCGCAGCCTTCGCGGGGCCCGGGATGTTGAGCGCTCCCTCGACGGTGCCCTCGTGCACGAGATCGTGGTGGCGGGTGTCGACGAGGATCGCTGCCTCGTCGCGCAGCAGGTCGCGCACGGCCTCCGTGGTGCGCTCGCGCAGTTCGGGAAGCTCGCCCAGCAAGGCGGGCCCGCTGCGGTTCTGCGACTTCATGCGCGCGAAGTACGCGTGCGCGTCCGGCTGACCGCCGAGCAGCTCCTCCACGAAGCCCTGCTCGTCGTCAGCGGCCAGGAACGGGGCCCACCAGGCGACGGTGCGCTCGTAGCCGACCGTCGAGGCGGCGATCGCGCCCAGCGCCTTGCCGCACGCGCTGCCGGCACCGTGCGCAGGCAGCACCTGCACGTAGTCCGGCAGCGTGAGGAAGCGGTCGCGCAGGCTCGCGAAGAGCTGCTTCGCGCCCTCGAAGCGCGTGTCCACGCCGCCAGCGGCCTCGTCGAGCAGATCGGGCCGGCCGATGTCGCCGACGAACACGAAGTCACCCGAGAGCAGGAAGCCGGGCTCGGTGGCCTGCGCGCCGTCGGTCACGAGGAAGGAGAGGTGCTCGGGCGTGTGCCCGGGCGTGTGGGATGCGCGGAGCGTCACGTTGCCGACCACGATCTCGTCGCCGTCGTGCATCCGCTCGGCCTCGTCGAAGCCGCTCCCGTAGACCCAGTCGGGCCCACCCTCGTCGGAGACGTGCATGCGCGCGCCCGTCCTCGCGGCCAGCTCCCTCGTGCCCGACAGGTAGTCGGCGTGAATGTGGGTCTCGGTCACGTGCGCGATGCGCAGACCGTGCTTCTCGGCGAAGCGAAGGTAGACCTCGATGTCACGGCGGGGGTCGACCACGACCGCCTCGCCCGTCGCCTGGCAGCCGATGACGTAGCTCGCCTGCGCCAGGTCCTCGTCGTAGATGCGTTCCAGCAGCATGGTGTCCTCCTCGTGTCTCGTCAGTTCAGCAGCGGCAGCGGTCGGCCTCGGGGACGCCGGCGAGCGGCTCCTCGACGTGCTCGCCGCATCCGGCCCAGGTCGGCTTGCCGCAGGTGTTGCAGGTGGTGCGTGCGCACATCGTGATGTCCTCTCGTCGTGGGATCAGCGGTTGAACAGGCGGGCGAAGAAGCCGCCTCGAGAGGCCTTCGACTCAGCGATCTCGCTCGGCGTGTGCTGGTTGCGGCACCAGTTGGATGCGGGCACCGTGCGGCGGACCTCCTGCACGTGCTGGCCGCATCCGGCCCAGGTCGTCTTGCCGCACACGCGGCACGTCACTGCTCTGCACATCTTCGCCCTCCCGGCGGTTCGTGGCCTGGATACTCCCAGGGGTATCGAAACGATACCCCATGGGGTATCGTGGATGTCAACCGAGGAGGCCTTCGTGGCGACAGATCCAGAGATGACGGCCCGGCATGACCCGGAGGCGAAGCGCAAGATCGTGAACCGGCTGCGGCGTGCGCACGGACAGCTCGCCGCCGTCATCGCGGCAGTGGAGGATGAGGCGCACTGCCGCGACGTCGTGCAGCAGCTCTCGGCGGTCTCGAAGGCCGTCGATCGCGCCGGGTTCCTGGTGGTTGCGGGCGCGCTGAAGGAATGCCTGACCGACGAGCCGGGCGACGGCGAGCGGATCGACGAGCTCGAGCGCCTCTTCCTCTCGCTCGCCTGAGCGGCGCGCGCCGGCAGCGTCGAGCGGTGCGAGGATCAAGCGCATGCGCGCTCTCATCCTCGATGCCGTCCGCGGCATGCCAGCAATTCGCGAAGTTCCCGCCCCGGCTCCACCGGAGGGCGGCGTCGTGGTGCAGGTGCAGGCCACGGGGCTCTGCCGCAGCGACTGGCACGCCTGGGCGGGTCACGACGACATCGCGTTCCCGCACGTGCCAGGCCACGAGCTCGCGGGCGTCATCTCCGCCGTCGGGCGGGGCGTGCAGCGCTGGTGCGTCGGCGACCGCGTGACCGTGCCGTTCATCTGCGGCTGCGGGCGCTGCGACTGGTGCCGCTCTGGTGACGCGCAGGTCTGCCCGCAGCAGGAGCAGCCCGGCTTCACGCACTGGGGCTCCTTCGCCGAGCAGGTCGCGCTGCACGCCGCCGACGTGAACCTCGTGGCGATCCCCGATGGCATCGACGTCGCGACCGCGGCAAGTCTCGGCTGCCGCTTCGCGACCGCCTACCGAGCGCTCGTCGGGCGCGCTCGCGTCGCGACAGGGGAGTGGGTGACGGTGATCGGTGCCGGCGGAGTCGGCCTGAGCGTCGTGATGATCGCTCGCGCGCTCGGAGCGCGCGTCATCGCGGTCGACCGCAACGCGGCTGCGCTCGAGCTCGCGGAGTCGCTGGGTGCGGAGCACGTGGTGTTGGCCGACGGCCGCGACGTGCCGGAAGCGATCGCCGAGATCACCGACGGCGGCAGCCACGTCACGGTCGATGCGGTCGGCAGCGAGCAGACCGCATCGGATGCGGTGCTCAGCCTGCGCCGACGCGGTCGGCACGTGCAGATCGGCCTGCTGCCGCCCGTCGACGGGCATCCGCGAGTGCCGATGGATCGGGTCATCGCATGGGAGCTCGACCTGCTCGGCAGTCACGGCATGGCTGCGCGCGACTATCCGGCGATGCTGGAGCTCATCGCCCAGGGCGTGCTCGAGCCGCAGCGCCTCATCGAGCGCACCGTAGGCCTCGAGGAGACGGGACGGCTGCTGCCCGGGTTCGACCGCTCGACCGCAGCGGGCATCACGATGATCGACCCGCGGCGCTGACCCGGCGAGTCGCGTCAGCGCGCGATGCCACGCCCCTGGTCGCCGATGCGCTTGCTGGCGCTGATCCGCTCCACGGTGCCGGCCTTCAGCCGCTCGACCTGCTCGATGGCGAAGCCCGCCCCGACGACGAGCGGCAGCGCGCGTCGGGTGAAGTGCTCGCCCGCGGTGCGCACGGTCACCTGCTCGACCAGCCGCTGTCCCCAGCGCAGCGGCGGCCAGCTGCTGCCGATGTGGTCGAGCAGCAGCAGGCGACCGCCGGGCACGAGCACGCGATGCATCTCGGCGACCGCGCGCTCCGGGTCGGGCACGCAGCACAGCGCGAGCGCGCCCACGACGGTGTCGAACGAGGCGCCCTCGAACGGCAGCTGCTGCGCGTCGCCCTCGTGCAGCTCGACGGCCCGACCGAGCTCGGCCGCGCGCCGCCGAGCGACCGCCAGCATGCCGCTGCTCACGTCGATGCCGGTGACGACGGCGCCGGCCGGGTAGTGCGGGAGCGTGAGGCCCGTGCCGATGGCGACGTCGAGGATGCGCCCGCTGGCCCGCTCACCCAGCCACGCTCGGCCGCCCGCGAGCCAGACCCGCTCGACGAACTCCATGCTGCGGTCGTAGCGGGCCGCTTCGTGGTCGTAGATGCGTCGCTGGCGCTCGATCGCGGTCTCCCGCACGCGCGCTCGCCGACTCACGCGGGCTCGGTCGGCGAGTGCTTATCGACGACCGCGCGCGCGTCGGCGATCGCCGGCAGGTAGCGCTCCATCGCAACGCCCTCCAGGTCGTCGAGCATGCGGCGCAGCCGCACCGGCACCTGGAGCGAGTCCTTGCCGTAGTGGCTGATCTCATCGACGGCGAGGCGCACGTGGTCCTCGATCGCCTGCGGGTGGTGCACGATGCGCACTGCGCCCTCGTCGTCGACGATGTACGGGCTCGGGGACTGCCGCTGCACGAGGCGCCGGAGGATCCGGTGCAGCTCATCGATGCACTGCACTGCGGTGGTCGGGTCGTTGACGCCGGGGGAGAGTGCACGCTCGGCGATATCGACGAGCTGGCGGATGCCGAAGGCCACGTCCTGCCACAGCTGCCGCTCGGCGCCCAGGCCGATGGAGGCGAACAGCTTCTCCGTCGTCCCCTCGTCGAGCTCGTCCGTGCCCCACACCCGCAGCATGCTCTGGCCCTCGGTGAGGAACTCGCCGACCGGTCGATCGATCGTGATGACCACATCCCGCGACTTCGCCCAGTCGACGAGCCTGCCGTAGTCGATGTAGGTGACCTGGCCGTGCCGCTTCTGCGTGGAGATCTCGACGCGCGCAGCATCCTGCTTCGGGGACCACGTCGTGCCCAGGGAGGTCGAATGCTCATCCGCGGGCTCCGGATACATCGTGTCGGCGAGCGCGAGGGTGCGGTCGCCGATGCGGGAGATGACCTGGGCGACCTGGATGGAGGAGGTGATGTGGTGGATGAAGGCCAGGAAGAAGCCGACGCTCGCGAGCACGAGCAGGAACGCCACCGTCACCGACAGCTGCGGCACGAACGTCCCAGTGTCGCCGAAGTCTCCTCGCACGGAGCGCGTGACGGTGAGCGCGTAGACGAAGCTCGCGGTGAACACGCCCAGCGTTCCCTGCGTCACGCGGCTGTCGAGGAAGCCGCCGAGCGCACGGGGCGTGAACTGGCTGCTCGCCAGCTGCAGCACGACCATGGTGATGGAGAACACCAGGCTCGTCATCGAGATCATACCGGTCGCGATCGTCGCGAGCAGCCCGCGCGCGCCCTCCGGCCCGCCCTGGAACACGAACGCGATGTTGTCGGAGACGAGGTTGTCGAGCATCGGCAGCAGCGTCCCGAGCACGATGGCACCGACGGCGCACGCGACCGGGATCGCCCAGAACGGCTTCCACAGGTCGCGCCACCATGACGCGGCTCGCACCTGGGGCACGCCGCCGCGGGCGCGACCTGCCGACTGCGTGTCGTTCATCCGGTCCTCCCGTGGCTGCCCGTCGGATCGGTTCAGTCTAGGGAGCGCGTCCGGATGCGACCGCCAGGAGCACCGGTCACCCCTGCGCGGGCCCCGAGAGCCCCTCGACGCCGGCCCCGTGCCGGTCGCGCACGGTGAGCCTGACTGCGGCATCGGGCCCGAGGAACGCCCGCGCGTGCTCCGGCAGCGGCACGCTCGATACCCAGCGCCCCTGTGCGGCATCCTCGTCGGGCAGCGGGGCGCCCACCGGTACGTAGTCGCGCAGCGGCACGGCAACATCCGCCTGCCACACCGCCCAGGCCGAGAGCCTGCCCTCGGCCGCGCCGATGTCGACGATCAGGGTGCCGCTGAAGTCCGGTGTCGCCTCGAGGTGGTCGCCGAAGTCGAAGACCCCGTGCCGCTGCCGCAGCGAGAGCAGCCGCAGGTCGAGCTTGTAGCGTGCGGTCTCCGCCGACTCCGGCCGCGCGGTGGGATCGGCGATGAGGAAGGTCGTCACGAGCGGCTGCGGCTGGTCGGTGTCGTCGCGCGGCAGCTCGAGCACGACGGGGCAGTGGTGCGCGGCCACCTGCTGGTGCATCAGGATCGGCAGCCCTCGCACCGCCAGCTCGACCTCGGCCTGCCAGATCACGTCGTCACGACGGGTGCCGGGCAGTCGCACGCCAACGAGGTCTGCGGTGACCTCGAGATCGCCCAGCAGGAATCGCCGCAGGTTCTGATAGCCCTCCTCGGAGTTCACGATGCCGTAGCGACCGGAGTGGCTGCGGTGCACGAACGCGAAGCGGGCGCCGGGCACGTAGGCGTTCTCGATCTGCACGAGCCCGTCGCTCTTCGACCCGACGACGCGCGCCGAGAGGCCCCCTGCAACGCCGTAGTCCTCGGGATTGGTACCGATCAGGGTGAAGATGCGGTCCTTCGGGAACGCGCTGTCGGGCACGGCGCGCGGATCCCAGCCGTCCGGCACGGGGCCTGGATCGTTGCCCGGCGTGAGGAACTCCCACATGCGCTGCGGCCCGAAGATGTCGGCGCCGTTGATGCCGAACGCATCCCGCGCCTTCTCCAGCAGCCCGAATCCCAGCTCGAACTCGATCCCGCCGTGTGGCGTGGCGTAGGTGAAGAGGCGTTCGACGTAGTCGATCGCCGTCCGCGGCTGTGCGCGCACGCGCTGCCGATCGGGGATCACCTTCTGGATGAGCGATCGGCAGATCAGCCCGCCCATCGAGTGCGCGACGAGGAAGACGCGCGGCGCACCGGTCTTGCGCCGCACGAGCTCGATCAGCTCGAGCAGGCTGTCTGCGGCGTCCTCCAGTCGATACTCCTGCGGCTTCTGGCCGAACGTGGAGGCGGAGATGTCGTAGAACCGATGGATCCAGATCGTCGCGGGATCGACAGTGCCGTTCTCCTGCGCCTCGAGCCACGCGAGCTGCCCGCCCTTGACCTTCAGGTCGTAGTCGTGATCGAGCATCAGACGCAGCAGCGGGCTCTCGAACTGGTAGAGCGTCGGGGTGCCGCGGGCCCCGACCCGCACATGGGTGGAGCCGACGTTGAACCCATAGAACGGGTCGTCGGTCTGGTCGTCGATCCCACCCTGCCCGCCGGCGTAGCCGCGGACGTAGATGATCGGCAGCCGCTCGGTCATGACGCACCTCCCCGTGGCGCCCGACGTCGGCGTCGGCCGTCACCCCAGCATGGCGCGGGCACGCGCCGATGGCGAGGCACCTCTTCTGTCGCGGATCGCCTCTTCCGCTTCGGCTACATCCGATCTATCGTTGAGTATCGCCGACAGTCGGTGAGTCGAGGAGGACATCATGCACGGAACGTTCGGAAGCGCTGGCTTCGACGGCGCACGAGGCTTCGACCGCGGCCCGGGAGCGAACATGTGGGAGGCCATGGACAACCTCCGCACCGCGTTCGACCGCCGGGGCGGATCGCGCATGGGCCGTGGGGATGTGCGCGCCGCGGTGCTCGCGCTGCTCGCCGAGCGCCCCATGCACGGCTACCAGATCATCCAGGAGATCGACGAGCGCAGCGGCGGAGCATGGCGACCCAGCCCGGGCTCCGTCTACCCGACGCTGCAGCTGCTCGCCGACGAGGGGCTCATCACCGCCTCCGAGGCGGACGGGCGGAAGACCTACGCGCTCACCGAGGGTGGGCGCGAGGAGGCGGATGCGGCCAAGGATCGCCACGCGTGGCTGCCCCAGGGCGACCACGATCGGTCGGGCTCCTCGACGCTGCCGAAGGCCGGCATCGAGCTGGCGCAGGCCGCGGCGCAGGTGGGACGCACCGGCACGCCGCAGCAGGTGCAGCAGGCGGTGACCGTGCTCGAAGAAGCGCGCCGTAGGCTCTACTCGATCCTCGCTCAAGACTGAGCCGCGTGCCGCTGGCACGGCGGGATCGAGGAGAGCTCGATGTTCGATTCCCGTAGCGCACGGACCCGGTACCGCCGCATCATGCGGTTCGCAGCCCGCCACCTGGTGATCCTGTGGTGGTTCGAGCTCGTGCTGCCCCGCTTCGGGCTGTCACGGCTGGCAGCGCGTGGCCGCAGCGCGCGGCTGCAGCGTCTTGCGCGACGGTTCCACGTGCTCGCCGTCGATCTCGGCGGGCTCATGATCAAGGTGGGGCAGTTCATGTCGTCGCGGCTCGACGTGCTCCCGCCGGAGATCACGAAGGAGCTCGAGGGGCTGCAGGACGAGGTGCCGGCGGTGCCGTTCGAGCAGTTGCGCGAGCTGGCAGAGCGCGAGCTCGGCATGCCGCTGTCTCGTGCGTATGCCGGCGTCGAGGCACAGCCGATCGCCGCGGCATCGCTCGGGCAGGCTCACCGCGCGAGCCTGGCCGCCATCGACACTGCGGAGACCGGTCTGACCGACGCGGTGGTCAAGATCCAGCGACCCGGCATCGGCGCGATCGTCGATGTCGATCTGGCCGCCCTGCGGCGCGTTGCGCAGTGGCTCAGCCACGTCCGCCTGGTGTCGAGCCGCGTGGACATGCCCGCGCTCGTCGAGGAGTTCGCCGAGACGAGCCTGCTCGAGATCGACTACGTGCACGAGGCGTCGAACGCCGAGCGCTTCGCGGCATGCTTCGTCGACGACGCACGCGTGCGGGTGCCGGAGGTGGTGTGGGAGCGGACGACGCGGCGCGTGCTGACGCTCGAGGATGTCTCCGCGATCAAGATCAACGATGTCGCGGGGCTGCGCGCCGCGGGCATCGACCCGGCGGAGGTCGCGGACCGGTTCGCCGCGGTCATGTTCGACCAGCTGTTCACCTACGGCTTCTTCCACGCCGACCCGCACCCCGGCAACATCTTCGTCACGCCCGCGGTCCGCAGCTCGGATGCCGCGGTCGCGCCGGGCGTCGACTGGCAGCTCACCTTCATCGACTTCGGGATGATGGGGGAGGTGCCCTCCGCCACGCGCGCCGGGCTGCGCAGGATCCTGATCGCTGCGGCTGCTCGCGACGGCAAGGGCATGGTGGACGGCATGCGCGACCTCGGCACGCTCCTGCCGTCAGCGGATGCGTCAGGGCTGGAGCGCGCGATGTCGCAGGCCTTCGATCGCTTCGGCGGCATGGGCTTCGCCGAGCTCCGGGAGGTCGACGAGCGAGAGTTCCGGGCATTCGCGGCAGAGTTCGGCGACGTGATCCGCACGCTCCCGTTCCAGCTGCCGGAGGACTTCCTGCTGATCATCCGCGCGATGTCGCTCACCTCCGGCGTGTGCAGCTCGCTCGACCCGGCGTTCAACATCTGGAACTCGGTCGAGCCCTACGCCGCGCAGCTGCTGCGGCAGGAGACGGGCAATGTCGCGCAGGACGCGGCGCAGCGAGCGATCGCGTCGATCCGGCTCATGGTCCGCCTGCCCGCGCGGCTCGACGAGGTGGTGACGCGGCTCGAGGACGGGCGCCTGAGCGTCAGCGTGCCGAACGTGGAGCGCACGCTCGCGCGCCTCGAGCGCGTCGCCCGGCGCGTGGTCTCGGCAATCCTGTTCGCCGGGCTGCTGGTGGGCGGCGTGCTGCTGCTGCCCGCGAACCCGCCGCTCGGCACGGCGCTCATGATCGTGTCCGTCGTCCCCCTGCTGCACGCGGCCTTCGCCAGCGTGCTCGGTCGACGCGGGCCCGACTGAGCCTGCAGGCCCTGCTCCCCAGACGACGGAGGCGCCGAGAGCACCAGGTGCTCTCGGCGCCTCCGCGCGTTCGATCAGCAGCGACGGGCCGACCGGTGCCCGATCGCGGCAGCACGTTGCGATCCGCAGAGGCGGTCGCGCTGGGGTGACCGGCGGTCTGCGCCGCCCCGCGATTGCCGAGCGCCACCATCGAGCCGGTCTGCGTGAACTCGTCGTCGATCGCCGCGCTGTGCTTGTAGGTGAAGAGGCTGACGACCACCGCGACGACCAGGGCGAGCAGGAAGCCCGGCACGATCTCGTACAGCGAGAAGATCTCGAACCCGGGCGCGATGCCTCCGTCGACCGTGTTGGCCTTCTCGATCGCGTCCCAGATGAAGACGGTCGCGGCCCCGACGATCATGGCGGCCAGCGCGCCCCAGTTCGTGAGCTTGCGCCAGTACAGGCTCAGCAGCACGATCGGGCCGAACGCCGCACCGAAGCCGGCCCAGGCGAAGCCGACCAGGCCGAGGATCGTGTCCGACGGGTTCAGCGCCAGCAGGCCAGCGATGATCGCGACCGCGAGCACGCATGCGCGGCCGAGGATGACGAGCAGCTTCTGCGACGGACGCTCCTTCGTGAAGACCTGGAACAGGTCCTCCACGAGCGCGGACGACGAGACGATCAGCTGGCTCGAGATGGTCGACATGATGGCGGCGACCACTGCCGCCAGCACGAGGCCTGCGACGAAGGGGTGCAGCAGCGCCTGCGCCATGACCAGCACGACCGTCTCGGGGTTGTCGAGCGTGATGCCGTTCTGCTGGACGTAGGCGATGCCCACGAAGCCAGAGATGACCGCCCCGATGAGCGAGATGACCATCCAGCTGATGCCGATGTTGCGACCGGCCTTCGCCGCATGCACGTCCTTGAGCGCCATGAACCGCACGATGATGTGCGGCTGTCCGACGTAGCCAAGGCCCCAGGCGAGTGCAGAGACGATGCCGATGACCGCCATGCCGTCCAGATCGGCGGGGAACAGGCCGGTGAGCTCTGCACCCGACGCCTCGATGCCGCTCTGCACGCCACCGAGACCGCCCACCGCGACGAACGCCATGATCGGGATGATGATGAGCGCGAGGAACATCATCATGCCCTGGACGACGTCGGTGAACGAGGCGCCCAGGAACCCGCCGAAGAGGGTGTAGCTGAGGGTCACGCCCGCGACCAGGAGCATGCCGAGGGTGTAGTCGACGCCGAACGATGCCTCGAAGAAGACGCCGCCGGCGACCATGCCGGAGGAGACGTAGAAGGTGAAGAAGACGAGGATGACGACGCCGGCGACGAGCCGTAGGAGCCGCGTGCGGTCGCGCAGGCGATTCTCGAAGAAGCTGGGGATGGTGATCGAGTTGTTCGACACCTCGGTGTAGGCGCGCAGCCGAGGCGCAACGAACTGCCAGTTCAGGAAGGCACCGATCGTGAGGCCGATGGCGATCCACGCCTCGATGAGCCCGGCGGCGTAGATCGCGCCGGGCAGCCCCAGCATCAGCCAGCCCGACATGTCGGAGGCGCCGGCGGACAGCGCCGCGGTGAACGGATTGAGGTTGCGACCGCCGAGCATGTAGTCCTCGTGGTCCGTGGTCTTCCGTGCGGCGTACACGCCGATCGCGATCATGGCTGCGAAGTACAGCCCGATCGCGATGATCTGGAATGTGATGTCTGACATCGTCGACCCTCTCCTGTTGCGTCGATGACCAGGGTACTCACATGTGAAACACAGGTGCGAACAGTGTTTGCCACCGATGCAGATCGGGCGGGCTTGAGGAGCACCGCAGGGGTCAGTCGCGCTCGCCCAGGTCCTCGATGTCATCGGCCACCTTCGGCAGCGCCGGGGTGACACCCGTCTGTGCGCTCATGCGCGGCGTGAGCACCGAGGCGACATCCGACTCCTCGCTCACCGCGAGGAAGGCCAGGTGCGCCTCGTACCGGTCGAGCACGTCGTCGATCAGCTGCTGCTTCGTGAGGCCCATGAGGTCGTAGCCGCCCGACCCGGTCTGCGTGAAGACTTCGAGCCGGTAGTAGACGTCGGTCTCGCGCGACATCCGCCCGCCGAACATCGGCACCGGGGCCTCGACGAGCGCGACCTGGTAGTGGAAGTCGCGGAAGTCCTGCATCGACACGCGCAGCATCGGCTCGTCGATGCCGGTGGAGGCATTGGCCATCCTGCCCTGCTCCACCTCGTAGCCCTGCGCCCGGAACTCGGCGACCACATCCGCCAGCGCCGGTCGCACGACCCGGTCGAGGAACTGCGCGACCTGCTGCTTGGACGGGAACGCGCGCATGCGCTCGAGTCGCTGCTTCCAGGAGCGCTCCGGCGCCTTGCCGCCGGTGGACGCCATCGTGCGCCGCACCAGCACCCTGCCCTCGCGCTCCGCCCGCTCCATGCGCAGCACCTTCGAGAACGAGAGCATCACCAGGTAGGCGATGATCGTCACCGGCAGGGCGAAGATGAGCGTCGCGTACTCCATGGTGGTCACGCCGCCGGCGAGCAGCATCGCGATGGTGAGCAGCGCCGTCAGCAGCGCCCAGTAGATGCGCAGCCACTTCGGGCCGTCCTGCGACGGCTCCGGGATCGACGCGGAGAAGTTCGACATCACCATCGCGCCGGAGTTCGCGCTCGTGATGTAGAAGAGCAGGCCCGAGAGTGTCGCCAGCCCGACGAGGAACATGGCGCCCGGGAACATCTGCAGCAGCGCGTACCAGCCCTCCTCCGGGCTCTCGACGGCGAGGCGCGCGAAGTCGTCGTTGCCGTTCACGATGACCTCGTGCAGCGCCGAGTTGCCGAACAGCGAGACCATGAAGAAGTCGCACAGCACGGGTGCGGTGATCGCGGCGATCACGAACTCGCGCAGCGTACGGCCGCGCGAGATGCGCGCGAGGAAGACGCCGACGAACGGCCCCCACGCAAGCCAGAACGCCCAGAAGAACAGCGTCCAGCTGCCCATCCACTCGGCGCCGTCCGGCTCGTACGCGAAGGTCTGCAGCGTGCGGCTCGGCAGCGTGACGATGAAGCGGCCGATGTTCTCGACCAGCGCGTTCAGGAGGTAGGCGGTCTGGCCGGTGACGAGGATGTAGACCATCATCGCGGCGGCACTCCAGAGGTTCAGCTCCGAGATCCAGCGGATGCCCTTGTCGACGCCCGAGGTGGTGGCGGCGATGGTGAGGAGCACGGCCACGAGCACGAGCGCGATCTGCAGCGCGATGCCCTGCGGGAAGCCGAACAGCAGCGAGAAGCCGACGCCCAGCAGCACGACGCCGATGCCCATCGAGGTCGCGACGCCGAAGACCGTGCCGATCAGCGCGATGGTGCTGATGCTGTCGCCCAGCGGGCCTCGCACGCGCTTGCCGAGCAGCGGGTAGAGCGCTGCGCGGATCGACAGCGGCATGCCCCAGCGGTAGGCGAAGTAGCCCATCGCCATGCCGAGCAGCGCGTACATCGACCAGCCGGCGATGCCGTAGTGGAACATGGTCCAGACCACGGCGTCCTGCGCGGCCTCCATCGTGCCGCCTGCGCCGCTGGGCGGGTCGAGGTACTGCACGACGGGCCCGGTGACGGAGTAGAAGAGCATGTCGATGCCGACGCCCGCGGCGAAGAGCATCGCGACCCACGTGAACAGGTTGTACTGGGGGCGGGAGTGGTCGGGGCCGAGCCTCACGCTGCCTTCCTTCGACAGCGCCACCCAGAGCACGAAGCCGATCACGATCGCGACGGTGACGACGTAGTACCACCCGAGGTTCGTCGAGATCCATCCGACGACGGTCTGCATCGTCGACTGGGCGTGGTCCGGCACCAGCATCGCCCACAGCGAGAAGCCCACGATGACGCCAGAGGCGATGAGCAGCACGGGCCAGTGCACGCGCGCCTCGCGGTGCTCCATGAGCTCCGTCGGCCCCCGGCTGAGGTCGCGGCGCGTGATCGGCGCCTCGTCCTCCGGGCGGCGCTTTGCGACGCCGCGCTCGGTGCCGCCGAAGCGCGCGCGCTCGATCGGCGGATGCGGCACACGGCCCGCGCCGAAGTCGTCCGGGCCGTCGGTCCTCGTCTGCTCTGGCATGCCCACCTCCTCCTCGGCGGCGACGGCCGTCGGGTTCGCAATCTCAGCAGATCGTAGCGCCGACCCGCGCGCACCGATCGGCTACGCGTCCGCGTCCGGGGCGCTACGCCGAACCGACCACGCGAACGTCCACAGCGCGACGATCACGAGGATCGTCACGCCAGCGGCCCAGAGCCCTGCGGCTGAGGACAGCACGACCTCGAAGATGAACGATGTGACGCCGACCACAAGGGCCGACACGACCACGAGCGTCGTGATGAGGAACCTGTTGCCGAGCAGCACGACGTGGCGCTTCATGCGCTTAGCGAAGTGCATGCGGTGCACGACGACGGGCGTCATCCCCAGCAGCGTGGCGAGCCCCGCGACGCCGACGAGCACGAGGTAGTGCACCACCTCGTCGGCATCCAGATCCTTGAAGCCGCTCTGGAAGGCGACCGCCAGCAGGAAGCCCGAGATCAGCTGCGTGCCGGTGAGGACGACGCGCAGCTCCTGCAGGATGTCGGCGAAGTTCCGATCGGCTCGCTCATCGGGCGTCTCGTCCCGTCCGCGTGCATGCGCTGTCACACGGGCATCCTCTCACCGCGGTGCGGGCTCGTCAGTGGTCGCGCAGGCGATCGATCAGCGCTGCCTTCCGGAGGTCGGAATAGCCCTCGATCCCCAGCTCTTTCGCCCGCGTGCGCAGCTCGTCGACGGTGCGATCCTCGTAGTCCTCAGCCTCGCCGCCACGCTCACCGACGGCCGATCGCCCGTCGCGCGCCGCGGCATTGGAGATGCGCGCCGCCTTCTCCTTCGAGTTCCCCTCGTCGCGGAGCTTCTGGTAGAGCTCCTCGTCCTTGATCTGCGGCTCCGGCATCAGCATCCCCTTTCGTCACTGCACGTCGTGCTGTACCCCTATCGTGCGCCGCCCGGGCTGGGTGTCAAGTGTCAGCGTGACCGCACGCCGGCGGCTCGGCTGCGGAACGCCGAGAGCAGCGCGACTCCGGTGGCGACGACGAGCAGCCCGGCCCAGCCGGTCGGCCCCGGGCGTTCGCCGACCACGGCGACCGCCAGCAGCGTGGCGACGACGGGCTCGAGCAGCGCGATGGTCGTCGCGGTCGACGAGCGCAGCGAGCGCAGTCCGAAGCCGAACAGCAGATACGCCAGCGCCATCGGGATGAGGCCCAGGTAGGCGATCGTCCCGACGCCGGCGGGGGAGGCGAGGGGACCGATGCCGACAAATGCGAGCCACGTGAGGCTCGCGACGCCACCCACGAGGAACAGCGAGCCCATGGCACCGGTGGATGTGGCACCCCGGCCGATCAGCTTGGCGCCAGCGTAGGCGTACAGCGCGTAGCCGAAGCCGGCGGCGAGCGCGAGCGCGATGCCGACCGGTGCGAGGGACGCGCCCGCTGGCGCATCGCTGGCGGCACTCCGGCCGTCGACGGCGAGCAGTGCGATGCCGATGGCGGCGACCGCGGTCGCGATGGCCCACCGCAGCTGCGGTCGACGCCGATCGACGATCCACTCCAGCAGGGCAGCGAAGATGGGGCCGGAGCCGAGCGCGACGACGTTGCCGACGGCGACGCCCGAGAGCGCCATCGCCGGGTAGTAGCACGCGGGGTAGAGCACCACGCCTGCGGCGCCCGCGAGCACCCAGCCGAGGTGCGCACGCTGCCGCAGCACGGCGGCAACGCGCCGGGCGGAGATCGCCGCGAGCACGAGGCCGCCGATCCCGAAGGTCGCAAGGCCGATCGCCAGCGGGCTGGATCCCGGCGGCGCGAAGTGCGCGACCGTGCCCGTCGTGCCCCAGAGCACCGCCGCGAGCAGCACCGCGACGGCGTGCGCCGGCCGAGACGGCTGCACGGGGATCGACACCCGCCGATCCTACGGACAGGGCTCGGCGGCTCGTGCCAGCATGGTGCGCATGCGACATCGGATCTCGGAGCTGCTCGCGGGCGCCGGCCTGTTCCTGCGCGGCTTCGGCACCTGGGCGAAGAGCCCCGGCCTCATGGCGCTCGGGGCGGTCCCGGCGCTCATCGTCGGCAGCCTCATGCTCGCGCTGGTGATCTTCCTCGGCTTCCAGGTCGGCGGATGGGCCGAGGCGATGACGCCGTTCGCCGACGCGTGGGATGCGCAGTGGTCGGGAGTGCTGCGCCTCGCCCTCGGGCTGGGCCTGCTGGTGGGCGTGGTCGTGCTGTGCGTGCTGACGTTCGCCGCGGTGACGCTCGCCGTCGGCGATCCGTTCTACGAGCGCATCTCCCGATCGGTGGAGGACTCGCTCGGCGGCCTGCCCGCACGCGAGGAGCCGGGCTTCTGGACCTCGCTGGGGAAGGGGCTGCGCGACGCGGCGGTGCTCATCGGCATGGCGATCGGCACGGGCATGATGGTCTTCGTCGTCGGCCTCATCCCCGTGGTGGGCACGGTTGTCGGCATCGCGCTCGGGGCGATCCTCGGCGGGCGGGCGCTGGCTCGCGAGCTCACCGGCCACGCGGGCGATGCCCGGGGGATGTCGCTCGCCGAACGCCGAGCGCTGTTGCGCACACGGCCGTGGCGCACCCTCGGCTTCGGCATCGTCACCTACCTGCTGCTGCTCGTCCCCGGGGTCGCGGTGGTGGCGACGCCGGTCGCGATCGTCGGCGCGACGCTGCTGGTGCGCGACCTGCGCGGCGAGCCGACAGCGGCACCACGAGCCGCGTCGTAGGCTGGGGGGTCAGCCAGACCGAGAGGTTCCATGCTCATCGCAGCTTCCGTCCGCCGCGCCACCACCGACGAGATCGCCGACTGGGATGCGCTCATCGAGACGAACCCAGACGGCGGCCACATGGTGCAGTCGCGCGCGTTCGCCGAGACCAAGCGATTCGACGGCCTCGAACCCGTCTTCCTCGTCATCGACACCCCGGCGGCCGACGCCGACGCCGCCCCGATCACCGAGCGCATCCACGTGCTCGCGCTGGAGGGCTCGGTGTCGCTCGGCCGCTACTGGTACCTGCCGATGGGGCCGACCGCGACGCGCATGGGCCCGGTCGTGGAGGCGCTGCGCGAGTTCGCGTCCCGTGAGCGAGGGCTGCTGGTCGTGAAGATCGAGCCGCACCTCGAGCGCAGCCCGGAGCGCATCAACGAGCTGGTGGCGATGGGGCTCGAACAGAGCCGCGACATGCAGGTGATGACCCACACGGTCGTGCTCGACCTCACCATGGGTGAGGAGGAGCTCTTCGCCTCGTTCTCGCAGATGATCCGCCGCCAGGTGCGCGGCGCGACGAAGAAGGGCTACCGCGTCGAGCGACCGGAGCCCACGCAGGAGACCTTCGATCGCATGTTCGCGATGATGGGCACCGTCGCGGGCGGCAAGGGCATGGCGGGCATGCGCGAGCGCGCCTACTACGACGAGTTCTGGGGTCGCTTCACCCGCGCGGGCACCGGCCGTTTCTACTTCGGCTACGACGACGACAGCGGCGAGCCGCAGGCCGGCATCTTCGTCACCACCGCGGGCAAGACCGCCGTCTACAAGGACGGCGGCTCTCGCCCCGACAGGAAGATCAACGGCGGATCCGCGCTGCTGCTGTGGACGGCGATGCAGGACTGCATCGCAGACGGCAAGCTCGCCTTCGACCTCGCCGGCACGCCGCCGCCCGAGCGCATCGACGACCCGACGCATCCGTTCCACGGCCTGGCGCAGTTCAAGCTGCGCTTCGGCCCGGTCTCCAGCTTCCTGCCGTCGTTCGACCTGGTGCTGCACCCGGTGCGGCACCGGCTGTGGGAGCGGGTGGTGCGCCGCGTCGAGTGGCGCATCAAGGCCGGCCCGGACACGCTGCGATGACGTCGGTCCGCTTCGCGACCGAGGACGAGATCGCTCGGTGGGACGCGCTCATCGAGCAGAACCCCGACGGCGGGATCATGACGAGCGCGCGCGCGATGGGCGAGATCAAGCGCTATGACCGCCTCACGCCGCGGCACCTCGTGCTCGAGGGCGCCGAGACCGTGTACGCGCTCGCCCACGAGGGCAGGGTGTGGCTCGGCCGCTACTGGTACATCCCGCTGGGACCGACGTGCGACGACCTCGAGGGCATGGTCGCGGCCATGCGCGAGTTCGGTCGGCAGCAGGACGGCCTGCTCGCGATCAAGGTCGAGCCGCACCTGCTGCGCACCCCGGAGCTGATCGCGCGGATGGAGTCTGCGGGCGCCGTGCGCAGCCGCGACATGCAGCTGCTCACGCACACGGTGGTGCTCGACCTCACGCGCGGCGACGACCTCATCATGGAGTTCCAGAAGAAGCTGCGCTCCTCGATCCGCGGCGCAGAGAACAAGGGCTACCGCATCGAGCGGATTGAGGCGCAGGACGCGACCGAGCACGACTTCGAGCGCTTCTACGACCTGCTCAAGACCATCAACGGCGGGCAGGGGGTCGCCGCGATGCGCGAGTACGCCTACTACCGCCTGTTCTGGGGCGAGTTCGCGAAGACCGGCAACGGGCGCTTCTACTTCGGCTACGACGACGACGGCGATGCGGCGCAGGCCGCGATCTTCGTGACGCTCGCCGGCCGCACCGCGGTCTACAAGGATGGTGGCTCGCGGCCCTCGCGCGCCATCGCCGGGGGAGCGGCGCTGCTGCTGTGGCGGGCGATGCAGGATGCGGCGGCCGACGGCAAGGTCGCGTTCGACCTGTGCGGCACGCCCAAGCCGGAGGACATGGACGACGAGACGCACTGGTATCACGGCGTCGGCCAGTTCAAGAAGAAGTTCGGGCCGGTGGTGAGCTACCTGCCGTCGTTCGACGTGATCCTGCGCCCCGTCCGGCACCGCCTGTGGGAGCGTGTCGTGCGCCGCATCGAGTGGCGCCTCAAGCCCGGCACCGACGCACTGCGATGAGGAGGCCAGCATGACCACCCCGTGGACCATCCGCCGAGCACGGCAGGACGAGCTCACCGACTGGGATGCCCGAGTTGAGGCGAACCCCGACGGCGGCCAGTGGACGCAGGGACTCGCGTACGCGCGACTCAAGTCCAGCGAGCGCCTGCGGCCGGTCTTCCTCGTGCTCGAGGGCCCATCGACCGTGCACGTGCTCGCGCTCGAGCACCGCAGCCTGGCAGGCAGGTTCTGGTACCTGCCGCTCGGACCCGGGGCACGCTTCGAGGATCTTCCCGGCATCGCGGATGCCCTGCGCGCCGCGCGCGGCGACGTCACCCGTGGCGTGTATGCCGTCAAGGTGGAACCGTACGAGCTCGACACGCCCGAGCGACGCGACGCGCTGCGCGCTGCGGGATTCCGCGTCGCGAACACCGTGCAGCAGAACATCCACACCGTGCTCGTGGATCTCACGCCGTCCGTCGACGACATCTTCGCCGGCTTCAACAAGAAGCTGCGCAACCACATCCGCAACGCCGTGAAGCACGGCTACCGGGTCGAGAAGCAGGAGCCGGGGGAGGCGACCTACCGGCAGATGTATGAGCTCATGCAGACCGTCGCCGGCGGCAAGGGCGTCGACACGATGAAGTCGTACGACTACTACCGCACGCTGTGGGGCGAGCTGTGCGATCGCGGGCAGGGCCATTTCTGGTTCGGCTACGACGGCGCGCACGACGGCCCGCAGGCATCCGCGTTCATGATCGGGTTCGGCCGCTACGCGCTCGCGAAGGACGGCGGCTCGGTGCCCGACCGCGCGATCCGCGGCGGCGCGCACCTGATGCGCTGGAGCGCGATGCAATGGTTCAAGGAGCAGGGGCGCGAGGTCTACGACACCTACGCCACGCCGCCGTCGTGGGCCGCCGACGACGAGTCGCATCGCATGCACGGGCCGGGCATCTTCAAGCGCCTGTTCGGGCCGATCGTCGATCACCTGCCGAGCCACGACCTGGTGCTCGACGAGCCGCGCTACCGGCTGTTCCTGCGCCTGCTGCTGCCGGTCGAGCGGCGCGTGCGGCGACGCCCCTGGGGCATCTGGTAGCGGGAGCCGCCGTTCAGCGCACCTCGCGGCCGCAGAGCTCGTCGAGGTCGGCGCCCATGAGCGCGGCGCTCTCGCGGTACATCGCGACCAGGCGAGCGCGCAGCTGCTCGTCCGGCAGCGCGTCCAGACGCCACTCGAGCGCGTTGTCGCGCAGGTCCTCGAGCTTCACCGAGCTCGCGAGCGACGACGCTCGGATGCGCTCCATGTGCTCGGCCGTCGTCTCGCCGTAGCGCTTTGTCATCGCGTCGACGGCGTCGACGATGCGCTTGGGGAACTTCGCGCTGGCGAACTCGCGCAGCGTGATCGTTCCCCACTCGAAGACGTCGTGCAGGATCGCGACCGCCCGGAGGTCGTCGGTCTCGACCGCGAGCATCACCCGGATGGCATGCGCGACGTAGGGCTCGCCCTGGCGGTCGACGCGGCCGTCGTAGGCCTTCGTCGCGACCGCGATCGCGCGTTCCAGGTCGACAGTCGCCATGACGCGAGCGTATCGAATCGCTATCCTGAGGGCATGTCACGCGTCGCAGATCCCGCCGAGCTCGCTCGGCTGCTCCGCGGCTCCTGGGCGATCCGCGCCACCACGTTCCCGTACTGGACGAACGCGGCGCGCAAGAACCCGCGCGTCACCTTCGAGCTGGTGCGCAACTCGCCCCTGCAGCTGCGTGAGGTGTACGAGTACCACCGACCCGACAAGGGCGACCGCGAGGTGATCGCCGAGGCGCTGTGGGCGGGCCGGCACTTCTCGTGGCGGATGCTCGGCCGCTCGCGCCTGCTGGCGAGCGCGTACGTCGTCTCCGACACCCCGGCGACAGCAGACATCCTCGCGATCCACTACGGCAAGTCGACGCTGCTGCGGCAATCGGCCGTCTCGATCCTGGCGCGGCCTCATCTCGAGCCCGATCAGGTGCGGCGCTCCGTCGCCATCGACACCCACTCCTTCGAGCTGAGCGCGGATGAGTTCTGGCGGCTGCAGTGGCTCGTGCCCTACACGGCCTCGCCCTCGGCCTCGAGCGACTCCCTGGCCTGACGCACGTCCTCCAGCAGCGCGCCGATCAGCACCCAGTGCACCGGATGCGGCTGCGGTACCGCGATCGGCGTCGTGAGCATCTCACCGTCCAGCCGCGGCATCGTGGTGGTCCGGCCGTCGTCATGCGCGTGCAGGTCCACGAGCGCCCGAGTCTCATGCGCGATCCTGCGTGCCTCCGAGGCGATGCGCACCACCGTCGGGTCGTCGGCCGCCGAGGCATCCAGACGATCGGCGATCGATCGCGACATGCCGATCACGCGGTTGGAGAGCACCGTGAGCGTGAGCAGCAGTCGCTCATCGCGCTCGAGCCTGGCGCGCAGGCGCTTCGCGCGCGGATTGAGGTGCGTGGAGTCCTCCAGCGCATCCATCGCCGCCCGTACCGACTGCACGTGCCCTCGCAGCGCCCTGGCGTCCTCGAGCAGGTGCTCGACGGGCACCCCGGAGGTCAGCGAGCGGTCCACGCGGTCGTAGGCGTCCGCCAGCGCGTGCGCGAGCTCCCGCATCGCTCGCTCCGCGGGCTCGTGATGCACCGGCGCCACCACGACGAGATTGATGATGAGGGCGATGACGGCGCCGATGACGGTCTCGACGATCCGCTCCACGCCGAGCAGCGGCCCGCTGCCCGCGCCCAGCGCCAGCAGGATCATGGCGCTGATCGGCAGCTGGTTGGCTGCCATCGGCGCGAGGCGCAGGAGCCGGGCGACGACCACCGCGACGGCGGTGACCATCAGCACCATGAGCGGTCCCTCCGGCAGCACCAGGCTCGCCAGCCAGGCGAGCACCACCCCACCGAGCACGCCGAACGACCGCTCGATGCCCTTGCCGAGCGACTGGTTGATGCTCGGTGCCACGACGAGCAGCGCCGCGATGGCGGCGAAGACCGGCAGCTCGATCCCCAGCAGCAGCTGGCTCGCCACCCAGGAGACGGCGATCGCGATCACGACCTTGAGCACCTGCAGCCAGGAGTTCTGCTGCTCGGTGAGGAGCCTGCCCAGCCATCGCATGGATCAACGATACGCGCGCCGTCGCCCGATCACGGTCCGGGGGTGTTGGATGGTGGCCATGCTCGACAACGCCGCTGCAGTGCTGACGCGCCTCCTGGCGGAGAGCGGGCGGGAGCTCGTGGACTTCACCCAGAAGGACGTCGAGCCGGTCAACGAAGGGTTCATCGTCGGCTATGCCTGCGGCGTCCGCACACAGCAGGACGAGATCGAGCGCGTGACGATCTACGTCAACACCTCGCCGACCGCGGTGACCGATGAGCACACCGTCGAGATGACGGATGCAGCCGGCGACCGCCTCACGGCATGGGTGTATCCGCAGGACCCCTCGCTGCCGTCGCTGCCCGCGGTCTCGTACCCGGAGGCGGCTGGCGTCGTGCTCTCGAAGTTCGGGATCTCGGCCGACGGCGCGAGCCTGCGCATGGAGTCGTACCGCCCCGGCAAGCGGGCCGTGCTGCGGGTCGACACCGGGACCGACAGCTGGTTCGCAAAGGTCGTCCACCCCTCGCTCGCCGCCACCATCCACGATCTGCACGAGCGGTTCCTGCACGCGGGCGTGCCCGTGCCGCGCTCGCTGGGATTCTCGGATGCCGGGCTCGTGCTGCTGGGCGCGCTGCCCGGGGTGCCCGCGATCGATGTCTTCGAGCGCGTCGACCGAGCGCGCTTCGCGCGCGGCCTCGACGAGCTGACGCGACACATCGCGAGCGTGCCGGTGACGGTGGGCGCGCGCGAGTCGCTCGCACGGCGAGTCGACTGGTACGCCGACCGGATGCAGGAGACGGCGCCGGTCTTCGCGCGACAGACCTCGAGGCTCGCGCGGGTGGTGCGCGAGCGCTATGCGGCCACCGCGGTGCCGCGGCCCGTCACGATCCACGGCGACCTGCACCTCGGTCAGATCTTTGTGAACGAGCACGACCCGTCGGCCATCACGGGCATCCTCGACATCGACACCGCGGGCCTCGGCGACCCGGCCGACGATCGCGGTGCCCTGTTCGGGCACGTGGTCGTCTCATCCATCGAGCGCGCCCCGTCCGTCGAGGCCGGCAGCGCGCTGGCGGCCTTCGCCGACGAGCTGCAGGCGGGCTGGCAGGGCGACCAGCGGGTGACGGCGATCGCCGCCACCCACCTGCTGGGCCACGCGCTGGCCAACGCCGGCCGCAATGACGATCGCGGTGCAGCCGCCGCGCAGCGGCTGCTCGAGCGCGCCGAGGCCGTGCTGGCCTGATGCCAGCCTGCCCTCCGGCGGGCGCGGAGCCCCGCGGCGGCCGTCAGGAGCCGAGCAGCGCCCGCACGCGCGGCACGACCTCCGAGCCGAACAGCTCGATCGACCGCAGGTTCTCCTCGTGCGAGGTGCCCGCGTCGTACTTCAGGTCGAAGCGCTCGACACCGAGCGTCTCGATCGCCCAGGCGATCTTCTGCGCCACCGTCTCGGGGCTACCGGCGAACAGCGCACCGTGCTCGGCGATCTGCGCGTCGAACTCGCGCTCGGTGGCCTCGCCCCAGCCGCGCTCTCGCCCGAGCCGATTGCGGAACCGCAGCCAATTCGGCAGCAGGATTCGCTTCGCCTCCTCGTCGGTCTCGGCGATGAACCCGGGGGAGTGCATGCCGACGCGGCCGAGCGGCATGCCGGCGTCGTCCACGTGGCCGAACTGCTCCATCGCCTTGCGATACAGACCGGCGAAGGGCGCGAACTGCGCGGGGGAGCCGCCGATGATCGCGAGCATCATGTCGAAGCCGTGCCTCGCGGTGCGGATGACCGACTCGGGTGAGCCGCCCACGCCGACCCAGACGGGCATCCGCCCGCCGTGCTCTGCTGCATGCGAGCGCGGGAAGACCTGCTGCTCGGCCAGCGGCGTGCGCAGTCGGCCCGACCACGTCACCGGCTCTTCGCGCACCAGTGCGGCCAGCAGCTCGAGCCGTTCCTCGAACAGGTCCTGGTAGTCCTCGAGCCGGTAGCCGAAGAGCGGGAACGACTCGACGAACGAGCCGCGGCCCACGATCATCTCTGCTCGGCCGCCGGAGATGCCGTCGATGGTCGAGAACTGCTCGAACACGCGCACCGGGTCGTTGGAGGAGAGCACGGTCACGGCGGTGCCGAGTCGGATGCGCTCGGTCACGGTGGCGAGCGCAGCCAGCAGGATCTCTGGCGCGCTGGCCGCGAAGTCCTCGCGGTGGTGCTCGCCGATGCCGAAGAACGACAGGCCCGCGCGCTCGGCGGCGATGCCCTCCGCGACGACGTCGCGCAGCACCTGCGCGTGGCTCTGCGGGCGGCCGTCGATCTGCGGGACCGCGGCGAACGTGTGGGCGCCGAACTCGATGCTCATGGTGTGTCCTCTCCGCTGCAACACAACGCACCGCGGTCGGCACTATTCCTTGCAATCTGAACGACCGGGACGCGAGGAGGGGCCCGGGCTGCCCCGGGCCCCTCCTCGCTGACGCGTCGGCCGCCGCTAGTGGTCGGCGTGCTTCGTCGCCTCGAGCTCGCCCCGCGTGACCGGCGCGATGCGGTCCTCGAAGAACCAGCGCGTGAGCGCTGCGCGAACCCTGGTGCCAGCGGTGATCTTGCCGTCGGCGTTGGGGCGCACCATCACGGGCTCGTAGCTCTCGAAGGCCTTGAGCTTCCATGACTGGTACTCGTCGAGCGACTCGTGCACCTCGATGTAGGCACCACCGGGGAGGCGGCGGATGTTGCCCGTCTCGTAGCCGTGCAGCAGGATGTCGCGATCCTTCTTCTGCAGGCCGATGGCGATGCGCTTCGCCAGCAGGTAGACGATCACCGTGCCGACGATCAGCAGCGCCTGCAGCGCCCAGGTCACCTGGAACACGTTCAGCCGGAAGTGCGTCGCGATCAGGTCGGACGAGGCGGCAGCCCACAGGATCGCGTAGAACCAGACGCCGGCGGAGCCGATCGCGGTGCGCGTCGGGTTGTTGCGCGGGCGCTCGGCGATGTGGTGCTCGCGCTTGTCGCCCGTGATCCACGCCTCGATGAAGGGATAGAACATCACGAGCACGATGAACGCGCCGAGCACCGCCATGGGCAGCAGGATGTTCCACGAGAGCGTGAGTCCGAAGATCTCGGATTCGAGCCCCGGCGCCAATCGCAGCGCGCCATCCGCGAACCCGATGTACCAGTCCGGCTGCGTGCCTGCGGAGACGGGGGAGGGATCGTACGGTCCGTACTCCCAGAGCGGCAGGATCGTGAAGGTGGAAGCGATCGCCACCAGCACGCCGAAGACGATGAAGAAGAACGAGCCGGCCTTCGCGGCGAACAGCGGCATGATCGGCGCGCCCACGACATTGTCGTTCGTGCGGCCGGGGCCGGCGAACTGGGTGTGCTTGTTGACGATCAGCAGCACCATGTGGACGCCGATGAACGCGATCACGAGCGCGGGCAGCAGCATGATGTGCAGCACGAACAGTCGCGGCACGATGTCGTCACCCGGGAAGATCCCGCCGAAGAGCAGGTACGAGATCCACGTGCCGATGATCGGGATGCCCTTGACCATGCCATTGATGATGGCGAGACCGTTGCCCGAGAGCAGGTCGTCGGGGAGCGAGTAGCCCGTGAAGCCCTCGGCCATCGCGAGGATGAAGAGCACGAAGCCGATCACCCAGTTGATCTCGCGCGGCTTGCGGAACGCGCCGGTGAAGAACACGCGCAGCATGTGCAGGCCGATCGCGGCGATGAACAGCAGCGCCGACCAGTGGTGCAGCTGCCGCATGAGCAGGCCGCCGCGGATGTCGAACGAGAGGTCGAGCGCCGAGGCGTACGCCGCCGACATCTCCAGGCCCCGCAGCGGCATGTACGAGCCGTCGTACTCGACCGCCGTCATGGAGGGCTCGAAGAAGAACGTCAGGAACGTGCCGGACAGCAGGATCGCGACGAACGAGTACAGGATGATCTCGCCGAGCATGAACGACCAGTGGTCCGGGAACACCTTGCGGCCCAGGGCCGCGACCATCGTCGACATGCTGGTGCGCTCGTCGAGGTAGTTCGATGCCTTCGACGTCAGCGAGGGCCTCGTGGTGGTGGAACTCATGTGCGGTTCTCCATCTCAACTCCCGACACCGGCACGTGCTCGGGGTCGACGTGATGCAAGCGCTCGAAGAAGGATGCGCCGACGGGCTCGGTGAAGTCGCGCTGCGCCACCAGGTAGCCTTCGTCGTCGACGGTGATGGGCAGCTGCGGCAGCGGCCGCTTGGCCGGACCGAAGATGACCTTCGCGTGCTCCGTCACGTCGAACGTCGACTGGTGGCAGGGGCACAGCAGGTGATGCGTCTGCTGCTCGTACAGAGCGACCGGGCAGCCGACGTGGGTGCAGATCTTCGAGTAGGCGACGATGCCGTCGTACGACCAGCCCTCGCGCCCCTCGGCCTCCTTGAGACGGTCGGTGGGCAGGCGCACGAGCAGCACGGCGGCGAGCGCCTTCTGGTCGAGGTAGCCCTCGTTGTGGCCGATGTCCTTGAGATCCTCCGGGATGACGTGGAAGACGGAGCCCATCGTGACTTCTGCGGCCTTGATGGGCACGCCCGTCGGGTCGAGCGCGAGGCGCATGCCGGGCTCCCACATGGTGTGCGAGATCGCCTCGACCGCGTCCTGCTCCGGCGCGAGGTCGCGGAACAGCACGACGGCAGGCAGCGGGAGGATCGCGACGGCGCCGATGAGGGTGTTGCGGATCAGCGAGCGACGCGTGAAGCCGGACTCCTCGTCGCCGAGCTGGAAGATCTCGACGGCACGCTCGCGCGTCGGCACCGAGCCGCGCGAGAGGTGGCGCTCCTCGACGACCTCGTGGCTGCTCATGAGCTGGCGGGCCCAGTGCATGCCACCGATGCCGATGCCGAGCAGCCCGAGCGCGATGCTGAGGCCGAGGAACAGGTTGTTCGCTCGCACGCTCTCGAGGTTGCCGATCTCGATCGGCACCGTCAGGTACGCGACGATCGCCAGCACCGAGCCGAGCACCGAGACCAGGAACCAGGCGACCACCTGGCGCTCTGCACGCCGCTCCTTGTGCGGGTGCAGATCGGTCTGGCGCGGGCGGTGCGGTGGCAGGCCCGGGTTCGAGAAGGCGTCCGACTGCTCCACGGCTGCGCCGCGGTCGTAGGGAGCAACCTCCTGATCGGGCTGGCCCGACCGGTCATCCGCCGACATGCTGTTCCTCTCCGTGTCCTGCGCCATGGCTCAGTTCGCTCTCGACGTGAGCCAGACCGTGATCGCGACGATGCCGCCGAGACCGAAGATCCAGATGAAGAGGCCCTCGGACACGGGGCCCAGATTGCCGAGGTCGAAGCCGCCGACCGACGGGTTGTCATCGAGGTACTCGAGGTACGCGATGATCTGCGTCTTCTGCTCCGGGGTGATGTTGTTGTCGTTGAAGACCGGCATGTTCTGCGGGCCCGTCAGCATCGCCTCGTAGATGTGCGCGGCGTCGATGTCCTGCAGGTGCGGCGCGAACTTGCCCTCGGTCAGGGCTCCGCCGGCACCGGCCACGTTGTGGCACATGGCGCAGTTGATGCGGAACAGCACACCGCCCTCGGCGAGCTCCTCGCCGGAGACATCCGCCGTGTCGAGCAGCTCCTCGGAGGGGCGCTCCGGGCCGGGAGCGAGCGTGGCGATCCAGTCGCCCATGGCGTCGGACTGCTCCTGCGTGAACTGCGGGTCGCGCTGCAGCGCCTGCGGGCCCGTGTAGGTCATCGGCATCCTGCCGGTCATGACCTGGAAGTCGACCGATGCGGCGCCGACGCCGATCAGGCTCGTGCCCTTGTCGGTGCCCTCGGCGTTCAGCCCGTGGCAGGAGGCGCAGTTCGCGCGGAAGAGCTCAGCGCCGTCCTCCACCGTCAGTGACTGCGCGTGCGCCGCACCGCCGGTGGGCTCAGCGTTCGCGACCGTGCTCACGGCGGCGGATGCGCCGCCCGCCGCGACCAGGCCGATGAGCAGCATCGCCGCGCTTGCGAGCGGATGCCGGCGTCCGGACTTCTTGCGTGTTGCCAACGTTATTCACCCAACCGTTACTTGAGCCAGTAGATGACGAGGTACAGGCCGATCCAGACCACGTCGACGAAGTGCCAGTAGTACGAGATCACGTGCGCGCTCGTCGCCTCCTTGCGACTGAAGCGCTTCACGGCGTACGCGCGCCCGATGACGAACAGGAACGCGAACAGGCCGCCGGAGACGTGCAGGCCGTGGAAGCCCGTGGTGAGGTAGAAGGCCGAGCCGTAGGAGTTCGACGACAGGGTGACTCCGTGGTGGATGAGCTCGAAGTACTCGAAGACCTGCAGGATGACGAAGATCGAGCCCATCGCGTAGGTCAGGTAGAACCACTCGATCATGCCCCACTTGGAGAACTCGAAGGCCCCGCCGCTCCTGCGCGACTGGTGGTGCTCGGCGGCGTTGGCGCCCGCCTGGCAGGTGAAGCTCGATGCCAGCAGGATCATCGTGTTGATGGTCGCGAAGATGACGTTCAGCTTCTCGGCCTCGGTGGCGAAGAGGTCGCCAGACATCGAGCGGAGCGTGAAGTAGATCGCGAACAGGCCGGCGAAGAACATGACCTCGCTGCCGAGCCAGACGATGGTGCCGACCGCAACGGTGTTCGGCCGCCTGATCAGCGGCGCCGAGGCTGGCGACATGGGAAGCGCAGTAGTGGACACGAGATCCATCCTAGTGACAGATCGGGCCCTGTTTTGGACCCGGAGGCCAGCGTGCCGCAAAAAGATAGGCTGGGGCCATGGATCGTCTGTTGACCTGGCCAGTCGTGCTCGAGACCCTGCTGGACGACGAGGACCTCGCGATCCGGCAGGCGGAGTGGGCGATGGCGGAGGTCGTCGCGGGCCGCGCATCCGAGGCCCAGATCGCCGGGTTCCTCATCGCCCTGCGCGCGAAGGGCGTGGTCGCCGAGGAGCTCGTGGGCTTCCGCGACGCGATCCTGGAGGTCGCGGTGCCGCTGCCGGGAGAGACCCGCGTGGTCGACATCGTCGGCACGGGCGGAGATCGGCAGCACACCGTCAACATCTCGACCATGGCGAGCATCGTCGTCGCCGCGACGGGCGTGCCGGTGCTCAAGCACGGCAACCGCGCCGTCTCCTCCTCGTCGGGTGCCTCGGATGTGCTCGACGCACTGCAGCTGGTGCCGGCCGACGAGGACCCCGCGCGCGTGCGGCAGATCCTCGAGCAGGCGGGCATCTCGTTCGCGTGGGCGACGCGCTTCCATCCGGGCTTCCGGCACGCGGGACCCGTCCGGGCGCAGCTCGGCGTGCCGACCGTGTTCAACTACCTCGGTCCGCTCGTCAATCCGGCGCGGCCGGAGGTCTCGCTGGTGGGTGCCGCCGACAAGCAGATCATCGAGCAGTACGTCGGCGTGTTCGCCACCCGCGGCGCGACCGCGCTCGTGGTGCGCGGCGAGGACGGGCTCGACGAGCTCACCACGACCGGGCACTCGGAGCTGTGGGAGGTGTCGCGCGGCGACATCGTCGAGCACGACATCGATCCCCGCGAGCTCGGCATCGCTCGTGCGTCGCTCGCCGACCTGCGCGGCGGCACCCCGGAGCACAACGCCGAGATCCTGCGGCGCACGCTCGCCGGCGAGTCCGGCGCGGTGCGCGACATCGTGCTGTTGAATGCGGCGGCCGCTCTGGTGGCCTGGCGCCTGGATGGCGATCCGAGGCAGAAGGATCGCCCCATGAAGGAGCGGATCGCCGAGGAGCTCACGGTCGCCGCCGAGGCGATCGACTCGGGCGCTGCCGTGCGCACGCTCGAGGCGTGGCGCAGGGCCGCGAGCCCGACGCCCGCGTGAGCGTCGTCGAGCAGCCCGGGGGCCAGCGGCAGTCCGGCTGGTCGCGCGAGGAGGTCTGGCAGGCCTGGCCGCTGCGCTGGGCCGACCGGGCTTCGCGATCGCTGCTGCTCATCGCGCTCGCGCTCGGCGGCCTGCTGGCCTCCTGGGGCCTGACCCTGCTCCTGCACCGACCGCCGTCCCTGACGCCGTCGCTCACGCTGCACGCCATCGGACTGCCGCTGCTGCTGCTCGCAGCCGTCGTCGCTCCGGCGTCCCGCGGCTACCGCATCGCAGCGGCGTACTGCATCGTGCTCTACGCCGCCGCGACGACGGTGATCGTCCTCATGCAGTCGACCACGCTGCTGCGTCCGACCACATACGGCGCCCTGAGCGCGGCTCAGCTCGTCGCCGGGGCGGCGCTCATCATCGCCTGGATGCTGGTGCGGATGCGACATCCGCTCACGATCATCACGGTGACCCTCGGCTATGCCGCGGCGGCCGCCGCCTACTACGCCCGCGCGTTCCCGTCGGTGCGCGAGGCCGTGGCCGGCAACCCCTGGGAGGAGGCGGCGACCGTCGCCGACGAGGTCGTCACTCGCGGCGTGATGCTGCTGCTGCTGCTGGGGCTCGTGCTGCTCGGCTGGTGGCTCGATGGCTGGATGCGTGCGCTCCTGCCGGTCGCCGACGTCGCGGAGCCGCACGCGTCCGGCCGCGCGTCGCGGACCGGGGAGCGACCCCGCCGGCGCTTCGCGGTCGCCGCGATGCTCGTGGGGCTCGACCTCGTCGCGATCGCCATCGCGATCTCTGCGAAGCAGCCCAATCCGCGCGGGCGCCTCGCGGCGGAGGACGACTGGTGGGCATCGATCGTGCTCGCCGTCTCGTCCGCTCGCATCGTCATGGTGATCGTCGCGATCGCCGCGGTCGCAGTCTGGGTCAGCGACCCGACGCAGCGCGCGACGTGAGGCGCACGGCAGAGGGGGGCGGCCGCAGCCGCCCCCCTCTGCCGTGCAGTCGTCAGTCGACGTCCTCGTCCACCCAGTCGAGCGTCTTCTGCACCGCCTTCTTCCAGTTGCGGTAGGTGCGGTCGCGCGCCTCCTGCTCCATCTGCGGCTCCCAGCGGCTGTCCTCCTGCCAGTTGTTCCGCAGCTCGTCGAGCGAGCCCCAGAACCCCACAGCGAGACCCGCGGCGTACGCCGCGCCGAGCGCTGTCGTCTCCGCCACGACCGGGCGGATCACCGGCACCCGCAGCAGGTCTGCCTGGAACTGCATCAGGGTGTCGTTGGCGATCATGCCGCCATCGACCTTCAGCTCCGTCAGGTCGACGCCGGAATCGGCGTTCACCGCGTCCACCACCTCAGCGGTCTGGAAGGCCGTGGCCTCCAGCGCCGCCCGAGCGATGTGGCCCTTGTTGACGAACCGCGTCATGCCCACGAGCGCGCCACGCGCATCCGAGCGCCAGTACGGTGCGAACAGACCGGAGAAGGCCGGCACGAAGTAGGCGCCGCCGTTGTCGTCGACCGTCTTCGCCAGGTCCTCGACCGCGGGGGCGTCCTTGATCAGGCCGAGGTTGTCGCGCAGCCACTGGATGAGCGAGCCCGTCACGGCGATCGATCCCTCGAGCGCGTAGTGGGTGGGTTCGTCGCCGATCTTGTAGCCGACGGTCGTGAGCAGCCCGTTCTTCGAGTGCACGATCTCGGTGCCCGTGTTGAAGATCAGGAAGTTGCCCGTGCCGTAGGTGTTCTTCGCCTCGCCCTTGTCGAAGGCGGCCTGCCCGAAGGTCGCGGCCTGCTGGTCGCCCAGGATGCCGGTGATGGGCGTCTCGCGCAGCAGCGAGTCGGTGGATGCGACGCCGAACTCGCCCGAGGAGGGCTTGATCTCGGGCAGCATCGACTTCGGCACGCCGAAGTCGTCCAGGATCGAGTCGTTCCACGTGGTCGTCTCGAGGTCCATGAAGAGCGTGCGCGAGGCGTTCGTCACGTCGGTGGCGTGCACGCCGCCGTTGACGCCACCGGTGAGGTTCCACAGCACCCAGGTGTCGGTGGTGCCGAAGAGCAGGTCGCCAGCCTCCGCGGCCTCGCGGGCACCGTCGACGTTCTCGAGGATCCAGACGATCTTCGTGCCGGAGAAGTAGGTCGCCAGCGGCAGGCCCACCTGCTGCTTGTAGCGGTCGGTGTCCCCGTCTGCCAGGCGGTCGACGATCTTCTGGGTGCGGGTGTCCTGCCAGACGATCGCGTTGTAGACCGGCTCGCCCGTGGTCTTGTTCCAGACCACGGCAGTCTCGCGCTGGTTCGTGATGCCGATGGCCTTCACGTTGTGGCGAGTGACGTTCGCCTTCGAGAGCGCCTGGCCGATGACCTCGCGGGTGTTGTTCCAGATCTCCTTCGGGTCGTGCTCGACCCAGCCGGCCTGCGGGAAGATCTGCTCGTGCTCGAGCTGGCCGCTCGAGACGATGCTGCCGGAGTGGTCGAAGAGGATGGCGCGAGTCGAGGTCGTGCCTTGGTCGATGGCGATGACGTAGTCGTTCACCGGAACTCCTTCGTTGGGTGATGGATGTGGTGTGCGGTGTGTGCGCAGGGATAAAGCAGAGGAGGGGATCCGCGGACCCCCTCCTCTCGTGATCAGGCCGCGACCAGCGTTGCGATCAGTACCGGGGCCGTGAGGCCCGCGATGACGCCGCCGATGATCGGACCGGCGACCGGGATCCAGGCGTAGCTCCAGTCGCTCGAGCCCTTGCCCTTGATGGGCAGGAAGGCGTGCGCGATGCGCGGGCCGAGGTCACGGGCCGGGTTGATGGCATAGCCCGTGGGGCCACCGAGCGAGGCACCGATGCCGACGACCAGCAGCGCGACCGGCAGCGCGCCGAGCGAGGCGAGGCCCGCGGGCACGCCGAGGTCAGCGTCGGCGCCCTGCGCGCCGAAGCCGATCACGACGAACACCAGCACGAAGGTGCCGATGATCTCGGTCGCGAGGTTCCAGCCGTTGTGGCGGATGCCGGGTCCCGTCGAGAAGGTGCCGAGCTTGGCGGCCGGGTCCTCTTCGAGGTCGAAGTGCTGCTTGTAGGCCAGCCAGCAGAGCACGGCACCGATCACGGCACCGATCATCTGACCGCCGAGGTACGCGGGCAGTGCCGCCCAGTTGTACTCGACGCCGGTCGCGAGATCCCTGGCCAACAGGCCGAAGGTGACCGCCGGGTTGATGTGGGCTCCCGAGTAGATCGAGACGATCACACCGGAGAAGACGGCGAGGCCCCATCCGAAGTTGATCATCAGGAAGCCGCCACCGAAGCCCTTGTTGCCCTTCAGCACGACGTTGGCCACCACGCCGCAGCCGAGGAGCACGAGCATCGCGGTGCCGACAAGTTCGGAGAGGAATACCAGACCGATGTTCAGATCCACAGGTCCCTGCTTTCTCGTTCCCGGACCTCATCGCCCGGACCACCCGCTCGGGCGATAGCCACACAGTAACCCCGGATCACAGCATCGTGTGACAGTGAGATGACACTTTCCTCAACTCGGATCGAGTTTCTCCCGAGCGGGGCGTAGCGTGGGCACAAGTCGGGCCAGCGGCGCTGGCACCCCGGCGATGGTTCCGCGCGAGAGAGGCCAACCGTGAAGAAGCTCATCAACGACCCAGCCAAGACCGTCGACGAAGGTGTCGCCGGGTTCGCCCTGGCCCACCCGGACCTCGTTCGGGTCGTCATCGACCCGCCGTTCGTGGTGGTGCGCGCGGATGCCCCCGTGCGCGGCAAGGTCGGGCTCGTCTCTGGCGGCGGGTCGGGCCACGAGCCGCTGCACGCCGGCTTCGTCGGCTACGGCATGCTCGACGCCGCGGTGCCCGGTGCGATGTTCACGTCGCCGACGCCCGACCCGATCCTGGAGGCGACCAAGCAGGTCGATGCGGGTGCGGGCGTGCTGCACATCGTGAAGAACTACACGGGCGACGTGCTGAACTTCGAGACCGCCGCCGATCTGGCGCTCGCCGAGGGCATCGAGGTGCAGTCGGTCATCGTCGATGACGACGTCGCGGTCAAGGACTCGCTCTACACCGCGGGGCGCCGCGGCGTCGCCGGCACGATGCTGGTGGAGAAACTCGCCGGCGCCTCGGCCGAGCGAGGCGACAGCCTCGACCAGGTCGCGGAGGTCGCACGTCGCGTGAACAGCCAGGTGCGCTCGATGGGGCTGGCGCTCGCGCCCTGCACCGTGCCCCACGCGGGCGAGCCGAGCTTCGAGCTCGCGGAGGACGAGATCGAGATCGGCATCGGCATCCACGGAGAGCCGGGCCGAGAGCGGATCGCGCTCGAGCCTGCCGACCAGCTCGTCGACCGCCTCATGGAGCCCATCCTCGAGGACCTGCCGTTCGCGGAGGACGACCGCGTGGTGCTGCTCGTCAACGGCATGGGGGGCACGCCGCAGTCCGAGCTCTACATCGTGTTCCGTCGCGCGGCCGAGGTGCTCGCGGAGCGCGGCATCACACTCGCCCGCTCGCTTGTGGGCTCGTACGTCACGAGCCTGGAGATGCAGGGCGTCTCGATCACGCTCCTCAAGGTCGACGACGAGCTGCTCGACCTCTATGACGCGCCGGTCGAAACGGCGGCGCTGCGGTGGGGCCGGTGAACGGGCTCGACGGCGCCTGGACGCGACGCTGGATCGAGGCCATCGCGGCTCGGGTGGCCGCACGGAAGAGCGAGCTGACGGCGCTCGATCGCGCGATCGGCGACGGCGACCACGGCGAGAACCTGGATCGGGGCTTCCAGGCGGTGCTGGGCAAGCTCGACTCGCTCGACGGCGAGCCGACCCCCGGCGCCGTGCTGAAGCTCGTCGCGACCACGCTCATCTCGACCGTCGGCGGTGCTGCGGGACCGCTCTACGGCACCGCGTTCCTGAAGGGCGCCATGGCCGCCGGTGATCGCGAGCAGCTCGACGCCGCCGCGCTCGTCGAGGTGCTCGGGGCGGCGCGCGACGGCATCGTCGCCCGCGGCAAGGCCGAGCCGAACGACAAGACGATGGTGGATGCCTGGACGCCCGCGGTCGATGCCGCAGCCGGTGCCGGCGACGACGTGCGCGCCGTGCTCGAGGCCGCCGCGTCGGCAGCTGCCGACGGAGCCATCGCAACCGAGCCGCTGGTCGCGCACAAGGGCAGGGCCTCCTACCTGGGGGAGCGCGCCGTGGGTCACCGAGACCCGGGCGCGGAGTCGTCCGCGCTGATGCTCCGCGCGGCGGCGGACACCCCGTGACCGTCGGGCTCGTGATCGTCTCGCACTCCGCCAAGATCGCCGACGGCGTCGTCGAGCTCGCCGCGCAGATGGCTCCGTCGGTGGCGATCGTGGCCGCCGGCGGCACCGACGACGGGGGCATCGGCACCAGCTTCGACCGGGTGCAGGCGGCCTTCACGGCCGCCGAGGGCGGGTCGGGCATCGTCGTGCTGTGCGACCTCGGCTCCGCCGTGCTGACGGCGGAGACGGCGCTCGACTTCGCCGAGCAGAGCGACCGGATCAGGATCGCGGATGCGCCGATCGTCGAGGGTGCGGTGGCGGCATCCGTCGCGGCAGAGTCGGGAGCGAGCCTCGCAGAGGTGCTCGCCGCCGCAGAGGAGCAGGCGCCGTCGGCCGCCCCCGCTGCGCACCCTCCCGCCGGGGATGCAGCGGCAGAGGCCCCCGCCGCCGACGCCGTGGTGCTCGAGATCGAGCTGCAGAACGAGCACGGGCTGCACGCGCGGCCGGCTGCGGAGCTCGTTCGCGCCGCGAGCGGCTACGACGCGCGCGTCACCGTCAACGGCGTGGACGCGAAGAGCATGCTCCGAGTGCTCGGCCTCGGCCTTGGCAAGGGCGACACGGTGCGCTTCGAGGCCACGGGCGCGCAGGCCGCCGAGGCGCTCGGCGCGATCGACGCGCTGGCCGCGGACGGCTTCGGGGAGTAGCCCCCGGCGTCTCCGGCGCCGCGATCGTCCTCCGCCGCTGCGCTCAGCGCTCGACGTGCGCCGCGAACTCGTCCGCGGCGCTGCGGGCGACGACGAAGGAGCAGATCGGCTTGATCCGCATGCCATCGGCGATGGTCGCGCGCAGCGCAGCGTCGACCAGCTTCGACCCGACGCCGCGACCGCCGAAGGAGGGGTCGACCTCGGTGTGCGTGAAGGACCGCACCCCGTCGCGGTCGCGGTAGTCGGCCAGCCCGGCCCGCGCTCCATCGATGTGCGCCTCGAAGCGGCTGGACTCGGTGTTGTCGACGATCTCGATCTGCTGCTCGTTGGTCATGCGCCCCACCGTAGCCGCCTAGGCTGATGCGGTGGCAGACGCGCAGACCTCCCGTCTGGCGACCCTGCTGCTGGTCGGACTCACGATCGTGTGGGGTTCGACGTTCTTCCTCATCAAGGATCTGGTCGAGCACGTGCCGTCGCTCGACTTCCTCGGCGTGCGGTTCCTGCTTGCGGCCGCCGTCATGACCCTGATCGCCTGGCGTCGGATCATCCGTCTCGGGCGAGCGCTGTTCCTGCGCTCCGCCGTACTCGGCGTGCTCTACACCGCCGCGCAGATCCTGCAGACCGTCGGCCTCGAGACCACTCCCGCATCGGTGAGCGGGTTCCTCACCGGCGTCTACGTCGTGCTCACGCCGCTGATCGCGTCGCTGGCGTTCCGGCAGCGCATCGGGCGAAGCACCTGGATCGCGGTGGCTGTCGCCGCCGCCGGGCTCATCGTGCTCACGCTCACCGGCATCTCCTTTGGGCTCGGGGAGGCGCTCACGCTCGGCGGCGCGCTGGCGTACGCGCTCCACATCATCGCGACGGCCCGCTGGGCCAGGGTCGAGCACGCGCTCGGCATCTCGGTCGTGCAGCTGTGGGTGATCGGGATCATCTGCATCGCCGGCGGCGCGCCCGACGGCATCACGCTGCCCGCCAGCGGCGACCAGTGGGCGTCGATGCTCTACATGGTGGTGTTCGCCTCGATCGCCGCGATGTGGGTGCAGACCTGGGCACAGGCGCACATCAGCGCGACGCGCGCGGCCGTCATCATGACGGCGGAGCCGGTGTGGGCGACGGCCTTCGCCGTGGCGTTCGGGGGCGAGGGCCTCACGTGGCGGCTCGTGATCGGCGGCGGCATGATCCTGGGCGCGATGTACGCGGTCGAGCTGGTCGCTGCGCGTCGCCCGGCGCGGCGCGACGAGCCACCGACGGGAGCGATCGACGCGCCCGTGCGCCTTGCGGGCGAGTGACCGCGACGTGGCCGTACGACGCGCGGGTGCGGCATGCTTGACGCATGCAGCTTGATCCGCGACGCATCCTGATCTTCCGCACGGTCGCTCGCGAGGGCTCCGTCTCCGGTGGCGCCAGAGCGCTCGGCTGGACGCAGCCTGCTGTCAGCCAGCACATCCGCCTGCTTGAGGAGGAGGTGGGGCAGGCGCTGCTGCTGCGCTCGTCCACAGGGGTCACGCTCACGGAGGCGGGGGAGCGGCTGCTGCGGCATGCAGACGGCATCGCGGGACTGCTGGGCTCTGCAGAGGCCGAGCTCGCCTCGCTCGCCGAGGGCGCAGGCAGCGTCACGATCGCCGCGTTCCCCTCCGCGCTCGCCGACTTCGTCCCGCGTGCGATCGCGGCGGCGGGCCTCGCCGTGCCGAAGCTCCGCGCTCGCGTGATCGAGCTCGAGCCGCCCGAGGCGATCGAGGCGGTGCTGGCCGGCGACGCCGACATCGCGGTGGTGTTCGAGTACGACGAGTTCCACGATGAGGTGCAGCTCGCTCGCGTCGAGCTGGGGGTCGACGCCTCGCGCCTGGTGCTCCCCACCGGGCATCCGCTCGCCACGGGTGATGCGGTCGCGCTCGAGGCGCTTGCGGGCGACGACTGGGTCGGCGGGTGCCCGCGCTGTCGCGCCCACCTCGAGACACTCGCCGCGAACGCCGGCTTCATGCCGACCATCCAGTTCGAGACCGACGACTTCGTCGCCGCGCAGGCTTTCGTCTCGGCGACGGGATCGGTGACGCTGCTGCCGGAGATGGCGCTGCGCGTGCTCACGCGCGATGACGTCGTGGTGGCCCCGCTCGCCAGGAGCACGGGGCGCACCGTCTCGCTGCGCTACCGCAGCGGCGCAGAGCGCGTGCCGGCGGTCAGCACCGTGCTCGACGCGATGCGGTCACTGTGGACTGAGTCGACCGACTGACGCGGCGCCCGCAGGCGCGAGGCCGTCCGCGGGCAGCTCTCCGAGCGCGATGCGCGAGAGGGCGCCAGCGTGCGCCTCACAGGAATCGATCAGCGGCACCGCGGCATCCGACGCGTCCACCAGCAGCATGATCTCGGTGCAGGCCAGCACGATCGCCTCGGCGCCGTCGGCGACGAGTGCGGCGAACGCCTCACGGAAGACCGCACGCGCGGCATCGGTCGTGACGCCCTGCGTGAGCTCGTCGAAGACGATGCGATCCAGCTCGGACTGCACCTGCGCCGCGGGCACGACGGTGCCGATGCCGTGCGCGGCGAGGCGATCGGCGTAGAAGTGCTCCGCCATCACCCACTGCGCGCCGACGATGCCGAGCGTGCGGGCCCCCGAGCGCGTGGCAGCATCCGCCACGGCATCCGCGATGTGCACGAGCGGCACCCCGATGCTCGCCTCTACGGCGGGCGCGACCTTGTGCATGAGGTTCGTGGCGATCGCGATCGATGCGGCACCGGCACGCTCGAGCGCGACCGCCTCGCGGGCGAGGATGGCTCCGGCACGATCCCAGTCCTCGCGCAGCTGGCACTCGCGAATCTCGGCGAAGTCGAGGCTGGAGAGCAGCATGCGGGCCGAGGCGTGTCCGCCGCGCTCGGCGGCGACGCGCTCGTTGACCGCGCGGTAGTACTCGATCGTCAAGTGCCAGCTCATGCCGCCGAGGATGCCGATGGGACCGGGAAGCTGTTGCATGCTTCGATCTCACCAGAGGACTGGGTAGAAGTCCAGCCTGTGTCACTGATGAATGCTATTCGGTGCGGTAATACCCGGAGGTCGTGCGCACCGGTGCGGCGGCGCTGCGAAGAGCGAAGTGCGGCCCGGAGAGCCGCAACCGCTGCTGCAGGCTGATGGCGAGCAGCATCTGGGCGCCGAGGTACGGCACCAGCACCGCGAACGTGCGCAGTGGATCGGGGATCTCGAGCACGAACAGGCCGAGGCCGAGTACGAGGTCGGTGAGCATGACCAGCAGTCCGCCCAGCAGACCGGGCGTATCGATGGCAGCGAAGGCTGCCATCGCCGCGAGCACGACGGCGAACAGGAGCACCGGGATGGCGAGCGGTCCGGCGTTCGCTGCCGTGATGCCGCCTGCCAGCAGCGCCACAAACGCGTAGCCGGCGACGGCCGGGCTCCAGGCGAGCGAGCGCCTCCTGGTGGGCCACAGCGACGCGATGAAGGCGAGATGGCCGAGCATGAACGCCGACAGCAGCACCACGGTGATGCCGCTGGTCGAACCGGCGCCGTCACCCAGCCAGCACAGCGCCACGGCGGCGACGTGCCACCGCCCCGCCGCATGGCGCAGCGCACCCACCCGGATGAGTGCGAGGGCGATCGGCGGCATCAGCAGCCACATCAGCACGGTGCGCGCGAGGTTGAGCGCGCCGGCATCCCCGATGCCCAGCCCGATCAGCACGGCGGCCAGCAGATTGAGCGCGAGCATGGCTGCGGAGATCGCGAATCCCGCGCGCAGGGCTCGGGGCAGCGACGACGCGGGCATGCAGCCATCGTTCCACGGCTCGGGCCGGATGTGCGCACGCGGCTGCGGTGTCGTGCGCTGCCGTGGGCGGGCAGTGGCAGAGTGGGCGCGTGCACGACAACCCCTTCAGACCGGGATTCGGGATCTCGCCGCCCACGCTCGCCGGGCGCGACGCGCTGCTGGACGAGTGGCGAGAGGTCTTCGGCCTGGGCGCCTGGTCGCCATTCCGCGCCGCGCTGGTGACGGGCATGCGCGGCGTCGGCAAGACGGTGCTGCTCAACGCCATCGAGGATGCGGCGCTCGCCCACGAGTGGACGGTCGTGCACGGCACGCTGCACGCGAGCCTCATCGATGGCCTCGAGCACGATCGGCTGCCCGCCATGCTCGCCGAGCAGGATGCGGCAGCGGTCACGCGCGACCTCACGGGCGTCACGGTGGCGCAGCTCGGCGGGCTCCAGACGGCGGTGAAGGCGCAGTACGAGCGCGAGCCACGGCTGGAGAGCATGCTGGGGCGGCTCGTGGAGCTCGCAGAGGCACGCGGCACCGGCGTGCTGGTCTCGCTCGACGAGGTCGCCAAGGAATCGCTCGAGCAGCTGCGGCGCATCGCGATCGCGGTGCAGCACCTGCAGCGCGAGGATCGTCGCATCGCGATCGTCGCGGCAGGGGTGCCCGCGTCGATCGCCGCCGCGCTCGATGCCGACGGCCTCACGTTCTTCCGGCGCGCGCAGCAGGTGCGGCTCGACACGCTCACGCTCCCCGAGACCCGGGTCGCGCTCGCGGAGCCGATCCGCGGCCGGGGGCGCGCCATCGGCGACGAGGCGCTCGAACGCGCTGCGCGCGCGAGCGAGGGCTACCCCTATCTCGTGCAGTCGATCGGCGCTCGCGCATGGGAGTACACCCCGAGCACGCGCGAGATCACGACGGATGCGGTGCAGCACGCCGTGGAGGTCGCGCACGCTGCGATGGGGGAGAGCGTCATCGTCCCGGCGCTGCGGGGCCTCTCGAGCAGGGATCGCGACTACCTACTGGCCATGGCGGAGGACGACGGGCCGGCGTCGACGGCAGAGGTCGCCTCGCGGATGGGCGCGATCCCCGGCAATGCCGCGCGGCAGCGCTCGCGGCTGCTCGACGGCGGCATCATCGTCGCTCCAGAGCGCGGCAAGGTCGACTTCGCCATCCCGCGCATGCGAGAGCACCTGCGCGCGCATCCGCACGACGCGCAGCTGGGCCTGCCGACGCGGGCGCGCGAGACCTTCCGCGACTGACGGTGGTCCGCGTCTCTTCAACTCGCGCGGACGCATTCGCTATCGTTGACCGGTCAGGCGTCCATCGACGCCGGTCTCGACAAATGGGACCACGCGCTGCCGCGCGCGACACACATGGACCCCATCGACGAGGTTCCGTGCCGTGTCGCAGCAGCCTGCGCCGCCGAGCCTCCCTCTCTTCCCGGAGTGCCCCATGTCTGACGCTTCCCTCTCGCACGCAGCGATGCCCGATGCCGCGCTGGTCGACCCCGCCATGTCTGACGCGGCCCTGACCGGGGCGCGCACGCCCGGCGGGGGCCCGGCCAGCGAGCCGTCGACCGTCTCCGCCGCCATCGCCGCAGAGCTCGAGCAGCACGCGAGCGACGTCTTCTCGCTCATGGGCAACGGCAACGCCTGGTTCCTGCATGCCGTGGTGCGCCGCGGCGTCATGCGGCTGACCTCCGTGCGGCACGAGACCGCGACGGTCGCGGCCGCGGATGCGTTCTACCGTGCGACCGGCCGCCTCGCGATCGCCTCCACCACGTATGGCCCGGGCTATACCAACGCGCTGACCTCCCTGGCGGAGGCGGCGCAGGCGCGCATCCCGCTGCTGCTCGTGGTGGGCGACCAGCCGACGGCGGGAGCGCGCCCGTGGGACATCGATCAGGCGGCGGTCGCGACCGCGGTCGGCGCACGCACGATCGTGGTCGGTCGCGACGACGCTCGCGTGGCTGCCCGCCGCGCGGTCGAGCTCGCACTGACGGACCGCAGGCCGGTCGTGCTGGCGATCCCGTACGACATCGGCCACGCGATGCTGGAGGGCGACGGCGAGCGCGACGAGGCGCTGCCCCTGCCCAGCGCGCCGGCCCCGCGCATCGACGATGCGCAGATCGCGAGGGTCACCGAGGCGCTGCGCGGCGCCGAGCGCCCGCTGCTCATCGCCGGCCGCGGCGCACACCTCGCGGGAGCGTCCGCGGCACTGCGTGCGCTTGCGGCCCGGTTGGGCGCCCGCACGGCATCGAGCGCGCTGGGCAGCGGCATCTTCGTGCCCGACGCGCGCCACCTGGGCATCACCGGCGGGTTCGCGTCCGAGCGGGCGGCGACCGCGATCGAGCGCGCGGATGTCGTGCTGGTGGTCGGTGCGGGCCTGAACCAGTTTCAGACCCGGTTCGGCGACGCCTTCGATCCGGCGGCGCGAGTCGTGCAGGTCGACCTCGAGCCGGCCGCGACCAACCCGCGCGTCGACCAGCTCGTCCGTGGCGACGCGCGGCTCGTGGCCGAGGCGCTGCTCGCCGCGATCGGCGATGGCGCAGGCGACGCTGACGCGGCGTGGGACCGCGCCGGCTACGGCGACGTGACGGGCATCCACTTCGAGCGCGAGCCCGGCGATCGCGCCGCGGCGGACGGCCGGCTCGATCCGCGCAGCCTCTTCCACGCGCTGGAGCGCATGCTGCCGGCCGACCGGCTGATCGTGCAGGACGGCGGCCACTTCATCGGCTGGGGACCCACGCACCTGTCGGTAGCCGACCCCTCCAGGCTGCTCATGGTCGGCACCGCGTTCCAGACGATCGGCCTCGGGCTGCCGAGCGCCGTCGGTGCAGCCGTCGCGATGCCCGAGACGACCCTCGTGCTCATCTCCGGCGACGGCGGAGCGCTCATGGGACTCGCCGACCTGGACAGCGTGCTGCGCACCGTGCGCCACGGCGTCATCGTGCTGGTGAACGACGCGGCCTACGGCGCGGAGGTGCACCAGTACGCCGTTCGCGGGGTCGCCGAGGAGCCGATGCTCATCGAGCAGATCGACTTCGCCGCGATCGCGCGCGGCATGGGGGCATCCGCTGCCGTGATCGAATCGCTCGACGACCTGCAGCTGCTCGAGGCGTGGCTCGCCTCCGGTGCGGACGGCGTCTTCGTCGCCGACTGCCGCGTGAGCCAGCAGGTCGTCGCGCCCTACATGGTAGAGATCCGCGAGGCCGCGATGCGCGCTGCCGCGCGCTGAGCGCCCGCCTGCGCCGCCGGCGCCTGCTGCGGCCCGCTCCCGCGCCGCCGCGCCCCGCACCGCCGCGCCGCCGCACCGCCGCGCCGCCGCACCGCCGCGCCGCCGCGCCGCCGCGCCGAGCGACGCGTGTCAGGTTGTTGCTCCTTCGAGGCCTGAGAAGTGCAACAACCCGACTCGGGCGCGGGATGCCGCGGCGGGGGCGCCGGGCTGTGGCGCACGGCCGGGTGCGGGCGGGTTGCGGCGTGCGGGCGCGCGGCGGCGTGCATGCGGGTTGCGGAGTGCCGGCGGGCGGCCAGGGCGACCGTGCATCACGGCGTCCGGCGGCGGAGCACTGCCGCGAGATCGGCCAGCCACCGGTCGGGCGTAGGCACGAAGTCGCGATTCGTCGCCCGCACGACGTGCAGGCCGATGCGCTCGAAGTCGCGATACTTCTGGATGTCGCGATCCCACTGCTCCTTCGACCGATGCCCTTCGCCCTCGTACTCCTCGACGACGCGCGCGGCGCGATGGAGCAGGTCAGCGCGCCCGAGCCGCCGTCCGGTCTCGGGGTCGAACACCTCGATCTGCACCTCCGGTTCCGGTAGCCCGGCATCCGTGATGAACAGGCGCATGTCCGTCTCGCGCGGCGACTCGACCCGAGTGCGGATGCGCGGCAGCGACTCGCGCAGCGTCGCGGCTCCCGGTCTGCCGTCCCATCGATCGACCATGGCACGGAGCGCCTC
This sequence comes from Agrococcus sp. Ld7, assembly GCF_045064095.1. Lineage (NCBI taxonomy): Bacteria > Bacillati > Actinomycetota > Actinomycetes > Micrococcales > Microbacteriaceae > Agrococcus > Agrococcus sp. Ld7. Next base: position 31,432 of record NZ_JBISGY010000009.1, on the reverse strand, counting down.
GGGCGTCGCGAGCGGCGCGGGCAGGCGTCGCTCGGGGTAGTTGTCGGCGGTGGTGACGATCGCGTCGCCGATCCTCACAAGCTCGTGCACGGTGCAGCGCTTCCCCATCAGCGCGAACGCGAGCGCCGGGGACACCACGCGAACGCCCTCCGCGTCGCAGGTCTCGGCCAGGGAGCCGAGGATCCGCTCGACGCGCACGCCCTCACGGTTCGGGTGGCCTCGGCCCTTGAGGGAGAGGACCTCCACCGTCGCGCCACGCGATAGCCGCCACGGGACCGGCAGTCCGAGCAGGGCCAGCGCCGAGATGCCGCCGATGCACTGCCATGGCCGCAGCAGTGGCGCGAACGCCACGGCGCGATCGACCAGGGTCTCGGGTCGCTTGAGCGTGCGGATGCCGCGGAACGGCGCCACGAACGACGCGCCGCGCAGCTTGCCGGGCGTGAGCCCGTGCTCGAGCCCCGCGCGGAAGCTGAACCCGGCGCCTGGCAGCGCTTCCGGCAGATCGTCGACCACGCGGGCAACTTGGCACAGCGGCCGCGCCGGCGGTCGCCGCTCTCCACAGCGACCGCTTGCCTCGCGCCGCCGCCCGCCGCGGGCGGCGGCTGGCGAGGCGCGCCGCAACGCGCATCCGCCGAGCATCCGCCGGGCGCGCGTGTCGGCTTGTTGCACTTTCTCCGCCGTGGAAGTGCAACAACCTGACACGCGGTGGCACCCGCGGCGCGTGAGGGCGTCGAGCGCGGCGGCGCGGTGCGTGCCGCGAGGCGCGGCAGGCGGCGCGCGCGTCAGGGCGCGGGCGGCTCGTCGCCCAGCTCGAGCAGGCGCCGGAAGAGCGCGAGCACCTCGTCCGGCAGCAGCGGCTCCGCCACGGTCACGTCGCACGTCGTCTCGACCGTGACTCGCCACAGCGGCGCGTCCGGCAGGGTCTGCGCTTCGAGCTCCTCGAGCACACCGGAGGCGACGAGCGTGCTCAGCTGCTCACGATCGTCGCCGGGGATCACCTGCAGCTCGAGCACCGCAGCCCGCGTCTGCCCGAGCATCCCGCCGGTGCGCGCCAGCCTGATCGCGTCGGCGGCTGCAACACCCGGCCCCGAGGCGTCCTCGGTGACACCGACCGCGCTCCACGCCGCCCGCACCGCGCGCGTCTCGCCGGCGTCGTCGCCGAAGCGGGCAACGGATGCCCCCTCCGTCGCAGCCGCGAACGCCGCGAAGTCGGCGGTCGGGGAGAGGCCACCCGTGAGCGCATCCATCCAGATCTGCCCCGCCGCCTCCCAGGACCTGCCGCCGATCGTGGTGGCGACGAGGTGGAAGGCCTTGTTCGGGATGCCCGAATTGATGTGCACGCCGCCGAGGTCGTCACCGGTGACGACGAAGTCGCGCATGTGCGCCGGCTGCGGATCCTTGCCGAGCACCGGGTCGTCGTAGGCGGTGCCGGGCGCAGCCATCGAGCGCAGCGCCTTGCCCTGCACGCGCTCGGTGAAGACGCCCGATCCGATGAGCCAGTCCGCAGCATCGGCGGTCTGACCGAGCGCGTGCTGCTTCACGAGCGAACCCAGCACGTCTGCGATCGATTCGTTGAGCGCGCCGGACTGGTCGCGGTAGACGAGGTCGGCAGTGGACGCGATGACGCCGTGGCCGAGCTCGTGCCCGATCACGTCGACCGCTGCGGTGAAGCCGGCGAAGACCTCGCCGTCGCCGTCGCCGAAGACCATGCGACTGCCATCCCAGAAGGCGTTCGCGTACTGCTGGCCGTAGTGCACCGTGGCGCGCAGCGGCATGCCGGCGCCATCGAGCGAGTCGCGCTCGAACGCATCCATGAGCATGGACCAGCTGGCGCCGAGACCGTCGTAGGCCTCATCGGCGGCGGTGTCGCCCGTCCCGGCGTCGCCCTCTGCGCGCACGAGCTGCCCCGGCAGGTCCGTCGAGCCGCGCGCATCGCTGACGGCGCGCTGCGGCGCGGGCTCGCCGGGGACGCGCGCGGGGGCGTCGGGCACGAGGTTCGGGCGGGGAGCGGGTTGTGCTCGGCGACCGGAGCGGATGTCGAGGTCGAGGCCGAGGGTGCGCTCGGCGACGATCGAGGCGGTCGGGATCGCTGCCGCCGCAAGATGCTCCAGCAGGTAGGGCGGCACGATCCCGTGGCGCACCGGCAGCAGGCCGGCGCGGCGCTGGAGCGCGCCTGCGAGGCGCGGTGCCACGATGCTCGACCACAGGCGGTAGCCGGCGGCCGAGGGGTGGAAGCCGTCGGCCGCATGCTGCTTCGGATCGACGATCGCGGGGGTGGGCAGGTGGATCACGCGCGCGTCGGCTGCGGCGATCCGCTGCTGCACGTCGTCGAGGGTGCGCGCGTGGCCGCCGATGAGCGAGCGGATCGGCTGCGGCAGCCACACGAAGGTGTCGATCTGCGGTGTGCCGGAGATGCCGATCACACCGCCGGGCGAGAGATGCGCCGCGAGTCCGTCGAGGAGCGCTCGGATGGTGGTGCCGAACGCACGACGGCCGACGAGCTGCAGCGCATCATTGGCACCGACGAGCAGCAGGATCGCGTCCCACTCGCCGTCGACCTTCGGCAGCTGGTCTGCGAGCACCTGTGCGGCGCTCGACCCCTCGAGGCCGACAATGCGCCACGCGACGGGCCGCTGCTCGCTGACGGAGAGTCGCGCGGCGGTCTGCAGCACGAGGCCGTCCTCGAGCCGTTCGGCACCAACGCCCGTTGCCGTCGAATCGCCGATCGCCAGCAGGCGCAGCGGCGTGCCCGCGCTGTCGGGATCGGGCGCATCGATCGTGCCGTGGCGTCGACCAGCCGGCTCCGGCAGCCAGACGAGGCTCTGCTGCAGCTGCTTCGCCTGCCGCAGCAGCACGGGCGCGAGTGCGATCGCGGCCGGCTTCGCCAGCCGGTGGATGGTGCGCTCGATGGTCGTCGAGGCCTCGGCGCCGCGAGCGCCGATCCGTGCTGCGAGGCCCATCCCGCCTCCTCCCGCCCGGTGCCTCTGACCGTGGCGCCGCCGATGCTACTCGGCGCCGCTGACGGTCGAGCATCAGCGCCCCAGGTGCATCCGCGCAGTCACCCGATCGCCGATGCCGACGCCCTCGGCGCGCTGCACCGCGACCTTGATGGGGAGCAGGTAGCCGCCGTCGCGGGGGAAGAGCGAGGTCGTGAACGACGTGCGGCCGATCCATGCCTGCGCCGGGATCACGCCCCAGCCGTAGGTCAGCTCACCTGCGCTCTCCCGGATGATCTCGGCCTCATCGGTCGGCACGGGCAGGAAGACGAATGGCGCAGGCCCGCGCCACTCGATCGCGACGGCCGTGAACTCGAGCTCCACGCGGGCGAGCGTACTCCTGGCGTCCGCGCTTGGAGCGAAGCGGATGCTGGCTCAGCGCCCGATAGCCTGGAGACCATGTCGAAGAACGCGTTCGTGAGCATCGCCGCCGTTGTCGGGGCCTTCGTTGTCATCATCGCCGTCGCACTGCTCGTCGTGCGTCCGTGGGAGGGGTCGCAGGGGCAGGGGCAGGCTGCCGGATCGCTCGTCGAGGAGTCCACGCACGTGCTCGACGACGCCGGGGAGGGCGCTCCCGTGCTGGTGGAGTTCTTCGACTACCAGTGCCCGACGTGCGCGCAGTTCCACCCGATCGTCGAGGATCTGCGCGATCGCTACGAGGGCCGCGTGACCTTCGCCGTGCGCCACTTCCCGCTGGAGATGCATGCGAACGCGGTGCTCGCCGCCGCCGCAGCCGAGGCCGCTGCCCAGCAGCGCGAGTTCGAGGCGATGCACGATCGCCTCCTGGAGTCGCAGGCCGAGTGGGCGGAGAGCGACGATGCCGGGGCTGTCTTCCGCGGGTACGCCGAAGCGCTGAGCCTGGACATGGCCGCATACGACGCCGCAGTGGGGTCGGAGGAGGTGGCGGACCGGATCGCGCTCGACTACACGGCTGGTGTGGAGGCCGGAGTGCAGGGGACGCCGACCTTCTTCCTCGACGGGCAGCGCATCGAGCTGGAGAACTTCGACGACGTGGAGCAGGCCATCGAGCAGGCGCTGAGCGAGTAGGCGTCGAGAGGCCGCCGACGGCTCGACGGGGAGACCAGCCGCCAGCGGCGCCGACTCCGAGCTGCGCCAGGAGTTCGTGACCGGCGAGGATCACGCTAGCCGCCTGCGCTGCGCGGCACGATGGGCAGAAGTGCCCGTGTGAACGCGCGATCACCTGCATCTCCCGGCCTGGCGCGCGAGCGCGCCGGATGCCACGATGACGGCGTGCAGCGGCTTCGGGGGCGAGGCGCGGCGTTGATGCTCGGCGCTGCGGTGCTCCTCGTCGGGTGCGCATCGCCGTCCGGCGAACCCGAACCCAGCGGAGTTCCGAGCCGCTCGGCCCAGCGCGCAGCGCCGGAGGTCCTCGTCGAGGTCCTGCAGCTGCGTGGCGACGTCGCGACGGGCCACATCGAGCTGCGGGTGACCAACGAGTCGGATGCACCGATCAGGATCGTGCGCGCGAGGTACGCCTCCAGCCGCTGGGCGGCACCGATGACGACGGAGAACCCTGCAGAGATCCCGCCCGGGCTGCGACGCAATCTGCGGCTGCAGCTGCCCGATGCGACCTGCGACGAGCAGCCGCTCGAGCACAGCGCCGAGCTCCGGCTCGATGACGGCACGCTGCTCGAGCGGGTGCCAGAGGATCCGCTCGGTCAGCTCGAGGCCATCGACGATCAGGCCTGCGACCTGCGGGCGTTCACGGAGACGGTCGCGCGGATCCGCTGGCTCGAGCCCAGCATCCCGGCTGACGGGGCCGGGCCGGCGGTCGTGCGGCTGCGCATCGAGCCGGTGGGCGAGCGGAGCGGCGGTCTGGCCGCGATCGACGCGACCGTGCTCCTGACCCCCGTCGATGCATCCGACGCCCGCGTCGAGCAGCTGCCCATCGGGCTGGAGATCGACCCGGGCGCCCCGCCCACCGAGGTCGCGATCCCGCTGGAACCGGGCCGGTGCGATCTGCACGCCATCGCGGAGGACAAGCAGGGCACGCTCTTCCGGCTGCGGGCGGCGATCGACGGCGACCCGATCGATCTCGTCCTTCCCTCGCCAGAGGCGCAGCGCGATGCGCTCCTGGACTGGGTGGTGGAGCGCTGCGCGGCGCAGCCGTAGCCCGTCGCAGCTCTCGGGCCTCAGCGCGGCGTCGGCCGCACCGTGAGCGTCTGCGCTGCCCGCCCGACATGGCCGCGCTCGTCGTGCAGCGCCGTGCTCGTCACGCCCTGACCCGTGGGCCCGAAGACCACGGTGGTGTCGAAGCCGACCCACTCGCCCTCCGGCTGCCGGTGCAGGTGGATCGTGAGATCGAGGTTCGGGTAGATCCACTCGCGCGGGTGCTCGCGCACGGCCACGCCGTTGGCCGCATCCACGAGCCCGATCCAGCGAGCGAGCTGCGACACCTGCTCGCCCTCGACGAGCGGATGCGGCGTGCGCTGCCAGGCACGGTTGCGGCCCGGCTGCTGCTCGCCGCACACGCGGTACTCGAGCGCGTGCACGTAGCCGCCGCCCCAGTCCACGCCGAAATCGGCTGCGCGCGACTCGTCGACGGGCCGGATCGGCAGGTCGGCGCCCCCGGCCACGACCTCGGTCTCACTCGCGACGCTGTGCCACGCGCGCGCGACCGCGACATCGCGTCCCGCGATCGACGCGGTGGCCTCGGTGAGCTCGATCGTGCGGCCGGGGCGCCGCGTCTCGACCCGCACGGCGGTCTCGTCCAGCGCGAGGAAGCCGAGGATGTCGAAGCTCACCCGTGCCAGCAGCAGGGGCGCGCCGCCGACCTGCTCGCGGTGCTGCTCGATCGCGTGCGTCAGCAATCCGCTCAGCGGCCCGAAGTGCATCTCTCCGGGCTGCCAGGCACCGCTCGCATGCTCGGTCGGGCGGTAGCGGCCGTCGCCGAGCGCGACGAAGAACGGGGCGGGCACGGGAGCGGCAGTCATGCTCCCGATCCTGCCATCCGAATCGCGGCAGCTCGGCGCACCCGCGGCAGTTCGACGCACCCGCGGCACCGATCGGCTGCCGTGCGCCTATGCGCCTTGCGGCGGATGCAGCAGCAGGTCGCCGAGGTCGTCGAGGTACCGCTCAAGCGGCACCGGGGCATCCTTGCCCCAGTGCACCCACGCCGCACCGTCGCGGATGCGGAGCGGTCCGGCGCCCACGAGCAGCCGCTCGTCGAGCTCGATGGGTGTGATGCCGTGGTTGATCGTCTCGCCCATGGGAAAGCCGCCGGCGATCGCCGCTGCACGGTAGGCGCGACGGATCTCGACCGATGCGGTGTGGTGCTGCGGCCTGCCGGGCTCCGCGACGCGCGTGGAGATGCCCGTCTCCCAGACCGACCCGTCCGCCTGCAGCAGCAGTGCGCCCAGCCGCCAAGCGCGCCCGATCGCGCGCATGCGCGGCCTGCGGGGGACGACACCCAGCAGCGCCTTCGGCTGCTCGAACCGAGCCAGCGCCTCGTCGCGCGCGCCGGCGTCGGCGAGGCGTCCCGCAGTCTCGCGCAGCACGGCGCGCGCGCGTTCGATCGCGGCGCGCCCCGCCGCATCGGGTGCCACAGGGCCGGGCACTGTCTCGCCCGGGTCTGACTCGTGCACGAGCGCGATCGGTGGCGCGACTAGAGCGAGACCACGCCGCTGTCGCCGAGATCGGGCGTCGCGTCGCTGACGAAGCCCTTCACGAGCTGCACCGCGGTCGCGATGGCGCCGGGCGAATCCCAGTACTCGGCGCTCGTCGCCGTGACCTCGAGCAGACCGTTGCCCGGATCGTCGGGGGAGCCGTCCATGAAGACCTCCGCCGACGCATCCCACAGCTCGCGCAGCCGCTCGCGGTCGTCGACGTAGCGGGCCGTGCCCGCCAGGGAGACCCAGCCGCCCTTGCCGGCGTAGTGCACGTTGACACGCGGATCCTGCGCGAGCGCGCGCACCTTGTCGGTGGAGCGCTCGGTGAGGAACCAGACGGTGCCGGGCTCGTCGAAGTCCTGCGTGCCCATGGGCGTGGAGACGAGGTCGCCCTCGACGGAGATGTAGGAGAGCGCGGCGATCCTGGTGGAGCGCATGATCTCTGAGACGGTCGTGATCGCGTCGGTGTCGGTCATGTCGCTCACCGTGTCACGACGACCTGAGTGCGGTCCGGGAGTCGGCAGCGCTCGACGGGCTCGCCGAGCGCGTCGTCCTCAGCGCGGCGTGGGCACGATCTCGACCGAGCGCACTGCGCCGTCAGCGACGTCGACGAGCATGACGGTGCCGACGCTCTGCCGCCGCCGGTCGGTGGGGGAACCGGGATTCAGCAGGCGGAGGCCGGATGCCGCGGTGCTGTCCCAGGGGATGTGCGAGTGTCCGAAGACGAGCACGTCGGCGGGCTCATCGCTCGAGGGGCCGAAGCGCGCGTCGCAGCGCCGTTCGCGCCCTGCGGCCGCTCCCGTCTCGTGGGTGACCGCGAATCGCACGCCGTCGATCGTGACGCGCGCCACCTCGCCGAGCCGCTCACAGAGCGCTTCGCCGTCGTTGTTGCCGGCGACGCCGACCAGCTCTCGCGCGCGCTGCTTGAGCTCGTCCAGCAGCGCGGTGTCCACCCAGTCGCCGGCGTGGATAACGACATCCGCCGCCTCCGCCAACCCCCACACCTGCTCCTGCAGCGCCCTCGCTCGCACCGGCAGGTGGGTGTCGCTCAGCAGCAGCACGCGGGTGGTCATCGCTCCAGTCTGCCGCGTCGGCGCGCGCCGCACCGTCGAGGGCGGCAGGATGTCGGTATGACCGATCAGCAGAGCACCGACCACTGGAGCGCGAGCGCGATGTGGTGGCACGTCTACCCGCTCGGGTTCACCGGCGCCCCGATCCGCGAGTGGCAGGAGCCGGATGTCGTGCACCGGCTGCCGCGCATCGAGGCGTGGCTCGATCACGTGGTCGAGCTGGGGCTCAACGGCATCGCCCTCGGCCCGGTCTTCGCCAGCAGCACGCACGGCTACGACACGATCGACCACTTCCGCATCGATCCGAGGCTCGGGGACGACGACGACTTCGATCGGCTGATCTCGGCGGCGCACGAGCGCGGCATCCGCGTGCTGCTCGACGGCGTCTTCAACCACGTGGGCCGCGAGCATCCGGCCTTCCAGGCGGCACACGCCGACCCGCAGGGGGCGCCCGAGGCGGCCTGGTTCCGGCTGGGCGAGAGCGGCGAGGTCGAGGTGTTCGAGGGGCACGGCGCGCTCGTCGAGCTCGATCACGACTCGCCAGCGGTGCAGGATCTCGTGGTCGACGTGATGCGCCATTGGCTCGGTCGAGGCGCCGACGGCTGGCGACTCGATGCCGCGTACGCGGTGCCGACCGCGTTCTGGGCGGCGGTGCTGCCGCGCGTGCGCGAGCGGCATCCCGACGCCTGGTTCCTCGGCGAGGTGATCCACGGCGACTACCCGGCGTTCGTGCAGGATTCCACGATCGACGCCGTCACCCAGTACGAGCTGTGGCAGGGGCTGTGGCACGGCATCGCCGACGGCAACCTGTTCGAGCTCGAGCACGCCATCGGTCGGAGCAACGAGCTGCTGCGCTCGTTCGTGCCCTACACCTTCCTCGGCAACCACGATGTGACGCGCATCGCCTCCGCGATCGGGCCGGACCTCGTGCCGCACGCCCTCGCCGTGCTGTGCACGGTCGCCGGCACCCCGGCGATCTACGCGGGCGACGAGTACGGCTGGGAGGCCGTGAAGGAGGAGCGCGAGGGCGGCGACGACGCCGTGCGGCCCGAGTTCCCGGACGAGCCGCCCGCGCGCGACGGGCTGGAGGCAGCCGCGCAGCACCTGCTCGACGTGCACCGCGAGCTGCTCGCGCTGCGGCGTCGCAACCCGTGGCTCACCACCGCGCACACCGATGCCGTGCACGTCGCGAACGGCTCCATCGTGCTGCGCACCGCGACCGGCGAGCACGGGCTCATCACGGCGCTCAACCTCGAGGACGAGCCCGTGACGATGCCATCGGCGGATGCGGCGCGCGCCGTCGCGGGGGAGTGCGAGCTGGGCCGGGGCGAGCTGACGCTGCAGCCCAGGGGCTGGGCGGTGCTCGAGGTGGATGTGCAGCCCGGCGACGCGGCGTGAGTCGCTGCAGTGGGTCGGCTGCGCCGCTGCTCACCGGCGATGCTCGGCTCATTGCCATGCGAGAAGGGCGCAATTCGCCGGTGACGCGCACGGCCATCCACAGGTGAGCCGCACCGCGCCGCGGCGCTCGCCCGACTCGATGAGACTGCGCGCATGCTTCACGATCTCAAGCAGGCTCCGGACGGCGGCCGTGTGCACCTCCCGCGCGTCGACGACGCGACGACGAACGCGGTGCTCGACGAGTTCGAGGCGATGCGCGACGCGCTGCCGAAGCTCTCGATCCGGACGAGCGCACGCTACGGATCGGCCGTGGTGCTGCTCGATGTGCCCAGGCACGGCGAGGCGCTGACGATCTCGATGGGTCTGGTGGAGACCTGCCTCGACGAGGACCCGCGCCGCCCCGACCCGGAGATGCTCGCGCAGCTGCTGTTCCTGTCGCTCTGGCCGGCGCTGCCCGAGCAGATGGCGATGCAGATCGCGTTCGGCTGGGATGCGGCGACGTCGCACGTGCACGACCTCGTGCCGGTCGTGCGTCACGCCGCCAGGAGTCGGCGCCCCGCCGAGGAGCTCTTCGCGGGCATGGCGGTGGCCGATGCGGTGCCGGGCACGCCCGCGGGGTGTTGCTTCCGTGGGCACGCGGATGAGAAGCCCGATCGCGCGCGAGTCGGGCGCGGGATCGCCCTGTTCCGCGAGGTTGCGGCGCATGCTCCCGTCGCCTTCAGGCCGTCGCTGCTGTGCGTGGTCGCATGGCTGCTGTGGGCGAACGGCAAGCGCCCGCATGCGCTCGCGTACCTCGCCGAGGCAGGGCGCGTGCAGCCGGATCATGCGCTCACTCGCAGCCTGAGTGACCTCTGCTCCACGGCGCTGCCGAAGTGGTGCGCAGACCGATCCGCTGCGTTCGTGCGTTCAGACTCCAGCGGAAAGTAGACCAGTGATCTACACTTGCGACATGAGGACTGTCTCGGTGCGAGAGCTCCGTCAGAATCCTGCTCAGATGCTGCGCGACGTCGAGGCAGGGGAGAGCTACACCATCACATCGCACAACCGGCCGATCGCGCGCGTGGAGCCTGTCGGCTCGTCGACGCAGATCACTCCGCCGAAGCGCACCGGTCGTCCGAACCTCGCGAGCCTGCCACCGCACGAGCTGCGCTCGGCCGAGACCATCGATGAGATCCTCGACGATCTGCGGGGGTCGTGGTGACGGCGTTCTACGTCGATACCTCGGTCGCCGGTCACGCGATGCTCCGCCAGTCTGCGCCTGCCGTGGCCTGGTTCGAGGATGCCGCGGAGGCGCACGAGCTGGTTTCGTCCCGGCTGATCAAGACCGAGCTGACTCGCCTCGCGCGGCGCGAGCTCGTGCCGTTCGCCGTGCGCGACGAGGTGCTCGACTTCATCGGTCTGATCCCGGTCGATCACGCCGTGCTGATGGAGGCGGAGGCGATCGTGCCGCACGTTCGCACGCTCGACGCGATCCACCTCGGGGCGGCGCTGCGCTCGGGCATCGAGGGTCTCATCGTCGCGTCACACGATGCGCGCATGCTCGAGGTGGCGACGCAGATGGGCTTCGAGACCGTCGACCCGTGCGTCGGTGCGTGAGTGTCGCGGGCTGACCGATCAGCCGGTGACCTCGAGCACGCCACTCATGGTGCCCGAGTGGGGGTCGCAGACGTACTCGTAGGTGCCTGCCACGAGCGTGACCTCTACGGTCGACTCATCAGTGCCCTGCACCTCGGTGGCGACGTCGACGCCCTCGCCCATCAGGTGGAAGTTGTGCAGCTGCGAGCGGTCGACGAACGTGAGCGAGTAGTCGCCCGCGGGCACGGAGGTGCGCAGGGCGCCGGTCTCGTCCAGGATGCCGATCGCGTATGCCTCCGGATCGTCGGCGCTGCCGACGACGGCCATCAGCGTGGTCCGCGTGCCATCGGCGGGCGTCTCTGCCGCGCCGGTCTCGCCGCTGGCTCCCGGGGCGGCGGTTTCGGCGGGGGCGCTGTCGGCGGCAGGCGCGGCATCGTCGGGGCTGCTGCCCGTGCAGCCGGAGAGCAGCACGGCAGCGACGAGGGCTGCGGTGGCGAGGGCGGAGCGCGTGGAGATCATGGGCAGACGATAGACGCGACTCCTATCAGCCCCCGGTGAGGATGCCGGTCGAGGTCGGCCGATCGCGCGATGCCACACTGGCCCGATGGCACACGAACGCGACCTCGACCTCACCCTCTTCGGTGCGACCGGGTTCGTCGGCCGCCTGGTGGCCGAGCATCTTGTGCGGGCCGCGCCCACCGGACTGCGTGTCGGGCTCGCCGGGCGCTCGCGCGAGCGACTGGAGGCGGTGCGCGACGGGCTCGGACCGAGTGCCGCAGCCTGGCCGCTGCTGCTCGCGGACAGTGAGGACGAGGACTCCCTGCGGGCGCTCGCGGAGCGCTCGCGCGTGGTCCTGACGACCGTGGGCCCGTACCAGCGGCACGGCGTGCCGCTGGCATCCGCGTGCGCGGCGGCGGGCACCGACTACGCCGACCTGACCGGCGAGGTGCTGTTCGTGCGCGAGCTCATCGAGCGCTGCCACGAGACGGCCCGCGCGAGCGGAGCCAGGATCGTCGTCTCCTGCGGCTTCGACTCGGTGCCGTCGGATCTGGCCGTGCACCTGCTCCACGGCCGGGCACGGGCGGACGGCGCGGGAGCGCTCGGGGACACCACCATGCGGGTGCGGCACGCGCGCGGCGGTGTCAGCGGCGGCACGGTGGACTCCCTGCGGCTGCAGCAGCGCAGGGTCGGTGCGGATCCGGCGCTCGGACGCATCGTCGCGGATCCGGCAGCGCTGAGCGGTGGGGCCCCGATCGCAGCGGGTCAGCCCGACGTGCGGCGTCCGTTCCTCGATGCGGAGACGGGGGAGTGGAACGCTCCCTTCGTCATGGCGGGGTACAACACGCGCGTGGTCCGGCGCTCCGACGCGCTGGGCGGTGGCTACGGGGATCGCTTCCGCTATCGCGAGGTGCTGCCGACCGGCCGACGCGTTGGCGGAAGGATCCGCGCCGCGGCGATCGCCGCGGGGATGGTGGTCGGCGCAGCAGTCATGGCGACGCCCTGGCTCGGCAGCATCGTCGACCGCGTGCTGCCGGCGCCCGGCGATGGCCCCTCGGAGCAGCGGCGCAGTTCGGGCTCGTTCCGGCTGGAGACCACGACGCGCGCATCGAGCGGACGCGTCTATCGAGCCGTCGTCGCCGCGCAGGGCGATCCGGGGTACGCCGCCACCGCGGTGATGCTCGGGCAGGCGGGGCTCTCGCTCGCCGTCGACGGCGATCGGTGCACGACGGCCGGCGGCGTGCTGACCCCGGCGGTCGCGATGGGGGATGTGCTCGTCGAGCGACTGCGAGCGCAGGGATTCACGCTCGCGGTCGCGCCCCATCCACGGTCAGATCGCTGAGCGCTGCTCGGCGACGAGCGCCTCGCTGCGCTCCCACAGCTCGTCCACGAGCCAGTCGGCGTGCACGAGCGGATTCGTCTGCGCGAGTGACGCGGGGGAGCGCTCGGTGTAGAACCTGCCCGGCTGCCAGGTCGTGCAGGGTGTGCCATCGGCGAAGAACGTGAGGTTCGTGCCGCCCTGCTCGGGGCTGATGAGCAGCAGGCGCGCAAGCGGCGTGCGATAGGCCAGGCGCAGGATGCTCGTGCTCTCGACGGCGAAGCTCGTGCGCACGAGGCCGGGGTCGAAGGCGACGGCGCTGATGCCGTCACTGCCGTAGCGCGCCTGCAGGCCGCGCACGTGAAGGATGTTCGCGAGCTTCGCGTTGCCGTAGGCGCGGTTCGGACCGTACGAGCGCTCGCACTGCAGGTCGTCGATCTCGAAGCGGGCAAGCCGATGCGCCGCGGAGCTGGAGGTGTTGACGACGATGCCCTGCCCCGCCTGCAGCTGCGGCAGCAGCAGCTGGGTGAGGAGGAACGGGGCGAGGTGGTTGACCTGCAGGGTCGCCTCGTTGCCGTCGACCGTGACCGTGCGTCGACCGAGCAGTGCACCGGCGTTGTTGGCGAGCACGTCGATGCGGTCGGTCACTTCTGCGACCTCTCGGGCGAGCCTGCGCACGTCGTCGAGCCGCGCGTAGTCCGCGATGAAGTGCTGCGCGCCGATCTCGCGAGCAATGGCAGCGGTCTTCTCGGGGGAGCGGCCGACCAGCAGCAGCCGGTGGCCACGCTCCGTGAGCTGGCGTGCGGATGCTGCGCCGATGCCGTCCGAGGCGCCGGTGAGCAGGATGGTGCGGGGCATGGTGACTCCAGGTCTGTGGTGCGGGGTTGCTCAGGAATGGTGGCGGAGGAGCAGGCTGGGCTCGGCGGTCACGAGCGGTCTCGGCCGCTGCTGTCGTGCAGCCGCCGCAGCCGTTGCCGCGCCCACGCGTGCGCAGGCCGGCCGTCACCCGAGGCGAGCGCACGGCCGGCGATCGCGAGCACGACGCGGGTCGCAGTCACGACGGGCAGCACCGAGCGGCGGACGCCGAGCAGGCGGCGATACGGGCGCGGCAGCGTCGCGACCGCGGCCTCGAACAGCAGCCGGTAGCCGACGCCCGCGGCGCCGCCCATCGGTGGCTGCCGCAGGAACGCGACCACCTCGTGCACGCGCTGGTCGCCTCGCAGCTCGCCGCGCTCCCGGTAGCCGTCGATGCGACGGCGGAGCTCCGCGGCGGTGGTGGGCGGGTCGGTGACCCGCATCAGCCGGCCCGCCGCTGCCCACTCGGACACGTACGCGTCGGGCCCTCCGGGGATGCGGCCCGCTGGTCCGCGCGGGCCCCAGGTCTGCTGGCAGGTGAGGAACGCATCCGTGAACGCGAGGTGCACCCAGTCGGCGAGCCCGGGATCGGCCGCGCTGTAGGAGCGCTGGTCGCCGCTGCCGTCGACGTAGCTCCCCTCGACCCGCGCGTGGAAGCGCGCGACCCGCGCGGTCTCGCGCTGCGCCTGCTCGGTCGAGCCGTAGGTGACGCAGACGACCCACCGCACGGTGCCGGCGAGCCGACCGAGCGGATCGCGTCGGTAGCTCGACCAGTCGTGCACGCCGGCCATCGCACCGGGGTGGAGCGCCTGCAGCAGCAGCGCTCGGATGCCGGCGACGAGGGTCGCCATGCCCGCGTGGGCGGTCCATGCGGCGCCGTCTTCGGCGAAGTGCCCCGCGTCATCACCCTCGGCGAGCTCGCGCACCCACGCGGGAGTGCCCTCGGGGTCACCGGAGAGTGCGGTGAGCAGCCGCGTGCGGAGCGTCCCTCGGCCGCTCACGCGCGGCTGCGCGAGACCGTCACTCGGCGTGCCCCGTCACGACGAGCGCGAAGCCGCCGACCAGCGCGAGGAACGCTGCGGTCACAGCGACCGACGAGACGAGGATGAGGAGCGCGAACGGGTTGTCGAGCGCAACGCCCGAGTCGTGCGCTGCGGCGGCGATGAGGTGCATGATGTGCCTTCCTGAGGTGCGACGGCGGCAGTGTCGGCCGCGCCATGGTGCAAGCCTGCCAGCGAACGCTGTGAGATGTCGGACGCGCGGCGGCTGCGGCGACCGGCGCGAGCGCTACTCGACGAGCTTGCCCGCCGCCGAGTCGTCGACCTCGACCTCTGCGAGGGCGCGGAAGCTGTCCGGTGCGGGAGCGAGGGCTTCGAAGGTGGCGCCCGCGCCCGGTGACCACAGGAAGTTGCCCTGCATGGCGGGATCCGTCTCCGGGAAGTCGGCGCGGTTGTGGCAGCCGCGAGTCTCTCGGCGCTCGAGCGCGCATTCGAGCGTGGCGCGCGCGGCCAGCAGCGACCCCAGCAGGTCGAAGGCGTGCGCCAGGTCGTCGAAGCCCGCGATGTCGGGATGCGCCGTCACGTGCTGCGCTCGCTGCTCCAGCACCGCGAGCTTCTCGAGGCCCTCCTGAAGGCCCGTTCCGCTGCGCACGACGCCGGCGTGCTCGCTCATGAGGTTGCGCAGGTCGCGCTGCAGACGACGGGCGGACTCCGTGCCCTGCGCTCCGAGGAACGCCTCCATCTCGGTGCGAGCCGCCGCGACCGCGGCGGGGTCGCGGTGCACGTCGGTGCGCGCGGCGACGTGCGCTGCGGCATGCGCACCGGTGATGCGACCGTAGACGAGCAGCTCGATGAGCGAGTTGCCGCCCAGTCGGTTGGCCCCGTGCAGACCGGAGGATGCCTCGCCGATCGCGTAGAGCCCGTCGACGCCGGTGCTGTGGTCATCCGGGGCGACCCACACGCCGCCCATCGAGTAGTGGGCGGTCGGCGCGATCTCCATCTTCGTGGTGGTGATGTCAAGCATCTGCAGGTCGATGAGCGTGCGGTACACGCGCGGCAGCTGCTGCAGGATGCGCTCGCGGGGGAGGTGCGAGACATCCAGGTAGACGCCGCCCTTCTCGGTGCCGCGACCCTCCGCGATCTCGGTGAAGCCCGCGAGCGCCACGCGGTCGCGCGTCGAGAGCTCCATGCGCGCGGGGTCGTATCGCTGCATGTACCGCTCGCCCAGCGCGTTCGTGAGGATTCCGCCCTCGCCTCGTGCGGCCTCCGACACCAGCGTGCCGGCCGCCTCCGACGGCTCCAGCAGCCCGGAGGGGTGGAACTGCACGAGCTCGGCGTCGCGGATTCTCGCGCCGGCGAGGGCGGCCAGCCGGAACGAGTCACCGGTGTTCTCGTCGCGGCGCGAGGAGGTGTGCCGCCAGATGCGCGTGTGGCCGCCGGCCGCCAGGATCACGGCGTCGGCGTGGATCTGCACCGGTGTGCCGTCCACGATGTCGAAGCCGTAAGCGCCGAAGATCGTGCCGTCGGCGACCAGGAGTCGGGTGATGTAGACGGTGTCGGTGATCTGCACCTGCAGCTCGGAGGCACGGCGCATGAGCGTGCGCTGCAGCTCGAGGCCCGTGTAGTCGCCCGCGTAGGCGGTGCGACGGTACGTGTGCGCGCCGAAGAAGCGCTGCGAGATGCGGCCGTCATCCTCGCGGGCGAAGGGCATGCCCCAGGCCTCGAGCTCCTCGATCGCGCGCGGCGCGTTGCGCGCGACGGTCTCGACGATGGCGGGGTCGGCGAGGAAGTACGACTCGCGCAGCGTGTCGGCCGCGTGCTGCTCCCAGGAGTCCTCGGGATCCATGGTGCCGAGCGCGGCATTCATGCCGCCGGCGGCGAGCGTCGTGTGCGCGTCGTGCTTGCGCCGCTTGCCCACCGCGAGCACCTGCACGCCGCGCTCGGCGAGCTCGATCGACGCACGCAGTCCGGCGCCACCCGTGCCGATCACGAGGACGGACGTGGACATGAGGCGTTCGGGAGCTCGGTGTGCGGTCATGCTTCCACCGTAGGAAGCCGCGAGCGATACGTCCAATGCATATTTACCGCGCTACCGATAGCGTATTGACATGGCAATGAAGCTTGAGCACCTGCGCGCGTTTGACGCGATCGCCCGCGCCGGCACCTTCACTCGCGCGGCGGAGCAGCTGTTCATCGCGCAGCCATCCCTCAGTCGCCAGGTGGCGGCATTGGAGGCGGAACTCGGCACCCCGTTGTTCCGCCGCGGCGCCGCGGGCGCGGCGCTGACCGCCGCGGGCGAGCTCCTGCTGCCCATCGCGCGCAGGATGTTCGCAGAGGAGCGCGTGGCGCACGAGCAGCTCGATGAGCTCGCGGGCCTGCGGCGGGGGAGCGTGCGCCTGGGCGCGCCACCCACACTGTGCGTCTCGCTCGTCGCCGACGTGTTGGCTGCGTTCCGTGGCGCGCACCCGGGCGTCGACCTGCACATCACCGAAGGCGGGTCCGGGCTGCTGATGGAGGCGCTGCAGGAGGGCGCGCTCGACCTGGCGCTCGTCGTCACCCGCGACGCGCGTCCGGTGCCCGCAGCCATCGAGGTCGTGCCGCTGCTGTCGGAGGAACTCGTGGTGGTGTCGGGGGAGGGGCATCACCTGCAGCACGAGGTCAGCCTCGCGGAGCTCGCGCGGGTGCCGCAGGTGGCCTTCAACCGCGGCTACGATCTGCGCGTCGCGACCGATGCGGCGTTCGCGGCGGCTGGGCTGACGCCGGCGATCGCGGTGGAGGGGGCTGAGATGGATGCGGTCCTGCGCTTCGTCGAGCGCGGGATCGGTGTGGCGGTGGTGCCGGCGATGGTGGTCGTCGACCGCCCAGGATTGCGCAGCGCTCGGCTGGTGCGGCCGAGCCTGTGCCGCACGGTCAACCTCGCGCGCCGGGCCGACGTCCAGCCGTCGGCGGCGAGCACCGCGATGCAGCACTTCGTGTTCACGACCGTTGAGCGGCTCGCAGCGGCCGACACGGAGCTCTCGCGACGGGTGACCGCAGCGTCGGCTCTCGCGCCCGGCTCATGAGGCGTCAGGGAATGATCAGCTCGAGCGATCCGACTGCTCTGTCACATCGGAACCCGCAGGCTCACCTCCGACAGGCGGGATGTCGATGAGCGCCGGAGGGCCGGCTGGGTCGATGGCTCCACCCTCACCGATCCACTGCGCGATGCGTTCGGCGTATTCACGAGAGACCGGCCGCTGCTCGCGCGCCGTTGCACGCGTCTCTTGCGCAGAATTGCACACCCGGACCTCCTTCCCTGGAATGGTGCGCATCTCTCGCACTTGGCGACGAAGCATGCGATTCCGCGAATTGATCAATCCCTTCGTGCATATGCGGACACGATCCTCCTGGTACCCCCAGCGTAGCCGTTCTCGCACAGGAATGCGCTTGCAATGCCCTTCGATCTGCGTTCCAGCCAGGGCGGGAAGCGGAGTCATTGTCGATACAGAATTCTAGCTCGAGCCGGTTCGGCAGAAATCCGCTATGGTCGCTGTGACTGCGCCAGCTGAAGAAGGGAAGCGTGGGAGCAATGCGAGAAAAGGCAGCTCGGGGAGACAAGTCCAAGAAATTGCCGAAGCAGACGCTGAAGGAAAAGCGTGAAGCCAAGCGCGAGAAGACCGAGACGGCATTTCTGAAGCCGCGCAAGGGTCACTGAAGTCAGCGTGGCCGGGTCGTGCGCCGCGAGCCTCGGTGGCACGACCCGGGGCCTGGCGCGTTGCTTGCTTGCGCGGCGGGTGTCGACAGCGTCTGGACGCTGGCCCGGCCGGCCGCGCGATGTGGCCGTACTAGGCGCCCCGCGCCGGTTCGTCATCGGCTGCGCGAAGGTACAGCGCCAGCGTGCGCCCACTGTCGCGCCAGACGAAGCATGCCGCGACCAAGGAGATCACCCCGCCGGCGAGCATCTGCAAGGGGTAGGACCCATCCCACAGCACACCGAACAGGAACAGTGAGCCGAGGATCGCCTTGCCGAGACCGGCCAAGAAGTAGGTGTAGTCCAGGTGAAGCCACATCAGGATCAGCAGATGGGCCCCGTCTGCGACGAGGAAGACACCGGGGAGCGCTTCAGGGTGATCGCCGCGGAGGTAGAACATCGTGGGAAGTGCTGCGAGCTCCGTGATCGTTGCGAACCCGACTAGGGACGCGTATCCCGGATGGCCCCCGAGTCTCGCACCCTGCAGCCTGGCGATGAGCAGACCGAGGACCGGGACGGCGAGCCCGGCGTAGAGCATCCACTCGACCCGCATGGCTGGGAGCGTGAGCGAGACTAGAGCGCCGATGAGCCAGAACGCTGCGCCAGCGAACAGGAAGGCGCTCCCACCCTTGCTGTCAGCCGTGAACCGCAGGCGGGCGTCTTCCACGCCGAGCTCTTCTTTCGTGGACGCCTTCGGGATGAATGGGATCCTCACATCGGCCGCCGTTGTGCGAAGACTCAACGCTAGCCGTCTGTGCCCGGTGCGCGCGGTCGAGGAGCGGTTCGCCGAGTACTCCGACATAATGTGCATTATCGGCGATATAGAAGCGTCAGGAAGGGACTGCGTTGCCTGTGGCGGCGATGCCTCGTCAGCCTCGTCAGTGCAGCGGTGCCGGTGATCCCTCAGCCGCGGTGTGCACGTCGATCTGCTCGATGGCGGACGACATCGCACCGAGGAAGCTCGCGACGGCTCGACGCCCGTCGTCGTCCATGCCGTCGATGACGTCGATCATCCTGCGATGCATCGATCCGAGCGTCGCTCGCACCTCGTCATCCGTCTCCACGGTCGGCACGACGATCGTGGCGCGGCGGTCATCCGGATGCGGCTCTCGGCGCACGTGGCCGCTCTTCACCAACCGGTCGACCAGCGCCGTCACGGATGGCGATGCGAGCTGGAGCGCGGCCGCGAGATCGCGCTGACGGAGCACCTCACCGCTGCGCTGCGCCTGCAGCAGCCGCCGCAGCGCCAGCAGATCGGTCTCGCCCATCCCCATGGACGAGCGCGTGCGCTTGCGCATCGCCGATTCCGCGGCACGGTACCGCCGCAGCAGGTTCAGCACCTCGACGCTGGATGGCACCTCGTGCTCGGGATACCAGTAGCCCGAGCTCAGAGCCTCGCCCTCGGCCGAAGCGTGCATCGCGACCCCTTCCAGCGTCCGTCATCAGCAGCGGTGTCACCCTACCGTTCGATCGTGATACATTTCGATCGTCGAACTAACGAACACAGGAGCTCGCATGTCGCAGACGCTGATCACCGAGGCTCCATCCTTGGCAGTCGAGACTCCGTCGAGCGTGACGTGGACGTCACCGAGCGCCGATCTGTGGGTGGCGTCGAGCCTCGATGCGCAGGGTGTGCGCTTCCTCGGCTTCGTGGAGCAGAGCCTCGACGGCTTCGTCGCCGTCGGCGGCGAGGGCGCAGGCCTCGGCAGGCACGAGACGCTCGCCGACGCGAAGACCGCGGTGCAGGCGGAGTGCCCGGAGGCGTCTCCGGTGATCGCCCGCTGAACCGTGCCCTGCTGGCTCAGGCCAGCGCAGCGAGCAGGTCGTCGGCGAGGTCGTCGATGTGCTCGATCCCGACCGACAGGCGGATGAGCCCCTCCGGGATGGTCGCAGCCTCGGTGGCCCAGCGGCGCCGGCGCTCGAGCGTCGACTCCACTCCCCCGAGGCTCGTCGCGGGGATCCACAGCCGCACGCGCTGCACCACTTTGTCCGCTGCAGCAGCATCGACGAGCACGATCGCGAGCACCGTGCCGAACCCGGGGTCGCGAACCTCCAGCACTCCCGACGCCGTCGCCAGCCTTCGCGCGAGCGCTCGAGCGTTGGCCTCCGCGCGCCCGAGCCTCACCGAGAGCGTGCGCAGTCCGCGCAGCGTGAGGAACGCCTCCATCGGGCCGGGGATCGCGCCGTGGAGCCCGCGGTGGTGGCGGATGCGCGCCGCGAGCGCTGCCTGATCCGTCACGACGGCACCCAGCACCACGTCGCTGTGCCCGGCGATGAGCTTCGTGGCCGAGTGCACCACGACGTCGGCACCCAGCTCGAGCGGCCGCTGCAGCAGCGGTGACGCGAAGGTGCTGTCGACGACGCTCACGACGCCGGCGGCACGCGCCGCTGCGGTCAACCGCGGCAGGTCGGCGATCTCGAGCGCGGGATTCGTGGGCGATTCGAGCCATACCATCGCCGCGCCCGGCAGCGCCGCCTCCACAGCTGCCGCATCCGCCACGTCGACGCGACGCACCTCGTAGCGGCCGGCGCTCGCGCCGTCGTCGAGCAGCGCGAGCGTGTGCTGGTACGAGTGCCGCGGCACCACGACCGCTCCCCCGACGGGCACCTGCGCGAGCACCGCGCTGACCGCCGCCATGCCGCTCGCGAACGAGATGCATTCGCCGCCCTCGAGCGCTCCCAGCGCTTCCTCGAGCGCCGTCCAGGACGGGTTCCCGTAGCGGGCGTACTCCAGGTCGCCACCGGCCACGAAGGAACTCGCGAACGTCACGGGCTCGTTCAGCGGAGCACCCGGCACGTGCGGCGGACGGCCCGCGGTCACGGTGAGGGTCTCGAGACGGCGCGACGTGTCAGACATGCGCCAAGTGTGGCACTCTCACCGTGCCGCGCCCGCGCGGTGCAGCCGACGAGTCACCGATCCGTCAGCTCGGCGCGCAGCACCTTCCGCCGCTTCGTCGGATGTGCCACCTCGCAAAGGCCCGCGGCCTCGAAGATCGGCACGGTGCCCACGTGCCGCTCCTCGTCGATCGCGGCAGTCGTCGTGATCGGGTATGCCTCCACCGCCCGTGCGCCGCGCTCCTGCGCGAACGCCACCGCCGCTGCGGCCAGTTCGCGACTGATGCCCTGCTTCCTGTGCCCCGCACGCACGAACAGGCACGAGATGGCCCACACCGACGCATCCGCCCGATCCTCGTCCCGGCCCCGCCACGGCACCGCGTACTCGCGCACGAGCCCCTGGTGGTCGCTGCGCGGTGCGACCGCGACCCACCCGACCGGCCGCTCGCCGAGATACGCGACCAGACCGCTGGTGGTCGATGCGTCGATGTCGCCTGCCGAGGTCTGTTCGAGCAGCCGCCGTGCGCGCTCCTCGACCGGCACGTCCGCGAACGTCTCGCCGCGCGCCAATCGGTAGCGCTGGCAGCGGCACCGCTGCCCGTTGCCGCGGGTGCCGAAGATCGCGTCGAGGTCGGCAGGCGTCGCGCAGTTCGCCGGCACCACGCGGAGCTCATCCCCCATGGCAGCATCCTGGCACCCCGCCTGCTGCAGAGGGCAGATGAGATGTGCGCGGCACTCCGCCGGATGCCGAGCGCGACGGCGTACCATCGCCGCATGTCGACCAGCGACGCCCGCACGATCTCGGTCGAAGCCGCTCGGCGCATCGCGGTGCGGGCACAGTGGCTGGATTCGCCGTCGACCGAGCGCGATGCCGGTGACCTGCCTGCGGTCGTCGAGCAGCTCACGCTGCTGCCGCTCAACCCGACCGACATCGTGGCGCGTTCCGCCGAGCAGATCGCGCACACCCGCATCCCGGTGCTCGAGCATCGCGAGGTGCGCGACGCGGTCGAGCGCGAGCTGACGCTCGTCGAGCACCTCGGGCCGCACCGCCACCCCATGGAGGCATGGGCGATCGGACTGCGTGCGACCACCGATCTGCCGTGGCTGACGGCGATCGGCAGGGACACGGAGTCGATCCACGCCTCGTCGCGGGCGTGGCTCGATGCCAATGCGGGATTCCGCGATCGGGTGCTGCGGCAGCTGCAGGAGGATGGCCCGCTCCCCCAGTCGGAGATCGATGACGCGGCAGATATGCCGTTCAGATCGAGCGGCTGGAACACCGATCGCAACGTGGCGATGATGCTCGAGCTGCTCCAGATCCGCGGAGAGGTTGTGGTCGCCGAACGCGTCGGCACCGCGCGGGTCTGGGATCTGGCCGAGCGCGTGCTGCCACCGGTCGAGCCGTCGACGCTCGTCGATGCCTGGCGCACCTGGCGGCAGCGCTGGCTGCGCGCCTGCGGCATCGCTCGAGCGACGCACCTCGGCGAGGTCGGCGAGTCCGTACGCATCGACGGCGTGCGCGGGCTCTGGCGGCTGGATCCCGACGCCAGCGCCGAGGGCTTCGTGGGCCGCGTCGTGCTCCTCTCGCCGCTCGACCGCCTGATCGCCGATCGCACGCGCATGCGGCAGCTGTGGCCGTTCGACTACGCGCTCGAGCAGTACACGCCCGCCGCGAAGCGTCGCTGGGGTGCGTTCGCGCTGCCCATCCTCGACGGCGATGCGCTCGTCGGCAAGGTCGATGCCACGTCAGATCGCGAGTCCGGGGTGCTGCGCGTGCATCGCATCCACTGGGATGTCGAGCCGCGCGCAGGCCTGGCCGATGCGGTCGGGGACGAGGTCGCGAGGCTCGCCGGGTTCCTCTCGCTGCGCGCGGCGATGCCCTGACGCGCTGCTCCGCGAGCACCGCGGCTACGCTGACCTGGTGGCCTCGCTCGTCGTCATCGGCAACCCCACCGCGCGCGGCTTCGAGCGTGCGGTTGACGCCGTGCTCCGCGAAGCGGTCGGTGTCGGCGCCGACGCGCGGGTCATCCCCACCACGGTCGCCGAGACCGGCGGCCCACAGGCCCGCCAGGCGCTCGCGGACGGCGCGGATGCGGTGATCGTCGTGGGCGGCGACGGCACCGTCAGGGACGTGGCGGCCGAGCTCGCGCATGGCGCTGTGCCGCTCGGCATCATGCCGGCCGGCACAGCCAATCTCTTCGCTCGCAACCTCGGGCTGCCGCTGCGCGACCCCCGTGCCGCCGCACGCGCCGCCGTGCGCGGCACGGAGACCTCCGTCGACCTCGGTCGCGTCACCCTCACGCGAGGCGGTGACGGTTCAGAGCCCGAGCGCGTGTTCCTCGTCGTGGCGGGCATCGGCAATGACGCGCTCGCGATCGAGGCGGGATCGCTGCGCGACAAGCGCCGTCTCGGCTGGGCCGGGTACGTCGCGCTGGGTGCGCACCGGCTCACGAGCCCCGGCTTCGCGGTGCGCGGCCGCTTCGACGGCGGTGCCGTGGAGTCGACGCATGCGTGGAGCGTGCTCGTGCACAACGCGGCGCGCATCCCCGCCGGCTTCCAGGTGCTGCCCGGCACGCGGCTCGATGACGGCACGCTGCACATCGCCGTGGTCAGCCCGCGCCGCCTCGCCCACTGGGGTCGCATCGCCGCCGCTGGTGCGGGCATCGCGAGGGCTGAGGGAATCCTCGAGCATCGAACCGCGGAGCGCGTCACGCTCGGCCGGGTCGACGGGCTGCTGCCGGTGCAGATCGACGGTGACGCCGCCGGACGCGTTGCTCGTCTCGACGCGCGCATCGACCGCGCGGCGCTCAGGGTGCGGGTGACAGAATCGCTGACGTGAACCCTCGAGACGCACTGCAGCAGCTGCGGGCGACCCCGCAGGGCGAGCTCGAGGCGGTGCTGCGCCGCATCGACCTCACGGGCACCGTCTCGGCGATCGCAGGAACCGTGCTCACCGGGCTCTGGCATCGCGACGAGCGCAGGCAGCTCGTGCAGCTGCTGTGCATCGATCGCGCCGCGGAGCTCAGCCCCGAGATGCGAGCGGATGTCGTGCACGCGCTGCGACGGCTGCCCCCCAGCGCGGATGTCTCCGCGGGGATCCGATCGATGCTGCTGTCGCTCACCGGCGAGCCGTTCCGCGACATGAAGTACCTGCTGAACGCCACCGGCGACCGGCACGACCTCGAGCACGTGGTCTACGAGCGACTCTCCCCCGCCGACCGGGATGCCGTGCTCGCGCACATCGCGACCGAGGCGGCCGCGGCGCCGTCGAACGACCTGCGCATCCTGTGCGACATCGACGACACGCTGCGGGCGATGCTGCACGAGCGCCGCTACCCGATCGGCACGATCTACCCGGGCGTCGTCGAGCTGCTCAACGCACTGGACGACGGCAGCGCGGCCCATCCGTCGCGACCCGGTGACCTCACCTTCGTGACTGCTCGCCCGGAGGGCCCGAGGGGCCTGGTCGAGCAGTACACGCGCAATGCACTCTCGGGGCTCGGCCTGCCGCCGCACGCGGTGCTGGGTGGCTCGGTCCTCAACATCTTCACGAAGGCTTCCATCAAGGCGCGCAAGCTCCAGAACTTCGAGCGCGAGCGCGCGCTGTTCCCTGAGTGCCGCTTCGTGTTCCTGGGCGACAGCGGGCAGGCCGACGCGCACGTGGGTGCCGAGATGCTGCAGCGCGGCAGTGAGTTCGTCGTCGCCGTGCTGATCCACGAGGTCGTGCCCGTGACGGGACCCGAGCGAGCGAGGCTCGAGCAGGCGGGCATCCAGTTCCACTCCTCGTACGACGAAGCAGCGCGCGTCGCACACCGCTTGGGGCTCATCGACCGTGCCGGACGGGATGCCGTGGTGCGCGCCGTCGACGAGGCCAGCGGGATGATGACCTGACGGCCGCCAGCCGTCAGTCGCCTCGGCGCAGCAGCCGATCGAGCGCCGCGAGCCAGCCGTGCCGCGCGTGCTCGCCGGGGGCCGTGCCCGCCTGGGTGCTCGCGAGCAGGGCATCTGCGGTCGCGCGCGCTCGCTCCCGCACCCACGACGGGTACTGCATCGAGGCGGCATGCTCGGCGAACTCGCCCTCGTCATCGATCCAGGCGAGCCGGCCCGGGTCGCGCACGACGTCCAGGTCGAGGTCGCAGTACTCCAGGTACCAGCCGTCGGCCCGGCGGCTGAGCTCAGGGGGCGTCGCGATGTCGGCGTAGAGGATCTGCTGCCGCCCGTCGAACCAGTGCAGCAGCGCCCAGGTGCCATCGAGCATGGCGAGCGGTCGCCGGGGCACGAGCGTGACCTTGCGCGCATCGCCGACGAACGGCTCGCGGCCGGGTCGGCGGAACGTCGTGGACGCGCCGTCCACCCCCAGCCAGTGCCCGGCGGCGTCGGAACCGAGCGCGATCGCGTCGTACTGCCAGTGCGGACTGCCATCCCATTTCGTTGCGCGCACGCGCACGCACTCACCGGGCAGCGGTTCCTCGCGCGCCAGCAGCGCGAGCGTGCCCGCGACATCCTCGCGATCGAAGGGCGCATCGCTCGCGGCGATCTCTGCCGCCGTCCACCACCGCTCATCCACGATCGCCCGCTGCTCGCCGGGCTCCCGACCGGCGGCATCCGGCGCGAAGCGGGGCGTGCGCCAGACGAACGTGGTCATGTCGAGCCGGTCGTACCGGTGCCCCGGCGGCGTCGCCTGCCGCAGGTGGCGCACGGGCCCGACCAGATCCCCGTCGACCGCGCGCTGCCCCGTCTCCTCCATCAGCTCGCGCAGCGCGGCCGTGCGCTCGGTCTCGCCGGGCTCGATGCCTCCGCCAATCGTCAGCCAGCGCGGCGGCACCGCAGGTGCCGACCATCGGTGCAGCAGCAGCAGCGCCGCACCCTCGTCGTCGACGCAGACGACGCGCGCCGAGCGGCGGATGCGTTCGGGTCGCGCGTCGTCGTCCACGGCTCGCTAGGCGTGGTTCTTCGGCGTGGGCAGGTGCTTCGCCCACCAGGCCAGGATGTGCTCGAAGCGCTCGAGCCGGTGCCGTGGCTGGCCCGCGCGCGTCAGCTCGTGGTCCTCGCCCGGGAACAGCAGCAGCGCCGACTCGACGCCGTGGCGCTGCAGTGCCGCGAAGTAGCGCTGGCCCTGCTCCGGCGGGCAGCGCCAATCCTGCTCGGAGTGCACCACGAGCGTCGGTGTCCGCACGGCGTCGACATGCGCCATCGGCGACTGCGCGCGCACGGCCTCCGCGTCGGTGCCGGTGTACTCGCCGGAGAAGAACCAGCCGATGTCGCTCGTACCGACGAACGACTCCGGGTCGAGGAACCCGCGCTCGACGACCGCTGCTGTGAAGCGATGGTCGTGCGCGATCGTCCACGCCGTGAGGTAGCCGCCGTAGGAGCCGCCCATGATGCCCATGCGCTCGGCGTCGAGCTGCGGATGCGCCGCGAGGCTCGCGTCCAGGAAGTCGAGCACGTCGTGCATGTCGACCGTGCCCATCGCCTGCTTGATCGCCGCGCCGTGCTCGTGGCCGTAGCCCGCCGAGCCGCGCGGGTTGCACTGCACGACCGCGTAGCCGGCGTCGACCGCCACCTGGGCCTCGTCGAACACGCCGACGCCGTACTGCGCGAACGGCCCACCGTGGATGTTCAGCAGCACCGGATGCGGGCCCTCGCCCTCCGGCACCCACACCCAGCCGTGCACGACCGAGCCGTCACGAGTGGTGAACTCGTGCTCCGAGGGTTCGACGATGCCGGCGTCGACCAGCCGCGCGCCGAAGTCGGTCAGCACCGTGAGGCCGCGCTCGTCGAGCACCGCCACCTCGCCCATCGACGTCGGGGTCTGCACGGTCGCGACCGTGACGCCGTCGCCGACGCCGTGCCCGATGACCTCGAAGTCGCCGCCGATGAGCTCCTTGGAGCCGCCACCGGTGACGTGCACGAGGCGGTTGCGCCCTCGGCGACGCTCCTGCACCAGCACGCCGTCGTCCACGACGGTCGCGTGGCTGCCGGGCTCGCCGAGATCCACCGTGTCCTCATCCGTGACATCTTCAGGATGCGCACCCGCGTGCTCGAGCACGAACAGCTGCGTCGACCGCGCGACGAAGTCGCGACCCGACTCCCCCAGCTTGCTCGCGAGCAGCACGTACCCGCCATCCGGCGTGCCGAGCACCTGGCCCACGCTGAGACCGGCGCGCGAGGAGAGCACGATGTGCGGCTCGCCCTCGGCAGCGGTGGCGTCGAACTCGACCACCGCATTGACGAGGTCGTCGTCGCGGGTGTCGTGCCGTGCGGTGATGCACAGCACGCGGTCGCCGTCGGGAGAGAAGGCGGGCGCGACGTGGTCGAAGTCGCCGTGGCTGAGCTGCACCGACTCCGGCGCCATGGGCTCGTCATCGCCCACGGTCTCGTCGTCGTGCGGCTGCGCCGCTCGCGCGTAGCGCGGCTCGGCGTCCAGGTCGGGCAGCACTGCCGAGAACAGGTGCGTGCGGCGGCCGATGAGGCTGCCGATGCCGTTGGCCAGGCTGCGGTTGCCCGTGATGAGGCGCGGCGACTCCTGCGAGGCGGAGACGCCATCGACCGAGCCGTAGCGGCCGCGCTCGACGACCGCCGAGGTGAAGGCGATGCGGTCACCCCGTGGCGACACCGCGAACTCCATGACGCCCCCGGGCTGCGCCGTCGCCTGCACGGGCTCGCCGCCGTCGACGCGCACGGCCCAGACCTGCGGCTTGTCGTGCTCATCGGCGCGCAGGAACAGCGCGGTCGCGCCGTCCGGCGTCAGCTGCGGGCTGCGGTCCGAGGTGCCACCGGTGAGCCGGCGACGCGCGCCGTCCTGCAGATCGACCCTCCAGAGCTGTCCCACGTTCCGGTTGGCGCGCAGGCTCGGGCGCGACGTCGCGACCACCGCGAACGCACCGCTGCGGTGCACGGCCGGGCGAGAGAGCGAGACGAGATGCTCGATGTCCTCCGCGCGCATCAGGCCGAGGCTCCCTCTGCGGCGCCGAAGCCAGCGATGTCGCCGACCAGTCGGGTGTGCTCAGCGGGCACGGGCTCGACGGCAGCGCGCGCGACCTCGAGCGCGAACTCCTCCACGTTGTAGAGCCTGCCGGCGTCCTCGCGGCGGCTCGCGATGGCACCGGGGTTGGCGCGCTCGAGCAGCGTCGCGGTGATGGTGCCCTCGATCATGTCGCCGGAGACGACCACGAACTCGATGCCTCGCTCGGTCATGGCCGGGATGCGCTCGCGCAGGGCGTCCTCCCCCGCGCGCTTCGACAGCGCGACCGCCTCGTACTCGGGCATCGTCGGCGTGGTGCGGATGAAGTGCGCCTGGTGGCTGGTGACGAACACCACGCGCGCGCCGTCGTTGAGCACGGGCAGCGCCGCCTCGAGCAGCGCCACCTGCGCATCGCGATTGAGTCGCATCGCGTAGTCCTCGCCCATGCCGCTCTCCATGCCGCCCGACGCGTTCATCACCAGGATGTCGAGACCGCCGAAGCGTGAGCTCGCCGCCTCGAACATGGCCTGCAGGCTGGCGACATCGGTCAGGTCGGCCTGCACGGCGATGGCGCTGACCCCCTGCTCCTCGGCGGCGGCGACCACCTTCTGCGCACGCGGCGCCTTCGCACGGTAGGCGACCACGACATCCGCACCGGCACGCGCCAGCAGATCGATCGTCGCGGCGCCGATGCCTCGGCTGGAGCCGGTGACGAGCGCGGTGCGCCCGCTGAGCGAGCCCGGCTCGAGGGGGGCAGTGGAGGTGTCTGACACGGTTGCTCCTTCGTTCTCGACGACCCTACTGTGCGCGAGGTGCACGATCCGCGCGAGTCTGTGCTCGGGCACAGCCGCTTCTCCATATGCTGAGGACGTGGATCTCGTCGAATACGCATGGATCGTGTGGCTCGTCGTCGCGCTCGTGTGCTTCATCATCGAGATGGTGACGCTCGAGTTCACGTTCCTGATGATCGGGCTCTCCTCCGTCGTCGGCCTCGTCTCCAGCATCACCGGGCTGCCGTGGTGGGTGCAGGTGCTGGTCGCCGCCGCTGCAGCGCTGATGCTGCTGTTCCTGGTGCGGCCGAAGCTGCTCAACCGTCTGCACGAGTCGGGCGAGGTCAACAAGCAGGGCATCGAAGCACTGCTCGGCATGGATGGAGAGGTGACGCGCTCGTTCCTGCGCGGCGCCGGCGAGGTGACGCTCGCCAACGGCGACGTCTGGACCGCGCGCCTCTCCCCCGTCGTGCAGCCTCGCGACCCCGACGTCGGCGAGCGGATCGTCGTCACATCCATCGAGGGGGCGACGGCCATCGTCGTCCCCGCACAGCGCTAGCGCAAGGAGCTCATTCATGCCGATCGACGGACAATTCATCCTCGGGGCATTCCTGCTCGTCCTCGTGATCCTCGTCGTCCTGTTCGTGCTCGTCACGCTCTTCAGGTCGATCAGGATCATCCGGCAGGGCTTCACCGGCGTGGTCGAGCGACTCGGTCGCTTCCACAAGGTGCTGCAGCCCGGCCTCAACTTCCTCGTGCCGTTCATCGACCGCGTCTCGTACCACGTCGACATGCGCGAGCAGGTGCGCTCATTCCCGCCGCAGCCGGTGATCACCGAGGACAACCTGGTGGTCTCCATCGACACGGTCGTCTACTTCCAGGTCACCGACGCGCGCGCTGCCACCTACGAGATCGCCGACTACCTGTCGGCGGTCGAGCAGCTCACGACCACGACGCTCCGCAATGTGGTCGGTGGCATGAACCTCGAGGAGGCGCTCACCAGCCGCGACACGATCAACGGCCAGCTGCGCAACGTGCTCGACCAGGCGACCGGCAAGTGGGGCCTGCGCGTCGGTCGTGTCGAGCTGAAGGCGATCGATCCGCCCCACTCGATCCAGGACTCGATGGAGAAGCAGATGCGCGCCGAGCGCGACCGCCGCGCCGCGATCCTCACCGCCGAGGGCTCGAAGCAGGCCCAGATCCTCGAGGCGGAGGGTCTGCGCCAGTCGGAGATCCTGCGTGCCGAGGGC
This sequence comes from Agrococcus sp. Ld7, assembly GCF_045064095.1. NCBI lineage: Bacteria > Bacillati > Actinomycetota > Actinomycetes > Micrococcales > Microbacteriaceae > Agrococcus > Agrococcus sp. Ld7. The sequence goes on along the minus strand of NZ_JBISGY010000009.1, from coordinate 1,546 downwards.
CAGGCCAAGGGCCAGGTGCTGCGTGCGAAGGGTGACGCCGAGGCTCAGGTCCTGCTCGCCAAGGGCGAGTCGGAGGCCATCGAGCGCGTGTTCGCCGCCATCCACGAGGGTGACGCGGACAACAAGCTGCTCGCCTACCAGTACCTGCAGACGCTGCCGAAGCTGGCAGAGGGGGACTCGAACAAGCTGTGGATCATTCCGTCGGAGCTCACCGACGCGCTGCAGCAGGTCGGCAAGGGCTTCTTCGAGGGACGTGCCGAGGTGCCGTTCCAAAAGGGTTCCGAGAAGCGCAAGGCCGACGGCGCGGAGCCGTCGATCCTCGACGAGACCTTCCAGGCCGACTCGGTGTCGGACGTGGAGGTTCCGACGATCGCGGAGACGCTGCGGGCGAGCGGCATCGACCCGAAGGACTCGGGCCGCACCGACAACGTCTCCTCATCGACATCGCTCGCCGACGAGACGCCGAGCGCCGCCTACGACGAGGCACTCGAGACCGTGCGGGAGGCCAAGGCCGAGGCGCCGGATGTCGAGATCGATCCGAATCAGGTCGACGTGCCGCCCATCGACGGACGCCCCACGGACGAGGGTCGGCACTCCTAGGCGTGACGACCTATCTGAGCACGGGGCCCCCACGCGCGCTCGCCCACCGCGGGCTCGCCGTGGGGGCACCGGAGAACACGATGATGGCGTTCATCGCGGCCGTGGACGCGGGGGCGACCTTCCTGGAGACCGACGCCCACGCGACGGCCGACGGTGTCGCCGTGCTCGCACACGATCCAGCGCTCGATCGCGTCGCCGGTCGGGATGTCGTCATCGAGGAGACGCTCTGGAAGGACCTCGCCGAGATCGATCTCGGGCAGGACGAGCACGTGCCCGGCCTGCGGGAGGCGCTGCTGGCGCTGCCGGATGCCAGATGGAACATCGATCTGAAGTCGGATGCCGCTGTGGTGCCCGCGGTGCGCGCGGTCGTGGAGGCGAGGGCCGTCGACCGGGTGCTGCTCACCTCTTTCTCGGAGCGCCGTCGGCGCCAAGCGCAGCAGCTGCTGCCGGAGGTCGCGACCGGTGCCTCGCAGCGGATCGTCGTGCAGGCGCTCGCCGCGCAGCGGCTGGGCCTGCACGGTGGGCTCGCGAGGATCCTGGAGCCCGTTGCTGCGCTGCAGGTGCCGCGCAGGGCCAAGGGGGTCGAGATCATCTCGGAGCGCTCGGTCGCTGCGTTCCAGCGCGCGGGCGTGGAGGTGCACGTGTGGACGATCAACGATCCCCGAGAGATGCAGGAGCTGCTCGACCTCGGCGTCGACGGCATCGTCACCGACCGCGTCGACCTCGCGCTGCCGCTGCTGGGCGGGCGCTGAGCGGGTCTCGTGACGCGGCCTGCGGCCGCTCCTCGACCGACGGGCGGCCTGCGGGCGCTGAGCGGGTCTCCTAGGAAAGTGACGTGAGCTATGCGGCTGCTGGTGTGAGGTCGACGTCGTAGCCGAGGCCGCGCAGGCTGCGGAGCGCGCGTCGTTTGATCTGGTCGGGGTTGCGGTGGTCGTAGTAGTCGACG
>NZ_JBISGY010000008.1:0-7956 GCF_045064095.1 Agrococcus sp. Ld7 | reverse complement strand
GACAGCTGCTTCGAGACGATCTTCAACACGGCCACCCGAGCGCGAGACATGCCAGCGACTGTGACCTATGTCGCGACTCATGAGCGACCTATCAAGTGAGACCTATGTCGTGAACCCGGACACCTCCGGGCGCGCACAGTGTTGAGACAGCTGTAGAAGAAAACCCCCGGTCAGACGTAAAGTCGGCCGGGGGTTTTGCTGTCCACTAACGAGAGCCGGTCGCCTTCGTGGTTTCCTAAGTGTCCAGAAACGCGTCCACAAACCCCGTTTCTCGGGCATGGCGGCAAGGCGTCCCGTCGAGTCCCGGCAGGCCCCAGGCGGTCCACCGCCCGCGATCAGACCTTCGGCTTCCGCGTTGGTTCGAAGCGCTGCGGACAGGGGGTCACGACAAATGCGGCGTTCGGCCAGGCCGCCCGGCGGCACTGCGTTCAAAGCAGCGAAATGGTGGAGACGACCGGTTGGCCAAGGGCACGCGCCGCCGTAATCGGGGCGTGCGGCCCGCGCTTGCACGCGTGCGACGAGATCTGGCGGAGTGCTTGTCAAATGGAGGACTGCTCCGCGCCCGGCTTTCGACATACGTCTGACTAAAGGCGCTCCTCCAGCTCACCGTTGACCAACATCCCGTCGGGTGGTGGGATCATGTGAGCATGCGACCCGTCGTAACGCTCCGCCCTGGCCAGCACAGCCTGGTGCGGCTGCCGTACCGGAAGGGCGGCGCCAACTATCAGCTGCTCAAGGACATCCGCGGGCCGGGCACGCGAGAGCCCAAGTGGAACGCGGTTGAGCAAGCCTTCGAAGTGCCGCGCGCGAACGGGGACCGCTTGATCGTTGGCCTTGTTGAGGAGTTCGGTCGCATACTCGTAGTTGTGCACGGGCATCGGCAGGTGTCGTGCGTCAGTGACTGCTGGAACGCAAGTCCTGCGACCGCTTGGGACTGCGTCTGCGGCTGCGCCGGCTCCAACCACGGCACAGGCCACCCACTTGGCCGAGAAGTCGCCAGCGGGCTCTCAATCGAACACCAGTACAGCATCGGGAACTACGACGTCGACGAAGACGGCTGGACACTGCTCGATGCTTGAGGCACCCCAGCTGCATCCTTGGAACGATACGACGAAGGCGGCCTGCTCGTGGGTGACCGCCCTCTGACGCCTGAACGCGTCGGCCGGCATCTGTACGCTAGCTCCACGAAAGAGCGTCAGCCAGAGCACGGTTACTCGCAGGGCGACGGCAAACACGACGAACCCGACGATGACCGTCGTACCCAGCATCGACCCTGATCCGCAGGGATCTGGGCGAGGGAACGACACGTGTTGAGTCCGATGCCGAAGTGCCAGACTGCGGCGCGAGAACATGCTTGGCTGGCCTGCCTTGAGCGGCGATCCTCTCGTCGCGCTCGTCGATCTGCTCGAGCAGGAACCGGACAGTGCTGGCGCCGAAGGTGTCGTCGACGTTCGCGGTGTCGCGGATCGCGGCGAGTCGGTAGGCGGCGGTCATAGCTCGTCTAGGTCGATGCCGGTGGCGGCTTCTGGGCCGGCACCTCGAGCTTCGGTGGACGGTCGCCGCCGCCGATGGACTCGCCGGTCGCCAGCTCGTAGAGAGCGAGACGACGCTCGCCCAACGCGATGCATTGGACGAGCGTCGCTGCCGGGGCTACTGGACGATTACGCGCAGCTGGGCGGCGACCTGACTGCCGATCGCATGCTCGTCGCCCAGGATGAAGACCTGCTCCGCTCCGAGCCGCTCGATCTGCGTCACGGAAGTGGGAGGAAGGTAGTCCCGCAGCACGAGTATCACGGGAGCGGCCTCGCCGCCTGCGAAGGCCGCTCCAGCGAGCGCGTCGGGGAAGTTCGCGCCGTTGGCGACGAACACCCGGTCGGACGCCGGGAACTGGGCCGCGATGAGGGATGCGGTCTCGAACCGGTCGGCGCCGGCGATGCGAGAAACCGTGCCGAACTCGCGCAATGCGACCTCAACGTTGCGGGAGACGGACGGTGTGCTTCCAAGGACCACGATCCGCTGCGGGTCGAGTCGTTGCAGCGCGTCCGCCACGCTCGGTCGCAGATCCCCAGGTGCCGTGAGCAGCACCGGCGAACCGGTCGCGCCTGCGAGCGCGGCACCAGCGAGCGCGTCGGGGAAGGTCATTCCAGAGGCGACGTAGACCGTGTCGATCCCCGGGTCGAAGCCCTTCGAGATCATCGCCGCGGTGGCGAACCGGTCGGCCCCCGCGATCCGGCTGACGTTGCCGAAGGGCAGCAACTGCTGCCGGACAGCGTCGCTGAGAGTCGGCGTGCCGCCGAGGATCACGATATTCGTGGGTTGCAGGCGCTGCAGTGCCTCGATCGTCGGCTGCGGTACGCCCGTGGGGCGTGCGAGCAGGATCGGTGCGTCGTTAAGTGACGCGAGCGCCGCGCCAGCGAGCGCGTCGGGGAAGCCGACACCTGACGCGATGTAAACCGTGTTGACACCGACCGGAAAGCGGTCGGAGATCGCCGCTGCGGTTGCAAAGCGATCGACACCCGAGATGCGCTCGAGCGAATCGAACGGCGTCACAGGGGCGGAGGCGGTCGAGGCTGCCGAGCTGCCGGCGGGGTTCACTGCCACGATGGTGAACGTGTAGGCGACGCCGCTGGTTAGGCCGGTGACCGTGGCGGTCGTCGCCGACCCCGTGGCGGTCGCGGTCCGGCCTCCGGGAGAGGCGGTCACCGAGTACGAGAGGATCGCCGCGCCTCCGGTGGAGCTGGGTGCGCTCCATGAAACGACGGCGGACGCCACACCCGCAGTCGCGGATGCTCCGAACGGTGCCGTGGCGACAGTGCGCGGAGTGACCGCCGACGACGGAGCGGAGGCTACAGAGTTGCCAGCCGCGTTCACAGCAACGACCGTGAATGTGTAAGTTACTCCGTTGGTGAGGCCGGTCACCGTCGCGACGGTCGATGACCCGGGCACGGTTTCCGTGCGGCCTCCGGGGGCTGCGGTCACGATGTAGGAGCCGATCGCCGCACCGCCGTCCGAGCGTGGGGCGGCCCACGAGACCGCAGTCGAGCCGTTGCCGGGCGTTCCTGAAACGGTCGTCGGCGCGTCGGCCACAGTCCGCGGCGTCACCGCCGCCGTGGGCGCCGACGCGCGGGAGTTGCCAGCAGAGTTCACAGCGGCGACGGTGAACGTATAGCTGCTGCCGTTCGTGAGGCCTGCGACGGTCGCGCTAGTCGCCGGTGCCGGGACGGTCGCGGTGCTGCCGCCGGGGGATGCCGTAACGATGTATGACGTGACAGCGGCATCGCCATCGATTGTCGGCGGATTCCAAGAGACCGACGCGGATGAATTGCCAGCAGTCGCTCGAACGTTGGTCGGGGCGTTTGGCGGCACGCGATCGTCACCGGTGTTGGTCACGGTGAGTGATCTGTCGAACTGCGGATAGTCGGCGCTGCTGCCGACGTTGCCGTGCGAGTCGGATGGCGGATAGAGCAATACGTACCAGGCGCCGGGAGCGGCTCCGCGGGGGACTGTGAGACGCGTCTCCCACCAGCCGTCGCGGTTGGTACCAGAGACCAGTTGCATGCGCTCGCCGGTTACGGTCTGCGAGGTTGTCTTGCTGATGAGGTCGGCGAGACTGGGTTGGACGTCCGAGTCGTCAGTGACGCGCGCTCTCACGGTGACGACTTGCTCATTGCGCGAAACGTCTACGTTGCGTGGTGCGACGTCGAATTCGACCACCTCCGGCGCAGCCAAGTCCGGCATCGTGGTGTTGGTCACGGTGAGTGATCTGTCGAACTGCGGATAGTCGGCGCTGCTGCCACGGTTGCCGTGCGAGTCGGATGGCGGATAGAGCAATACGTACCAGGCGCCGGGAGCGGCTCCGCGGGGGACTGTGAGACGCGTCTCCCACCAGCCGTCGCGGTTGGTACCAGAGACCAGTTGCATGCGCTCGCCGGTTACGGTCTGCGAGGTTGTCTTGCTGATGAGGTCGGCGAGACTGGGTTGGACGTCCGAGTCGTCAGTGACGCGCGCTCTCACGGTGACGACTTGCTCATTGCGCGAAACGTCTACGTTGCGTGGTGCGACGTCGAATTCGACCACCTCCGGCGCAGCCAAGTCTGATGCCGAGAACGTTGCCGTGGGCACACTCAAGGGGCTCGCTAGAACGGAGAAGAGAACCGCGAAAGACGTCATTAGTGTGCGAAGAGGAGAAGTCATTTCGGCCCTTCGAGGCGTGATTTGCTGAATCAACTTCAGTATCCCATCTAAGGCGGGTAATCGGGCTAATGCCACAAGAAGTGGCTGCGCGACTGGCGTTCGAGGCAGTAGCGACGCGGTCGCTGGTGCACCCGCGCATCCAGTCCCTCCGATTGGAGTCGAACGTTCAGCTGCAGCTTGTGTCGCGGCATGTGGACGTGGCTGAGGTCTGACAATTCGGCTGGCCATAGTGGCCGTAGTGGGCGACGAGGATTTCGGAAAGCTCGTCTACACGAGGTAGACGTCATGGATGGTGCGCAGAATGGAGAATACCGCTGGAGCTCCACCGCTGAACAGTGCCTCCATCAGGTACCACTCGTAGTCGTGAACCGCGATGTCTGGTTCGCCAGGATGGGCAGTTGGATCGACAATCGAGACGATGAGCGGTTGGGGAAACTCGAGCACGGCATCCGAATCGACGCCTGGCCGGTCGCCACGAATCTGCGTATCGGGCTGCAGTTCGGTGGTCAGTACCGGCCGTTGCACCCAGCCGGTGTCGATGCCCCAACTGACCCTTGCACGCGGGCCTTGTAGATCGAAGATGATCACGAGCGCGCGGACACCGCCGCCCTCGTCACGAGAGTCGTGGCCCGGTGCGATCCGGATGGTGGTCTTGTAGTCGGGCATCAAGTACTCCTTTGTTCCTTCGGTGGTGGTGGCTGTCTGGTCGCGTGACTGTCGTCAGCATTTCCCAGTAGGTCATCGAGCACCTCGGCCTGGCCGCTATCGACAAGTTCGAGTCGGCCGATGTAGTGGTCGAGCGTGACGGCGATCGAGCGATGACCGGCGAGTGCCGCGGCGTGTTCGTTCGAGAGCGCGTGCGCAACCGCTGTGGCTGCTGTCGAGCGCATCGCCTTGGGGATGAGAAGAGACGGTTCAATCCCGGCCGCGCGCAGTTCGTCGGCCATGTCCTTTCGGAAGGCGCGGATGACTCGGCGAACGTTATGCGGGGAAAGCCAAGGCTGGTCATCTGCACGGTTGCCAAGGAGCGCGGCCCGTCGAGCGAGGGTGGTAGCACGTACGCCGGATGCCGGCCAGAGAGGTGCCTCAGGATCCGAGGTGGAGGCGCTTCGGCGGCGCAGGATGTCGATCGCCGATCGTGAGAGTCGAATCGCGCGGGTCTGACGGGCATCTTTGGGGTGGTGCTGGCGATGTAGTGGGATGGTTTCGACCTGGACCAGGGTTCCCGTGACGGCGAGGCGAGGGGGCTCGGCGGTGAGAGCGAGGTCCATCGGGCGTAGCGCCAGTACTTCTCCGACGCGCATGGATGTCGCAACGGAGACGAGTAGCGCGTCGAGCACATCGTTGTTTGGCTTTGGCCCGGGCTTGGAGTAGTTGCCGACCCACTGCTCCCAGGCTTGCCGGATCGCGAGAAGCTGAGGAGCGCTGTAGGCGGTCGGTGCTGAAGCGTGCTGGCGAACGCGCCTCGCTCGGGCCAGCGGCGTCGACGGAATCGCCCCGACGCGCACAGCCTCGTCGAGCATTTGGCGAAGCAGGCCGCGGACGCGCTGGGCCTGCGCCTGCGTGCGAATCTCGCGCAGTACGAGCTCGAGTTCCGGCGCCCTCAGCTCCCCGAGCAGGGCGGTACCGATCGCCGGCAGCACGCGCGATTCGAGGTCTCCGCGATACTTCACGAGTGTCTGTGGCGCGATCCCCGCACGCCCTTGCGGATCGGACAGGCGCATATCGACGTCGCTCTGGCGCTCTTGCAGCCAGTATGAGGCGAGCTCCTCGACGGTAGTCGTGGCGGAGAGCGCGGTGCCGGGGTCCTTCTCCAGGGCGCGAAGACGAAGTTCCGCGAACTCCGGCGTCGGCCCGTGGGCGCGATGCCGACGGTCCTTGCCCGACGAGCCACGGAAGCGGCCGTCGACGTGCCAGACATCCCCGCGGCGCTCGAAACGGATCGTGCCCCATCCCGCGCCGCGGCGCGGCCTACCCATTGTGGGAGTCCAGCCACGCAACGACGTCGCCGGCTCGGTAGCGGACGAGCGCTCCGCCCAGGTTGCGCCAGACGGGCCCGGTGCGGAGCGCACGCCAGTTGCGGAGGGTCTTGGCTGCAACGCCGAGCGCGGCGGCGAGCTGCGTCTCGGTGAGCAGGAGCCCGGAGGAGGCGGCGTAAAGGTCGAGGGTCGGCGGGGGAGCAGTCAGGGTCATGCCGCTGCCATAGGCGGTCGGGGCGGGGCTGGTCGTGGCGTGCAGGGTGGTCATGTTCTGCTCCATGCGGCACGCGGTGTCCGTTTCGCTCGTCGGCTTCGCAATTTGAAGATGCAGCTTTGCTCGCCTCACCGGGGACTCCGCCTGACTAGCTACGTGCTAGGTCGTCCTCCACGCCCGAGCGGTGTCAGCGGCCAGCGGAAAATGCCCGCGGGCAGTCAGCAAGATTGCCCACGGACGGCCAGGAGGGGTGCCCGCCGGCGGCCCGATGCGTTGCCCACGCAACGGCCCAGACATCGTCGACCCAGCACTTGTTCGCTCCATGCGCCGACGCAGATTAGCGCTTGATGTAGTGCGAGCGCCGGGCCACCAGCCTCGGCTCGTCGCGTGCTCGATGCAGCGTCGATAGAGGCCTCTATCCGCGGAACGACGCGGATGTTGCTGGCAGTCTTCGCACGGCAACGTGCACGCTCGGGGCGGGTAACAGATGTGCTCTGCGCCAACGTCCACGCAGTGATCGCCTCCGAGCTGCTCGCGCGGAGGATGTCCGATGGTGGACAGGAGGCATGCCCGCCTGTGGCCAGAACGACTTCCCAGACCGTGGGCAGCGACGTGGTCGCCAGTGGGCAATTTCTCATGGCCACCGACAGAGCGGACGGATTGCACGGTTCCGTGCGACGCGCGCAGATCGGATGGCCGGCGTGACAATCGTCCTCCTGCGTCCGCCGACTCCAGCGCTCCGGACGCAGGCTGAGCGTCGGCCTCGCCGTCGTGGTCGAAAATCGGGAGGCTCGACGAAATTGATGACGGTCGAACGCTCATGCAGAAGCCGGTCAAAGTTCAAAGCCGAGAACGTGCGCCGCGCTCGGAAAGGGCACGCGGGCACATGTGACGCCGCGAGCTCGTTGCTGAATGCTCTCAGGGACGTCAACCACATGCGGTGCAATGAGCGCGGCGATGCCCTCGACCTCGAGCGTGTACTCCTGGCTATCTGCCGCGGGTCGTCCGTAGTGCATGGAATACCACTCGGCCACGCTCGCGACGAAGTCGCGAATGTCGTCATTGTCGAGGTACGCCAGGCCCTCGTCGTCATCGCCCAATGCCAGGCTGACTTGCCGGATCAGCTCCGCTTGCAGGTCGGTCAGAAGGCTGTCGATTGGTGCGACCAGCTCAGCCAGGTGGAAGCCCCAGGGAAGCGCCCTCGCGGTGCCCTTTTGGTTCGCGTTCATCCGGATCCTTCCGACTTAGTGCTAGCGCGAGTGCGCATGCACTAGGGCTATAGGCGGCGGCTGCAACCGACGGGAGAGCTGGCTGCACCACCTGCGCCACCGGATCCGGTGCCAAGTGGTGCAGCGCGTGGTGCAAAAGCGCGCCTGTGCTGGCCGCGATTGCGCGGCACATATCCACATTCATGGAAATCGTGCACCACGGTCATCCGATGCTGAGTATTTGACCTCCTGAGCGCCACCTGTTCGTGCGGCGTAGCGCCATGGTTGGTGCGGGTGAGCGCCAGCGGATCGCGTGGTTTGGCGCCGCTGGCGCTCACCCTCGGTTCATGCGGCCGCTGCG
>NZ_JBISGY010000007.1:0-23172 GCF_045064095.1 Agrococcus sp. Ld7 | reverse complement strand
CTTGGTGGAAGGAGCCAACCAGGTGGCGCTCACCCAGCCCGACACCGGCGCTCAAGCACGCGAATCGTGCATGACCGAAGTGGCGCTCACGCGCGCGAGCAGTGGCCCCCAGAAAGACGAATACTCATCCGATGCCAAGTGGTGCAGGCGCTGCCGGCCTAATACCTACCTACCTACCTACCTTTTCTTAAAAAGTAAGAAGAAGAAGAAGGGGTAGAACGTGAGAACCCGCCCTTACGTGCGCGCTCTCGCATGCGCGCACGCGCACGCGCACGCCCGCACACGGAGGGGCACTGGTGTACCGCCCAAGAAGCAGAGCATCCGCGCATAATCCGCAACTTCACCGTGCCAGGGCGTGGGATGGGCGGGTGAGCCCGCGCCACTTGGCAGCGGGCATATGTGGTGCATCTTCTTCTCCGATTCAGGCATTTTCGCCGTTGAAGATCCCGGAGACGCGGTACCGGGCTGCACCACTTGGCATCCCGTGGTGAGTGGCACGTCAGTGGTGATTGCACCACTTCAGCGTGTTACCGAGTGACGTGCACGCTCCTGCTCGTCCGCTCGTTCGAGTCCGGTGCCGCGCAACTCGGACGCCCAGGCGGCCGGCTGACGTGCCGGTTCGCACTCTCTGGAGACCGACGGGCACCGCTGCTTGTTCCATGCCAGTTGGCGGAGGCAACGTGATGCCGCGGAAAGTCCTGCCGGCACGACGGGGTGCCGTTGGTTGAGCGGCACCCGCAGTTGCTAGTGCTCATCGGACTCGACTGTCGGCGAGGTCGAGCCGACCGCCTATGCAGTCGGAAGACGCGATCACGCTGCCCGACTTCGCAGTCATCGGGGTGATCGTGCCGACCGCCTATGCAGTCGGAAGACGCGGTCACGCCGCCCGACTTCACAGTCGGTCCGGGTGGCCGAGCGACCGGCTATATAGCCGGTGGAGGCGGCCAAACCTGGCCGCCGCCAGAACACGAGATCAGGCAGAAAGGCCTAGATATGTACGCAGAATATCCACCACCGAACGACCTTCCACGCGACGTCGCAGTCCGTATCGCTCAGGTCGAGCGAATCGCGGCGTTCCGGGAAGGCAACGATGGGCAGTGGCCCTCCAGCGACGGTGCAAGCGCATCCGAGCGGACGCTCGCTCGTAACGTCCGGGCGCTGAGGCGAGACGAGAACGAATATATCCACGCAGCCGTACGGGCACTGCTGGGCGAGCTGCCGCCTGGTGACCGCATCATCAGTAACAAATCACTCGACAACGCCCTCGAGGAGTTCAAGCAGTCCTACGGCCGCGAACCGCGCTGGGACGGCGAAGGCGCTGGTGAGCGCGCACTCTACAACCGTCTCTCGCGTTCCAGGCGGCCGAAAGCCGTCAAGGCCGGCACTCCGCCTTCACCGGTCACCCCGACGGGAAGGCCCCGCCGATCACGACTCGACACCTTCCGAAGGCAGGTCAACGAAGTGCTCGCCATGCGCGACGACCTCGGGCGCTGGCCGAGCAAAGACAGCGACGACGAGGACGAACGAAAGCTCGCATTCTTCCGCCTCAAGCTGCGAGCGCCCATGCCGCAGGACAAGGTGGACGCGCTCAGGGAACTCGATCCCGACCTCGCCCGATGGGCCACCGACTCGCGACCCACCAGGCTCCGGAACTTCGAACGAGATGCCGTTGCGCTCGCGGAATATCGGCGCGAGCACGGGCACAAGCCCAAGCACACGGACCCCGACGCCGACGTGAGGCGACTGGCGCGATTCAACAGTCAGCTTCACAAGGAAGGCCTCGGCCCAGAACAGGAGCGTCTGATGCCACGACTCTTCCCCGGCCACCCGTTCCTCAGCCAGAAGGACATTCGTTGGTGTAACTGCCCGACCATCTGACTGCTGACAGGTGCCGGCGGCAGCGTTCAATGCTGCCGCCGGCACCTCTCCAACGACCGATGAAATGAGATATCCGCTACCGCAGGACCGTTGTGCCAAAGGCCACTTGCTCGCATGCTGAAGACACGTCGCTTTATCCAGGCGATGGCATCATCGCGCCTCCCAAGGGTGATCTCTTTGTAAGCGATAATGTCTCCTATCGTCTGCCAAACACATTACCCTCTCGGCGTGGAGCTCGCTGAATATCAACCGCCCGCGACGACGACGCGCGTGCCGGCACAGTCGGTCACCGACGCTCTTGCCGATGCTGGCTCGACCCGACCCTTGATCGTGCATCGCTCGGTGTCGGTGGCGATCGCACGCGGATCAGAGAAGACGAAGCGGCTGCGGCTCGAGCGGCTCGCCCGAGTGGTGATGTCGACCGACGCCCGCTTCACGCCCGAAGCAGTGTGGGGCTCGGACTGGTCGCAGTTGCCGTCCGAGGCCTTTGATCTGCTCGACCACGGCATCGTGACGACTTGGCAGGCCGTCTCGACCCGCAACGCGATGCGCGACTCCGTCCGGGTAATCGTGCGCGAGATGACGAACGCAGGCATGCTCACCACCGACCAGGAACGGCGGCGGCTGAACTCGCTGCGCCCGGAGCGGCTGCCGGTCGATGAGGAGAAGCAGAGCCGCGGCCACATCGAGCCCGCACGCATACGAGAGGTGTTCCACGCACTCGCCCAGGACTCCTCGATCCGAGCACGGCGCGACGCAGCGATCATCGCCCTCCTCGGCAGGGCCGGCCTACGCCGAGCCGAAGCCATCGGGCTCAACATGGGCGACCTTGATCTTGGCCGCGATTTGCTCGTCGTGCGGGGCAAGGGCGACAAGATCCGGAGCGTGCCCCTCGCCGTCGACGTCCACCGCGCGCTGCGTGACTGGCTCGCGCACCGTGGCGACGCCCCAGGGCCGCTCATCACACCCGTCGCTCCCTCGAGGCGACCGACGCAGGCTTCGATCACGCGCCTATCGACGAACACCATCGCCAGCGTCGTCGCAGAGCGCTTCGGGAAGGACGTCGCCCCCCACGACCTCCGCCGCACCTTCGTTGGCGAGCTGCTCAACCGCGACGGCGACCTCTCCACCGTGAGCAAGATCGTCGGGCACACCAACCCCGCCACCACGGCCGGCTACGACCGACGCGGGCACGCCGCTAGACAGCGCGCCGTTGACAAGCTCGAGGTGCTGTACGAGACGTTCGAGGCTGAAGGCGAGGTCTGAGACATCGCAGCACTGTCGATTGCATTCCCGACCGGCAGTGCAGAGCGCCGCTGAGGACGCGATGACGTGTGGCTTCGTAAACCAGGCCGATGTACATCGGACCTTGTAAAGATAACGAGCGTAAGATTTACGCAAGTAAAGCTTACGACCGACCATTTCCCATCTTGGATGAAGGAGGCGCACGCGGTGAGCAAGAAGGATCTGGCCGATGCGCTCGGCATCTCACGGCCGACGCTGGACCGCTACATCCGGCGCGGCTGGGTGCGACCCGATGTCGACGGCGCCCTGGACGCGATGACGAGCATCGACCCCGACCTCGCCCTGATCGCACCGGCGTCCGCTGCAGCTTCGACAGAGATCGCCCTCAACGGCACCTTCTCGATCCGCGCGAGCAAAGTACTCCCCGGCGCACTCCGGCCAGGGGTGCTCGCGCTGGTCTCTCCCGCGCTGCTGGAGCAGCACACGGTCCTCGCCATCGAGGTGCTGTGGCAGCGCAGCGGCAAGCTCGCCATGCCAGCAAGCACAGGCGACGACATCACCGCCGAACCCAGCGACTGGGCGCTACGTGCCCTCGAAGCATCGCAACGCGTCGACCAGCTCAGTAGCACCGCACCGGGCATGCTCGTCGTGATGCAGCTCGGCGAATCGACGTCCTCGTTCCACCTGAACGCGACCATCCGCCGGGCCTTCTACGAGGACGTCGAGCGGCTTCCGTTGGTGACCCGCCGGAAGAGAACGCAGCTCGACGAGGACGACTCGAACCCCTCGAGTCAGTGGTAGCCGGGACACTCTTCCCAGAACCGGTAAGGAGGCCGCATGGCGATCAGGTCAGAGCATGACGCGACGCTGCGTGCCTTCAACGAGCCCGCACTCGATATCCTCCGTGCCAAGCACGCCAGCTGGACGATCGCCCTGCTGCGAGACGCGTTCGGCACCGATGCCGCCCCCATCACGGCCGCACAGATGGAGACGCTCATCGAGAGCGGCACCCAGGCGCTACGCGACGACGATCACGAAGTGCCCGACAGCACACCAAACCGGATCCTGCGCGGCCTCGTACGGAAGAACCTGCTGACAAGCTACTTCGACGGTGACGGCGTGCAGAAGGTTCGGCCCACCAGCCACTCTCAGCGCGCGCTCGAGTACGTGCGGGAGATCGTCGGCGACCACCGCATGATCTCCGTCTCGCGCGTAAAGACGATCCTCGAGTCCGCCCGCGCCGCCGCCTTCGACGCGAACGAGTCGCGCGAGGAGCGGATCAGGGCACTGCAGAGACAGCGCGACGAGCTCGATGCGGAGATCCAGCGACTCGAGGGCGGGGGAGAGGTGCAGACCATCACCCCTGACGGATTCACCCAAGCCTTCAGCAACCTCGTCGACCAGATCGGGTCGCTGCCCACCGACTTCCTCACCATCACCGACAGCCTCGAAGAGCTCCGCCACGACCTGCTCGAGCGCTACCGCGACGAGCAGCTCGGCCGCTCAGACATCGTCGACGCATACACCAGCCGCGCCAACGGCATGCTCACCGAGACGCCGGAAGGGCGCGCCTACCTCGGTGCCCACGAACTGTTCCTCGACGAGACCCTCCTGGACGGCTTCAGGGAGAACATCGCCTCGCTCCTGCGCCACCCGCACGCGCAGCTCATCTCGCGCGCCGACCGAGCACAAGCCCGTGCGACGCCGAACATCATCCAGTCGGGCATGGACGGCGTCATCGCGCGCCGCGACGCTGTCGTGCGCACGATCTCCAGCAAGATCCGCCGCTACGACGCAATGCGGCGAAGGGAGCTGGTCGAGGTGCTCGACCGCGTCGACGCGGGCATCACCGCGGCGCTCGAGCGCACCACTGCACGGTGGCGCAAGGAGCTGCCGTTCATGCCCGAGAGAGTCGCCCTGGACCCCTGGGTGCGGTCGTACCCCGAGCTGACGAGGCACGCGCCCCCGAAGCGGCTCGAGGCAGCAGGGGGAGCGAGCCCTGCGGCCGTCGACTGGGACGACCTCAGCCGCCGCGCCGGTCCCGACTGGGACCAGATTGCTGCGGCGCTCGTCGCAGCCCGAGCCGCCGGCGGTACGACCGTCGGAGCCGTCCTCGCGCACCTGCCCGAGGGTCGGAAGCGGCCCGTCGACCTCATCGGCGTCATCCACGAGAGCGTGGTCGGAACTACAGCCGCCCGCGAAGTCGTCACGACCTGGCGCGGAGATGGCACCCCGGTCACCTACAGCATTCCCCTCATCTCGATCCTCCCGAAGGAGTCGCCGCATGCTTGAAGAGTTCACGGACGAAGAGGCGCAGGTGCTCGCGAGGCTTGAGGAGGAGCTCACCGAGATCGATCCGCAGCGTGACGTCACGACCAGCTGTTTCCCGGGCGACACCGGCAAGCTCCGACAGGACGTGCGCAAGGTGCTCGTCAAGCTGCTCGAAGGCCCCTTCCTATCCCGCGCCGACAACCCCTCCACCTGGGACGTGTTCCTGAAGAACCGGGACGTCATCGTCTCCCGCATCAACGAGCTGTTCCTCGAGGTCGAAGTCAACGAGGAGCTTGAAGTCGCCTACCGCACCAACGCGCAGTCCGAGGGCACGCAGCCCTTCCCGAGCCTGATGCGCCGGGCGAAGTGGAACCTCTGGGAGGTGCGCGTGCTCGTCGTGCTGCGCCGTCAGTACGAGGCGGAGGCGCTGATGGCGATGGAGGGCGAGCCGATCACGATGCTCGAGGAGGAAATCGCGGAGGCGGCACTCGAGGTGCTGCCAGCCTCTATCTCGAACATCAGCGACGCGCAGACGGCGATCGGCAAGGCCATCGAGGCGCTCAGGACCCACCGACTGCTCCACAAAGTCGGCGACGGCGAGTACCGGGTAGACCCGATGATCGCCATCGTCCTCTCCACCGAGCAGTCGAAGGAACTGGAGCCCTGGCTTCAGGAGTACGGACAGAACGGATCGAACGACATGGAGGAGCAGGCATGAGCCGCTGGGTTCTCGAGCAGCTGCAGCTGGTCAACTGGGGCGGCTACGACGGCGGCCCCCACAGGATCTTCTTCGATGACGACATGACCCTCCTCACCGGGGGCTCCGGCACAGGCAAGTCGACGCTGCTGGATGCGTACATGGTGCTCATCTCCGACAGCTCAACGGCCCTCAACGGCGCCTCCAACGACCTCGGAGGCGGCCGCGCCCGAGGCGAGGGGCAGCGCAACGTCCTCAACTACATCCGCGGCCTCTACGCCGTGCTCGACAACGAGGACGGCGTCACTGAGTTCAAGCTGCGCGAGGGCGACGCCTGGGGTGCAATCGCCGCAACCTACCGCGCCGACGCCGGCGACGGACTCTTCGGCGGCGAACCGCAGCGGTTCACAGCCATGCGCGTCTACTACGCGAAGGCGGGAGCCAGCCGCGACGGTGAGCTGATCCACCGCCGCTTCACGATCGACTCGGCCTTCGACCTTGGCTCGCTCGAGGAGCACGTCGATCACCGATTCCAGCCGGCAAAGGTGAAGGCCGCTTACGACGGGCTCCGCGGCTACGAGACGTACCAGTCCTTCGCCCAGGCGCTCATCGAGAACCTCAGCATCGGCAGCGCGGCGAACGGCAACGACGCCATCAACCTCCTCGCCCGCGTCCAGTCTGGCGGGAGGGTGCCGTCCGTCGCGGCGCTCTACCAGCAGTACGTGCTCGATGAGCCAGCGACGTTCGAGGCGGCGCTGAACGCCGTGCGCAGCTTCGACGAGTACCAGTCGGGGCGCCGCTCGTACGAGACCGCTCTCGCTCAGCGCAAGACACTCGAGCCGATCCGCCAGGCACAAGCGAGCCGTCTACAGGCCGCCTCCGACATCGCTGCATCCGACATCCTCCGTCCCGACGACGCGGGCGGTCCCTTCGCACATTGGAAGGCCCAGCAACTCGCACGCCGGGCAACCATCGCCACGCACGCCGCGGAGCGGGAATTCGAAACCAAGCGCGCCCTCGCCAGCGATACCGCCGCCGCCCACGGCAATGCGCGCGCGGCGCTCGAGCGCGCCGTCGATCTCGTCGCCGCAGCAGGCGGCGGGAAGCTCGATGACCTCCAGGGAGCCCGCGCCCGCGCCGCAGACCGGGTCGACAGCGCCAAGGAGCAGCGCCAGCAGTTCGAGGCGATTGCACCCACCGCGGCCGCGAACGTCCACGACGAGGAGAGCTTCGCCCTCGAGCAGCTCCGCGCGCAGGAGCTCATCGGCGGCACCGATGCGGAGGCCGAGGCGCGCAGGGCAGCGCAGACCGCCGCTGAGGCGCACAGCGCCGCCCGCAGCGAGCACAAGGAGCTCGCCGATGATGTCCGATCGCTCGAGGGGCGCAGCAGCAACATCAGCAAGCACCTCATCGACAAGCGCGACCAGATGGCCGACGCTGCGAACCTCCGGCCCCAGGACGTGCCGTTCGTTGCGGAGCTGCTCGACATGGCACCCGCGCACGAGGGATGGCGCGTGGCGGCTGATGCCGTGCTCGGTGGGTTCGCGACCCGACTGCTCATCGACGAGCGCCACTACGACCACTTCCGCGACTCCATCAACTCCCTTCGGATGCCCACCCGCATGCGGTACACCGGAGTCGACACGTCGCTGGGCGACGCGGAGCATGCTGACCACGGCACACTCGCCGGCAAGCTCGTCATCGCCGATGGGCCCTTCCGCGGCTGGCTTACCCGACAGATCGCTCGCGCGGCCGAGCACCGCTGCGTGGAGACCGTCCAGGAACTCCTTGACGACGGCATCAAGCGCGTCACTCGCTCCGGCCAGGAGCGGCACGGCCAGCGCGGCGCGCATGGCGGCGGCCAGGAACGCCTCATCGGCTTCGACAACCGCACCAAGCTCGAAGAGCTGACTCGGCTCCGCGACAACGCAGAGAAGCGTGCCGCCGAGCTGCAGCGAGCCTGGAACGAGGCTGGCGACCGCGTCACAGCGATCCAGGAGGCGAAGCGTGACGCTCAGTACGTGCTGACCCTCAAGTGGCACCGTCTCGATGTCCGCGCGGCGCAGCAGGAACTCGGCGACATCGACCAGCAGCTCGCTGCGCTGCTCGATGGCAACAGTGACCTCTCCCGTGCCAAGGACGCGCGCGATGAAGCAGCACGACGCGAAGAGACAGAGAACGAGGCCCGCATCGGAGCCAAGAACGCAGCCGCCGATTCGGACGCCGCCTACGAACGAGCGATGCAGCGCGAGACTCAAGCGGAGGCCGAGCTGGCGAGCTTCTCGGGAGAGGTCGATATGGCTGTCGCTGAGCGCCTCGACGAAGACCTCAGGGCGTACGTCAGTGACGACGACGCTGACCCGAAGTCGCTGAACGTTGCGGTCAGCTCGGTGCAGGCGAAGGCCCGCCAGCTGCGCACCGAAGGGCAGAAGACGATCGAGGCCGCCGGTCGCCTCTACGAGTCAGCCGTCAGCAGTTTCCAGGACCAGTGGAAGCACCCCTCGATCGGGCTCGGCTGGGCCTCCTACAGTGAATACCTCGAGATCCTCGAACGCCACGAAGCAGACCGATCCGCGGAGTCGCTCCACAAGTGGAACCTCGAGACGATCTCCGGCGTCTCAGCCCATCTCTCCGGCCTTCACGGCGCCTACGCCAGCGCCATGCGCGAGGTCAGCGACCGGCTCTACGCAGTCAACGAGCTTCTGGCAGAGGCGCCGTTCGGTCCCAAGCGAGGCACGCTCCAGATCGTTGAGCAGCAGGCGATCCCGAGCGACGTGCGGCAGCTGAAGGGCAGGCTCTCGAAGCTCGGCCGCTACACGATCGATGAGGTCGAGGCGGACCAGATCGACGAGGTGTACGAGTCGATCGCGCTGGTCATCGACGAGCTCCGCACCGACCTCGCTACGGACAAGAGGCGGCTGCTTGACGTGCGCCGTCACATGAAGATCAGCGCTGGCGTCTTCGTCGATGGCCGCACCTCGGAGAACTTCACCAACCTCGCAGCAAAGTCCGGCGGCGAGACGCAAGAGCTGGTGGCATTCATCCTTGGCGCCGCCATCCGCTACCAGCTGGGTTCGGACGACGGCCGGCCGCAGTTCTCGACGATCATCCTGGACGAGGCGTTCATCAAGGCCGACTCGAAGTTCACTGAGCGCTCTATCGGCGCGTGGAAGAAGCTCGGGTTCCAGCTCATCGTCGGGGCCCCGTACGACAAGACCTCCACGCTCGACCCGTTCGCCGGAGTCATTCTCGCAACAGTCAAGGACGACGACAGCAACACCATCCAGGTCGTCGACGCGCGAGTGGTCGAGCATGCCGCTGCCTGACGAACTCGCCGCAGCCGGCAAGCTCTCCCGCCATTGGGCTGAGGAGGTGCTGCCCGGCGGCGAGCGGTCCTGGCCTCTCACTGTGCGCCTGCGCGCGCCCGAGGTTCCAACGAGTGCCGAAGGGCTGATGCGGCTGCGGGACTGGAACCGCGAGGTGACCGCCACCGCGGAGCTGCATGGCCTCGACGTCGAGCGGCGAAACCAGCGCGTGGGGACGCTCACGCAGTCGCTCCCGCACCGGCTCTTCGTCCCATCGCTCGAGGACGCCGCGCGCATCTTCGGCCAGGGGCTGCCCGAGCGAATCGCCATCGCCAGGGAGCGCATCGCCGCGACACCAGGCGTCTCCTCAGCCGCCGTCGTCCGCAAGCTCGCCGCCCTCACAACGCTCGACTTCCAGCTCCTCCAGCTCGTCCTTGCCTGGATTCGCTCGAACGACGAGACCGGCATGACCGCCCGAAGCCTCGCCATCGAAGGCGTGCACGGCAAATGGATCGGGTCGAACCGGTGGCTCGTCGAGCAGCTCCTCGGTCGGCCGCTGCAGCTCGTGGAGCGCCCACGGCCGATCGCGCTCACCTGGCTCGACCCGCAGCACCGCCAAAGCGGCCGCTGGCACGACTCGTTCACGCCGGGCGACGCGGGCATGACGCCGCCGTACGAGGTGCGGCTGGCGCTGATCTGCGAGAACAAGGAGAGCGCCGTGTTCTTCCCGCCCACACCCGGCGCCGTCGCGATCCAAGGCAACGGCACAAGGCTGGCGCGCCTCGCAGACGTGCCGTGGCTCGCCGATGTGCCGATCGTCTACTGGGGTGACATCGACGCCTCCGGATACGGGATCCTGCACCAGATCCGCAGCCAGGGCGTCCCCATCGCTTCGATGCTCATGGGCGCGGCAGCGGCCGCCCGCTACGGCTACCTCGGAACACGGGAGCACCCGGACGGCAGGCCCATCACCGAGCCCCGCAAGAACCTGCACCTCCTGACGCCGGACGAGCACGCCGTCTACGAGCAGCTCACCGAGCCTGACCGCATCGAGTGGCTCCGCATCGAACAGGAGAGAATCCCGCTCGAGCACGCGATGGATGCGCTGCGCGAGCTCGGGCACTAGGCGCAGTCGAATGCCCCCGGCACCGAACGCCGAGGGCTTCGTCGGTGCCGGGCCCAGTCTTTCGGCGCCGCATGGTCATCGACATATGCTCAACTCAATGCCCCAACCCCAACGGGCAGCCCAGTACCTGAAGGAGCACACCAGTGCAGCACCGCCCCAGCCCCACAGCCGCCAAGCTCGCCGTCGCAGCCCTCGCGATCGCCATGCTCGCCGGCTGCGCATCCGCCGCCCCCGCGCAGGAAGCACCCGAGGAGACCACCACCAACGAGGTGAGCGTCAGTACCGCACCCGAAGCGCCCGCCGAGCCCGAGACGATCGAGCCGCTCGCCCTCAATGCCGACGGACTCCTCGGTGGCAACGCCACCGTCACGGACTTCGACGCAGGTGAGCCGGGCGAGGTCTCCATGGTCAGCGTCGGCACCCTCAACCCCGACTCCGGCACCCTCCCGTTCGTCTTCCGCAACAACACGGCAGAGGCCGTCTCCCACGTCGACGCCACCGCCACCATCCGCGACAGCGCCGGCGCACTCGTCGCGAACGGCTCATCACAGGGCACCACCCCCGGACAGATCCTGCCCGGCGGTCTCGGCCTTGCGTACCTCTACATCGAGGAGGGGGAAGTGCCCGAGGGTGCGGAGATCGAGATCAACTTCGCAACCTCGCCCGCCGACCAGAGCCCTTTCAACACCGCTAACCTCCGCGTCGCCGAGTGGTCCGAGACAGAGGACGGCTTCATCGGCACCGCCGCGAACGAGACGGGCGTCGCGCTCAGCGGCCCCTTCTCGGTGCAGGTCTACTGCTTCGACGAGACCGGCGCCCTCACCACGACCACCGGCGGCTACGCGAACGAGCAGGAAGTCGACGCCGACGGCAGCGCCTCCTTCTCGCACAGCTTCTACGGCGACGCCTGCTCGAGCTACTACGTCGGCGTCACCGGTTGGTTCAACTGACACCACCGCCACCCGACAGCGAGCGAAGCCCCCGGCACAACACCGGGGGCTTGGTCGCGCCGTCGCCGCCATCGCGCCCGCCCGCGAGCACCCGTCCCCGCCGACCCCTGCGAGGCCGACGTGCCCAGCCGCCGCGATAGCGCCGACCTCCGGCCGACACCGAGCCACACGAGACAGGACCCCGGACGCGCATAAAGGGAGGGCTCACCCCTCCGGGGTTCGCCCTTACGACACGATGCTCTAAGCAACGAATCGACGAGACGACGAATCGACCCTTTACGACCCTTCACGTTCCGCTCCATGAACGCGGCGACCTTGTAGCGATGCCTCCGCCATCACCACTTCCGTTCCTGCCTCCCTCCGGTCACCACCTCTTCCGCACCTGCCTCCCCGGCACCCGCTCCTTCTCGACCCGACACGCTCCCAGACCCCGGCACCTACTTGGCACCGGACCCACCTCTCCACCACGGCACCCGCTCCGACACTGCTACCCGCACCACTCCGCTCCGACACGACCCTTGATGGGGCCGCCGGCGGCGCCCCACTGCTCCAGCACCTCCATGCGCAGCTCCATCTCAACTGCACGGCACCCACGACACCCCGGGGACGACATGTGGCGTCTCGACCCTTGACGGGGCCGCCGGCGGCGACCCACTGCTCCAGCACCTCCAAGCGCAGCTCCACTTCAACTGCACGGCACCCACTCCATCCCGGGGACGTCGAGTAGCGACGAGTCACGGCAAGTTCCTTTTCGCGGCGCCGGCGGCGCCCTCTTGCTCCAGCACCCTCTTGCGCAGCTCCAACTCCCCGGCACGGCGCCCTCTCTACCCCGGACGCGAATCGTTCCGGTGAGCTCCTTGATGTGGCGCCGGCGGCGCCCCCTTGCTCCAGCACTTCGTCACACGGCACCAGGCCGGCCCATGGCATCAGCAGTCATCCGTGGCGGATCGTTCCTCCTCGACACGTTCCGCCCGTACCTCCGGTACCAGGTCACGACGCACCCCGCCGGCGGCGGGCCAGCACACGGCACCCCGATGAGGAACGTCTCGTCACGGGGCGCCACGCCACGCAGCACTCCGTGCCAGAGCGGCACCACCGGAGCCCACCCCGCAGATGTACTAGGTGCAGGACACCACCGGGGCCAGGCCCCGAAGCGACACCTCCACGCCGGCACCCGACGACAGCCCAGGCACCGGGCACGACCCCAACCAGACCCGACAGCAGCAGCCACCACCCGCGACGGGGTTCGGGGCGGCGCCCCGAGCAAACGCACCTGCAGGGCGTGCAGCAGCGAAGCGATGCGGGCAGCATCGATACGCAGCGAGACGACGGACGACCCGGAAGGGTCCGGAGACGACTCGCGCCGAGGAACTGGGATGCGGACGCAGCACAGAGCCGAGGCCAGCAAGACGGCACCCCGGTGACGTCGCAGCTGCTCCCCAAGGACGGGTGAGGAAGTGCGCCGCCGGCGCGCTGACGAGGTCGAGAGGCGTAAAGGACGCAG
Source organism: Agrococcus sp. Ld7 (assembly GCF_045064095.1). Taxonomy (NCBI): domain Bacteria; kingdom Bacillati; phylum Actinomycetota; class Actinomycetes; order Micrococcales; family Microbacteriaceae; genus Agrococcus; species Agrococcus sp. Ld7. The sequence continues at coordinate 10,196 of NZ_JBISGY010000007.1, read as the reverse complement.
TGCCGCGCCGCGGCGATGTGACCCGCCTCGTTCCGGGGAGGGCGCGGCGCCGCCGTCCGGCGCTCATCATGGGGAATATTGCACCCTCTGCAGTGTTCGCCGCCGACCAGATTCTGGGGCCTGCCGCCCAAGTGGCGCGCGCCTGCCGCATGGAGGTATTCGTGGTCGCCTCATTCACCTTCACGCGCGCCGGGAACCTGCACGCCGACGCCGAGCGGAAGCTCTCCCAGGCGGTCGCCGAGGCGCTCTCCACCGTCGCCACCGGCACCACCATCGTCGCCCTCTGCGACGCCGACGGCGTCACCACCCGGCGCTTCGTCTCCGGCGGCGACAACGCCCGCAACCGCGCCTACCGCGCCGCCAACTCGCTGAACGCCTCGAGCAACGAGGGCGACCGCCCCGTCGACCTCTTCCGCTCCGACCTGCGCCGCCTCGCCTGGCCCGGCGTCTCGTCCGTCGAGAACGAGACGCAGGCCGGCACCGCCCTGCAGGCCGTCTCCGAGTCCATCGACGGCAACCTCATGGCCGGCGACTGGATCGGCATCTCGATGCGCGAGCCGACCCGGGCCGAGCGATCCGATTGGTCCCGCTGGTTCACCCATCAGCGCGACGCCCGCACCCACCAGCGGAGTAATCGGGAGCCGGGGTGGGGAAGTCAAGGGGCTGGCGCAGCCGGATCCCGAGTGACGCGCAGCGCCTTTGACGCTCACAGCCCGGCGATACACCACCGGCTTCTCCACAGCCGCGCAGTGCGCGCCAGCAGACTCGAAGCGGCTGCACCTACGTTGGTCGGAACCGCGAGAGAGGACAGGACATGGACCGCGACACCGCCGCCCGGATCGCACAGAAGGCCGGCATGACGGCAATCGTCTACTGTCCCGAGATCCACCCCGACGACCTCGAATACGCGCTCGCCGACGAGATCGCCTGGTGCCTCGAGGGCATCGACCTTGAGCCGACGGACGAGTCGATCCTCCGCGACGCTCTCGCTCGCACGATCATCGACCCGACCGCGCATCGCTCGACTCTCAATCGGGTCCTCGACGTCCTCACCGACGACGCGGCCGCGTAGCCGGCACACGCGCGACACCGAGCGGCGGCCTCGGCTCCCACGGCGCGCAGGCCGCGGGAGTAGCAGCACCTGCGTGAGCGGGCCGGTCGGCGTGTCGACGCGCTCAGCGGCCCCGGCGCGTGTCCTGACGATCCATTTGGCGCGCTGCGGTGGGTACGCCTTGGGTGGCCGTTGTAGGGGTTCTTGGCACTGGTGGCGTCGGATAGCTGGGGTCACGTTGGGCCGACCTAGCGAGAGCGCGCGCAGCCTGGAGGTGTCCGACGGTTTCGCGATCGCGTGGTCGCCGGCGCGCTGGGTTGCCCTCCGACATGGGCTGTCGAAGAACGGCAACGACCACATCCACATCGCGGCGTCGCGGGTGCGCGAAGACGGCACGAAGGTGTCGATCCACAACGACTTCATCCGCGCGCAGCGCATCGCCCGAGAGCTTGAGCAGGAGCATGGCTTGGAGCCGCTGGAGGGTGAGCAGACGCGCACCGCGGCGCGCGGCTACAGCGAGCCCGCGCGCGTGACGCTCGAGCGCGAGGTGCGCGCCGCGTCGATCGCGTCGGTCGACGAGGCGGAGTTCGTGCGCCGCATGCGCGCCGCTGACGTGCTCGTGCGGCCGCGCTATGCATCCGACCGCACCGATGTGGTGGCCGGCTACTCGGTGGCGCTGCGCCCGCAGCAGGGGAGCGGCGAAGGCCCGGTCTGGTACGGCGGCGGGCGTCTCGCTCGAGACTTGACGCTGCCGGCCCTGCGGCAGTCGTGGCCGGACACCCCGGAGGCTGCGGGCGCGGCCGTGGCGGAGTGGAACGCGGCGAACCGCCATCGCAGGGTGGCGGCGCCGGGACGCGAACGGCAGGTGCTCGACGGCAAGCGCTGGGACGCTGCAACGCAGCGGCTGCAGCTGATGAACGATCGCCTTGCGCAGATCCCGGTGCAGGATCGTGGCCGCTGGGCAGAGCTCGCTCGCGACGGTGCGGGCACACTCGCTGCATGGTCGCGGACCGCGCCGAAGGAGATGCGGCCGCAGCTCGCGCAGGCCGCATCCGTGCTGGGCCGCTCGGCGCAGCTGCGGCAGGCGCCGCGGCGCCGGGTGCAGTCCGAGAGCCCGTTCGCCGGCGCCGCCCTCGTGCTCGCGGCCGCGACCCGCGGGCCGCAGTCGAGGGCGGCCGAGCTGGCGATGATGCAGCAGATGATCATGTTCGCTCGTGCGATCGTGCAGATGCATCGCGCGATGCGCGACATGCGCACGGCCACTGCGCTGCAGGACGGTGTGGCGAGCCGACTGCAGGCGATCTACGAGCAGCAGCCACGGCCGGTGGCCGTGGCTGCGGGCAGGTCGAGGGTCGGGCCCCAGGACGCGCCGCAGGCGATTCCCGAGCACATCAGGCAGGCGCGCGAGGGCCTGACTGCGCCCACCAGGATCCGATCGCCGCTGCCGGCCAAGATCACGCCGCGACCCGACGTCGATGAGCAGCAGCGTCGCCGCCCCGACAAGAGCAACGCACCCGAGCGATAGGAGAGAGCGATGGAAGAGAACGATGGCATCGACGATCTGAGCGACGGCCTGTCACGGACTGCGCTGACGGTTGTAGCGCAGGTCGGCCGGCAGTTAGCCAAGGTCGTGCAGAAGGCGCATGAGGAGGCGGCTGCGCAGCGCACGGCGGCCGCCGCCGACCTGCAGGCCAGGCTCGACGCGCAGCGGATGATGGCGCGCGCTGAGCTCGCGACTGTGCACCGCCCGGAGTGGTGGCGGGATGCGAGCACCCAGGAGATTGCGCGCACCGTGGAGGTGGCTCGGACGTGGGCGCCGCATGACGCTGAGGTGGCCGCGGCCGCGCAGGTGGTGCGGCACCAGGTGCAGGAGCGGTACGGCGTCGACGTCGACGCCACCGGCCCGTACACGAGCGAGATCCTGCATGCGACCCACGCGGTCGCCGTCGATCGCGCCGAGGCCGCGAAGCAGCGGGCCGCGGCCGAGCAGGAGGAGGGCGAAGCACGATTGCTGCTGCTGCAGGGCATCGGCCTGCAGCAGCTCGCGGACGAGGCGAAGGAGCGGGCCGACGAGCTCGAGCACGGCGTGGACTGGGACCGCGGCACAGTTGCGGATCTCGAGCAGTTCGCCGAGGCTCAGGAGCATCGCGCGACAAGCTCGGAGCAGCGCGACGAGGGCGAGCAGAAGCTGGCCGGCGCAGCCGATCTCTACGACTCCGCAGAGCGTCGCCAGGCGTTCGCCTCGCGCCTCGAGCAGAACGGGGCGAGCGCCGAGCAGGTGCGCGATCGCCTCTTGGTCGACGCCGACCAGGCGCGGCACCCGAAGGAGGCCGCGACGGCTCACGGGCGCCGGCAGAAGGTCGCGAACCGCGAGCCTGTCGCGCCGTCCCGAACGCCCGGCCACGGCCGCGGTCGGTAGGCCCGCGGGGTCACCAACCGACGATTGGTTATCCGGGGATATTCACTTAGGTCTGGAGCGCTGACGCTCGAGTTCGCAGCCGGTCTGGGCTTGAAGAGTGCTGCGCCTGAGTGTGACAGCCCCGCCGCATCGATTACATCGCTCATGGGGGATATCATCGCTGCATGACGATGTTAAGCAAGCAGCGCGAACTGGACGTCGAGGCGACCGAGGCGTTCGCGCATCTGTTTCAAGCGCTCGCCGACCCGTCACGGTTGAGCGTGCTCCAGCACCTGTCCTTGGGCGAGCACCGCGTGCGAGACTTGGTTGATCACCTCGGCCTCGCACAATCGACGGTGAGCAAGCATATTGCGTTCCTAGCGGCGTGCCGATTGGTCAGGGCGAGAGTCGACGGGCGGTCGACTTGGTACGCGCTCGCGCACTCGAGGCCCCTTGGGGACCTAGTCGCTGCCGCTGAGCGGCTGCTTGAGACGACCGGCTCGCAGCATGCGCTGTGCGCCCACCTCACCGCTCGAGCCGATGACCTGGGTATGACTGGAGAGGATGCCGCCGATGGGAGCCGGGCATAGCCACGGAGCGACCGCCGGCGACGGTCAGGTAGCAGCCGACTTCCGCATCCGGCTTGGAATCGCATTCGGGCTGACGGTGACGATCGTCGTCGCTCAGTTGATCGGTTCGGTCGTGACTGGCAGCCTCGCGCTGCTCACTGATACGGCGCATGCGATCACCGATGCCTCGGGGTTGCTCATCGCACTGATCGCCGCGACGCTGATGCGGCGGCCGTCGACATCGAAACGGACGTGGGGGTTCCGTCGCATCGAGGTGATCGCCGCGCTCGGGCAAGCCACCCTGCTGCTCGCCGTCGGCGTGTACGCGGCAGTCGAGGGCATACGCCGGCTCTTTGAGCCACCAGAAATCCCAGGCTCGGAACTGCTGGTGTTCGGGGTGATCGGGCTCGTCGTGAACATCGGCGCGATCCTGGTGCTGTCATCCGCCCGTGGCTCCAACTTCAACATGCGGGCCGCGTTCCTCGAGGTGCTGAACGATGCGCTCGGCTCGCTGGGCGTCATTGTCGCCGCGATCGTGATCTCGACGACGGGCTTCCAACAGGCCGACGCGATTGCGGGCCTGTTCATCGCTGCACTCATCGCGCCCAGGGCGTTCATGCTGATGAAGGAGACCGCCAGCGTGCTCATGGAGTTCACGCCGAAAGACCTCGATCTCGACGACGTCCGTCGCCACATCCTGGAGCTCGAGCATGTCAAGGATGTCCACGATTTGCACGCCTCCACCGTTGCGACGGGGCTGCCGACGATCAGCGCCCACGTTGTGGTCGACGACGGCTGCTTCGCCGACGGGCATGCGGCCAGAGTCCTCGAAGACATCCAGCAGTGCGTCGCAGAGCACTTCCCCGTTGCGGTGCATCATTCGACCTTCCAGGTCGAGACGGCCCGGATCAGCGAACAGGAGCCTGACGCCGTCCGCCACCCGTGACCGGGCGCCTCGCACTGACTTGCTCGAATCAGTCGTCTCGGTGCGCCGCATGGAGAGGTTTCGGTAGTCCGAAATCTCGTTTACGCTGAAACCATGGGCACGACAGCGATCGCTGGGACGAAGACGGCGCGTGCGCCGCATTGGCTGCTGCTGGGCCCCGCGCTCGTGGCCGGCGTGGCCTACCTCGACCCCGGCAACGTCGCCTCGAACGTCACCGCCGGCGCGCGGTATGGGTACCTGCTCATCTGGGTCGTCGTCAGCGCCAACCTGGTCGCGTGGCTCATCCAATATCTCTCGGCGAAGCTCGGCGTGGTGACGGGTAAGAGCCTGCCGCAGCTGTGCGGCGAGCGGATCGGGTCGCGCGCCGGCCGCATCGCCTACTGGATCCAGGCCGAGGGCGTCGCCATGGCGACCGACCTCGCCGAGGTGATCGGCGGTGCAGTGGCGCTCTGGCTGTTGTTCGACATGCCGCTGCTGGCTGGCGGGCTCATCACCGGCACCGTCTCACTGGTGCTGCTCACCGTGCAGTCACAGCGGGGTCCGCGCGCGTTCGAACACGTCGTGATCGGGCTGCTTGCGGTAATCGTGCTCGGCTTCACCTGGGGCGTCGTCGTCGCACCGCCGGATTTAGCAGGCGTCGCTGCTGGACTTGTGCCCCGCTTCGAGGGCACCGGCTCGGTCTTGCTTGCCGTGAGCGTGTTGGGCGCGACGATCATGCCGCACGCGATCTACGCGCACTCGAGTCTGACGCGGGATCGCTTCCGCGATCGGCGCGGCCTCAGCACGCCGACGCTGTTGCGGGCGACCCGCATCGACGTCTCGGTCGCGATGGTCATCGCCGGAGGTGTGAATGTCGCGATGATGCTGCTCGCGGCCGCGAATCTTGCGGGCGTGGATGGCACCGACACACTCGAGGGTGCGCACGCGGCGCTGGGGGAGTCGCTCGGACCCGTCGTCGCGACCCTGTTTGCTGTTGGTTTGCTGGCGTCCGGCCTCGCTTCGACCTCGGTGGGCGCCTATGCGGGGGCGGAGATCATGCAGGGCTTGCTGCGTACTCGCGTGCCGCTGCTGACCCGTCGACTCGTGACGCTCATCCCCGCATTGATCGTGCTCTCGCTCGGTGTCGACCCGACGTTCGCGCTCGTGCTGAGCCAAGTAGTGCTCTCCTTCGGCATCCCGTTCGCACTCATTCCGCTCGTGCGCCTCACGGCCGATCGGCAGCTCATGGGACAGCACGTGAACCGGATCTGGACGACGCTTGCCGCCTCGCTCGCAGCCGCAGCGCTCACGGCACTCAATGGGGTGCTGCTCTGGCTGGTGCTCACCGGCGCTTGAGCAGACGCGGCTGCACAGCCCCGTGTGCCGCTCCGAGGCCGAGTCGGTCCGGCGCGCACGGCTTAGCATGGATGCATGCTGCTCCTTGCCGCGGCCGCGGCCGTCATCCTCCTGCCCTCTCACGCATCCGTCGTCGGTTCGACGCCTGGCAGCGGCGATCTGGTCGTAGACCAGCCGGGAACGTTCAGCGTCGTGATGAACGAGGAGATCCTGGCGATTGAGGGTGCCGCCGGCACGAACGTCATGCAATTGACCGACGAGGACGGCCTGTTCTACGGCGACAGTTGCATCGCCGTCGAGGGCGACACCATCGCGCTCGACGCGCAGTTGGGTGCCGCAGGGGATTACACCCTGACTTATCAGCTCGTCTCGGCTGACGGGCACGCGGTCGACGGGACGGTCGCGTTCGCATTCGAGCCCGTGGCGGGCACGGAAAGCGCGACCGGCAGCGCGACGGCACCGGTGTGCGGCGAGAGCGTTGCTTCGTCGCCGGCTGCCGAAGACACGGACAGTGCAGCGTCCAGCGCGCCGGAGGCGGCCGCATCGGCTGAGCCGGGTGCCGCGGACGAGCCTGCTGCAGGGGGCAACCTGCCGCTGCTGCTCGTCGGCGGAGTTGCAGCGTTGGCGGCGGCGGGTGGCATCGCGATCGCGCTCAAGCGTCGTTCGAGCCGCGGTGCCGATGGGGAGGAGACGAGTTAGCCGACCTCGAGTCGCGTCTCCCGGGTCTGCAGCCAGAGCAGCGGATCGAAGGACACATAGTCGCTGTTCTTCAGCTCCAGGTGCAGATGCGGACCCGTAGAGCGGCCGGTGCTGCCGACGCCGCCGAGGACGGTCGAGATATCGACCACCTGACCGACCCGCACCTGGATCGACCCGGCCTGCATGTGCGGGTACCAGGATTGGACGAATCGGCCGTCGATGTTGTGGTCGACGAAGACCGCATAGCCGCCTCCGCCCGGATTGTTGCCCTGCCATACGGCCGAGACGACGCCGTTGGCGATCGGACGGATCTCTTGCCCCGGAGGCAGGGGGATGTCGGTGCCGCCGTGGAAGCCCCCCGGCCGGTACCCGAAGCCGCTTGAGACGGGCATCTGCGTGATCTGCGGGAACGGCGTCTGCACGTAGTCGGTCTCGAGCATCCCCCAGGTGTTGGGGAACGCGGGGCTGCCACCGTAGTAGGACCCCCCGCGCTCGGCGTCCGCGACAGCCTGGAGTTCGGGGAGCTCGCTCGGTGACATCAGTGCGCTCTCGAGAGGGTCATTGACTCCGACCTCGTCACGGGTGAAGAGCGTCGTCGCCTCTGCGGTGACCGGACCCAGCGACTGCACCTCCGGCTCCAGCTGCGCGACCTCTGGGTCGATCTCATCGGGCGACTGCACGGCCTGCGCCGGCAGGGAGGTGACGACGACGAGCGAACCGATGAACAGCAGCGCCGCACCAGCGGTGACCTTCCGCGCGATGCTGCGAGCCCGGCGGCCAACCGTGGACGGACGCGAAAGTGGTGTGAGTCGAGCGGCGGGCTGGTGTGCGGCGCGTACTGGCCGAGCAGTCGGCACATGCACACCACCATTGCCGAGCGCGGGCGCGTCCACGATGATGCTCGGTCCGGTGTAGGCCGTCTCGGCGATCCGCACAGGGAGCGCATGGGCGGTGCGCGTGGCGGCTTCACGCATCGCGCGGCGGCTCGCGTAGATCGGAGGCGAGCCTTCGACCACTGAGGCTCGAGCCCCCAAGCGAGACTCTGCGGCTGTCCGCGCGATCCCCGCAGCCGCTCGCTCGCGTTCACGCGCTTCCCTGCGAGTCAGGACCTGAGGTCCGTCAGGCGACGAGCTGGGGGCTCGGCTAGGGTCCGGCGTCACGCGAAGTACAGTCCTCGGTCGAAATCATGTGGGCCCTGCGGCACCGGCAAGGCAGGCGCGCGGGTGAGTTCCGAATGGAACGGTAGCGCTTATACCGCCGATACACGGGACAAACCTGCTACCCCGTGCATAGGGCAAGTATCAAACATAACGGAACGGTAACGAACGAGCAAGGCCAGCGCCCGTCACACGGCGCGGCAGGCGGACGCACGGTCGCGGTACCGACTCGAGCTCGGGCGAGTCGAAGCATCAAGTGGAGCATGAACCTTGCTATCGTGGGAGCCGATTTGCGTCGAGCGCCGTGGCGGGTGTCTGGGTGCACGCTCACGCATAGTCCGCAGCAGACCGACGCTACGAGACGGGAAGTCCATGGCCCTGCTCACCCGGCCGGCACATGCCGACCGCGCACGCTCGACCAGCCGCACGCGCCGTTTCGGCATCACCGCGACCGTCGCGGTCGCTGCCATGGTCGCCACCCTCGTCGCCCCCGGCGTGCCGGAAGCCGAGGCCGCTGACGAGTACGGCTACCCCACATGGTCCGAGGTCGAGGCCGCCCGCGGCAATGTGAGCTCCAAAGATCAACAGATCCGTGAGATCCGCGCACTCATCTCGCAGCTCGAGACGGACGCCGCGACCGCGCAGGCGCTCGCCGACGAGCGCGCAGCAGAGGCGATCGAGGCGCAGCGCATCTACGACGAGGCCGTTGCGGTCGCCGAGCGGCTGCAGGAGCAGGCCGATGAGGCCGCGGCGAGCGCCGAGGAGTCGCAGCTCGCCGCGGGCCAGCTCGCGGCGCAGCTCGCGCGCTCTGGCGGCACCGGTGACCTCAGCGCCGAGCTGTTCGCCAACCCGGGCTCAGCCGACACCTGGCTGCACCGCTTGGACATGATGGACCGCGCTGCCGGCACCGCCGACACGCTCTACGAGCAGGCGCAGCAGGACGCCAACACCGCGCAGGCCCTGCAGGATCAGGCTGTCGTCGCCCGCGATGCGCTCCACGAGCTCAAGGTCGCCGCCGACGAGGCGTATGCGGCCGCCCAGGCGGCAGCGGCGGCCGCGCAGGCGGCGGTCGCCGCGCAGCAGGAACACAGGGTCGAGCTCGAGGCGCAACTGACAGTGCTGGTCGAGAACCGGGCCGCCACCGAAGAGGACTACCAAGCCGGTCAGCGACACCGCGCATGGCTCGCCGAGCAAGAGCGGCAGCGCCGCATTCGTGAGGCGGCTGAGCGTGAGGCGGCGCGACAGCGGGCGATCGCCGAGCAGCAGCAACGTGCGGAGGAAGCCGCACAAAGCGGTGGCGGCAGCGGTGGCGGCGGCTCCGTCCCAGTGGCCGAGCCAAGCAGCAGCGGATGGGTCAGCCCGCACTACGGCCGCTTCACCTCCGCCTACGGCTGGCGCAACGACCCGCTCGGCAATCTGGGGAGCAAGCTGCACGCCGGCATCGACATCGCCGCTGGCTGCGGTACCCCGATCTACGCTGTCGCCGACGGCACCGTGACGCTGCGCTCTCGCGACACCTACGGCGCGAACATGCTCTACATCGATCACGGTAGCGGCGTGCAGAGCGAGTACTTCCACATGGTCCGGCCCGCGCACGTCTACCCTGGCCAGCGGGTGAGCGCTGGCCAGGTCGTCGCTTACGAAGGCTCGACTGGGTACTCCACCGGCTGCCATCTGCACTTCCAGCTTCGCGTGGGTGGGACACTCGCCAACCCCGAGTCGTTCCTGAACGCCCGCGGCGTACGCCTCCGCTGAACACTGTGGCCACAGAGCGGCATCCGCTCGTGGCCTCCGCGAGCTGCTCTGCAACGCCGCGAGCCAGCGTTCAGATCCTGCGGCAGTCAGTAGAGGCATCGCGAAGTGTGATCCTCGAAACGGTTCTGATCGACTGATCCGGCCACGTCATGGCCTAGCTGAGTATTTGACCTCCTGAGCGCCACCTGTTCGTGCGGCGTAGCGCCATGGTTGGTGCGGGTGAGCGCCAGCGGATCGCGTGGTTTGGCGCCGCTGGCGCTCACCCTCGGTTCATGCGGCCGCTGCG
>NZ_JBISGY010000006.1:0-1249 GCF_045064095.1 Agrococcus sp. Ld7 | reverse complement strand
TGGTGAAGCGTGGGCCTTGGGGTTGGGGTTCGTCGCGGTAGGTGTCGCCGAGGGGGTTGGTCCATTCGAGGATGCCGTCGGCGAGTTGTTGGACGGCCCAGCGGGTGGCGTGCTTCATGGTGTGGTGGCGTCGGCAGAGGTGGGCGAGGTTGGCGAGGGCGGTGGTGCCGCCGTCGGCGTAGGCGCGGGTGTGGTCGGTGTCGGCGCGGCTGACGGGGTTGTTGCAGCCGGGCCAGCGGCAGTGGCCGTCGCGGGCTTTGAGCCAGCGGCGCATGGCGCGGTTGGGCGGGTAGGTGTCGACGGTGATGGGGATGCCGGTGACGGGGTGGAGGAAGAGTCGTTCCCAGGTGATGGTGTCGGCGGCGAGTGCGCGGATGGTGGCGGCGTCGACCAGGATGCGGCCATCGAGCATGGCGGGGTACTGCAGCTCCGGGTCCGGCGGGCCCTGGCGCCCGCCCGCGCCATCGGCCGCGTCTACGCCACTGCCCGCCTCCGCGTCAGCGCCGTCGTCGCGCCGCTGCATGTCGTCGAGCAGCAGGGTGGTTGCGGGGATGGTGACGGCGATGGTGGCGGTGAGGGTGTTGACGCCGGTGAGGTCGTCCGGGACCTGACCGCACAGCAGCAGTTCGAGGAACGCGTCGGCACGGTATTGGTCGAAGGTGCGCGGGTCGTCCTTGTCCTTGGCTCGGGCGGCCTGGCTGAGCCGGTCGAGGGTGCCGTAGCCGAGCGCGGCGGGCACGCGGCCGGCGAGGACGACCATCCCGTCGCCGGCGTCGTCGACCCACACGGCCCGCTGCTCGCGGGCGAGATCGTGCCGCTGCTGCAGCGGGGCGGTGAGGGCCCGGTCGACGATCAGCTTCGCGCGCGACCGCAACCGGCCAGGCGTGGTGGTCTCGGCGATCGCGACCAGCGCCGCCTCCACCCGGGCCCGCTCGTCGGCGTCGACGTTCGCATCCAGGCGCAGCGCCCGGGTGGCCTGGTCGATGGTGCGCAGGTGCCCGGCCGTGATCCGGCCAGCCTTGTGGGACTGGTGCGCCAGCGGCAGCTCCCGCACCAGCTGCCAGGCGCCGGTCATGCGCTGCTCGATCGTGCGATCCGACAAGCGCAACTCGGCCGCCAGCACCGACGCGCTCTCACGCCGGGCGGTATCGATGTTGCCGCCGCCGTCGAGCAGCTGCGACAGGCGGGCGGCGAACAGCTCCCGCTTCTCCGCCTCCAGCCTGGCCGTGCGCGCCTCCAACGCCCGCAT
>NZ_JBISGY010000005.1:0-48878 GCF_045064095.1 Agrococcus sp. Ld7 | reverse complement strand
GCCGCACCACCGAAGGCAAGGGCGCCAAAGCCATCAAACGGATCCTCAAACGCTACGTCGCCCGCGCCATCTTCCGACACCTCGAAGCCGTCATGGGCTTGACAAAACACATAGAAGCGTCGTGACGGCTGCGACCCTGCGGGCCGCAGCCTCCTCGACCCTGATGCCTTCGGGCTCACAGCCGTGAGCCCTTCGGCATCAGACCTCGAACTGACCGGACTCGAGCTGCGCCTTCACCTGACCGAGGTAGCGCGCCGCGTCGGCACCGTCGATGATGCGGTGGTCGTAGGAGAGGGCGAGGAACACCATCGAGCGGATCGCGATCGAGTCCTGTCCGTCCACAGAGACAACCACCGGGCGCTTCACGACCGTGCCCACGCCGAGGATCGCGCGCTGCGGCTGGAAGACCACGGGCGTGTCGAACAGCGCGCCGCGTGAACCCGTGTTCGTGAGCGTGAACGTGCCGCCCGCCAGCTCGTCGGGCTTCAGCTGGTTGTCGCGGGTGCGCTGCGCGAGGTCGGCGATCGACGCCGTGAGCTCCTTGATGCTCTTGGAGCTCGCGTCGCGGATCACGGGCGTCAGCAGGCCGCGCTCCGTGTCGACCGCCATCGCAAGATTCTCGGTCTCGGGATAGGTGATCGTCTCGCCGTCATCGGTCGCGTTGATCAGCGGGTGCGACTTGAGGGCCTGCACGGCCGCCTGCGTGAAGAACGGCAGGAACGTGAGCTTGTTGCCCGTCTCCTGCTGGAACGACACCTTGTTCGCCTCCCGCAGCTGCGCGACCCTCGTCACGTCGACCTCGACGACGGTCGTCAGCTGCGCAAGCGTCTGCATCGACTCGACGGCACGCTTCGCGACCACCTTGCGCAGGCGCGACATCGGCGCGGTGGTGCCGCGCAGCTTCGAGACCTCGACCTCTGCCGGTGCGGACCCCGACGCGGACGAACCCGATGCATCCGAGCCCTGTGCGGGCGCCGCCTCGGCGGCGCTCAGCACGTCCTCCTTGCGGATGCGACCGCCGACGCCCGTGCCGGTGAGCGCGCTCAGGTCGACGCCTCGCTCGTTCGCGAGCTTGCGCACGATCGGCGTCACGTACGACGAGCTCGAACCGCTCGCCGCGGGCGCGGATGCTTCGGAAGCGGGCTGTGCCGGTGCCGCGGGCTGCGCCGGGGCGGACGGCGCCGCGGGTGCGGCTGCCTTCGCCGACTCCTCCTTCGGAGCGTCGTCCTTCGGCGCCTGCTGCTTCGGCGACTCGTCCTTCGGCTCCTCCGCCTCGGGTGCCTTGGCAGGCTCCGGCTGCTCCGTGGATGGCGCGGCCGGCTTGGGCTGCTCCTTCGGAGCCGCATCCTGTGCCTCGGCGGAACCCTGGGCGTCTGCCGGAGCGTCATCGGTCTTCGGCTCGGCGTCTGCCGCAGGGGCTGCACCGCCGACGCGGGCGATGACGGCACCGACCTCGATCGTGTCGTCCTCGCTGACGAGGATCTCCGAGATCGTGCCCGCGATGGGCGACGGGACCTCGGTGTCGACCTTGTCGGTCGAGATCTCCACGAGTGCCTCGTCGACGGCGATCTCATCGCCGACCGACTTCAGCACGCGCGTGATGGTGCCCTCGGTGACGCTCTCACCCAACTCGGGGAGCGTGATGTCCTTGGCGTCGCCGCCGGTGGCAGGCGCCGACTGCTCGTCCGCCTCCTTCGAAGGCGACTCCTGTGCCTCGGCTGCCGATTCCTCGTCCTCCTGCTCGGGCTCAGCACCGGCGTCCTCCGACGCGATCTGCTCGGCCGAGGCCTCCATCGCGGGAGCCTCCTGGGAGGATGTCTCCTCCGTCGGTGCATCCTCAGCCGGTGCCTCTTCGGAGGCGTCCTCAGCCGGGGAATCCTCAGCGGGTGCCTCCCCGGCGTCGCCGACACGGGCGATGACCGCGCCGACCTCGACGGTGTCGTCCTCGCCGACGACCAGCTCGGTGATGGTGCCGGCGATCGGCGACGGCACCTCGGTGTCGACCTTGTCGGTCGAGATCTCGACGATCGGCTCGTCGACCGCGATCTCGTCGCCCACGGCCTTCAGCCAGCGGGTGATCGTTCCCTCGGTGACGCTCTCGCCGAGTTCTGGGAGCGTGATGTCAGTCATGGGTTGTCTCCTGTGGCGTGGGTCAGATGGCGTGCAGGGGCGTGTTGGCGAGCTTCATCATCGTCTCACCGAGTGCCTCGTGCTGGGTCGGGTGCGCGTGCAGCAGCTGGGAGACGTCCTCCGGGTAGGCCTCCCAGTTGACGATCAGCTGGGCCTCGCCGACGAGCTCGCTCACGCGGCGGCCGATCATGTGCACGCCGACCACGGGGCCGTCCTTGACCCGAACGGCCTTGACGGAACCGCTGGTGCCGACGATCTCGCTCTTGGCGTTGCCGCCGAGGGAGTACTCGTACGTCTCGATCTTGTCGTCGCCGAACTGCTCCTTGGCCTTCGCCTCGGAGTAGCCGACCGATGCGACCTCGGGGTCGGAGTAGGTGACCTTGGGGATGTTGACGTCCTCGACCTTGCGCGGGCTGAGGCCACCGATCTCCTCTGCGACGAAGATGCCCTGCTGGTAGCCGCGATGTGCGAGCTGCAGGCCGGGGACGATGTCGCCGACGGCGTAGACGCCGGGCACGCTGGTCTCGAGCCGGTCGTTGACGGTGACGAAGCCGCGATCCATCTCGATGCCGGCCTCCTCGTAGCCGACGCCGGAGGTGTTCGGGCCTCGGCCGACCGCGACCAGCAGCAGATCTGCGTCGATGGTCTCACCGGTCTCGAGCGAGACGTGCACGCCGGAGTCGTCCTGCGTGACACCCGAGAAGCGTGCGCCCAGCTTGAACTGGATGCCGCGCTTCTTGTAGGCGCGCTCGAACTGCTTGGAGACCGACTCCTCCTCGTTCGCGACCAGGTGGGGCAGGCCCTCGATGATCGTGACCTCGGCGCCGAAGGCGCGCCAGACGCTCGCGAACTCGACGCCGATGACGCCGCCGCCGAGCACGGCGACGCGCTTCGGGATCCAGTCGAGCTGGAGCGCCTGCTCACTCGTGATGATGTTGCCGGTGATCTCGAGGCCCGGCAGCGTGCGCGCGTAGGATCCGGTCGCCAGCACCACGTTCTTCGCGGTGAGCGTCTGCTCGCCCACCTGCACCGTCGTGGCGGAGGTGAGCTTGCCCTCACCGGCGATGACCTCGATGCCCTTCGCCTTGATGAGCCCCTGCAGGCCCTTGTACTTCTTCGACACGATGCCGTCGCGGAACGCGCTCACGCGCTCGATGTCGATGCCCTTGAGCTCGGCGTCGACGCCGACGTGGCCCGAGTCGCGCACCTCGTCAGCGACCTCGGCAGAGTGGAGCATCGCCTTCGTCGGAATGCAGCCGCGGTGGAGACACGTGCCGCCGAGCTTGTCCTTCTCGACGATCGCAACGGTCTTGCCGAGCTGCACGGCGCGCAGCGCTACGGCGTAACCGGCGCTGCCTCCACCCAGGACGACGATGTCAAAGCTCTGATCGGACACGCACTTGCTCCTTCTGAGTCTTCATTGCTGCGCAAGTTTGGCAGCGGTGCACGGCAGTTCCTGCCCGCACCAGCCTAGTCGGGCACTGCTGAGCGTTGCATTCATTCCGCCGATCGCGACATCTTCGAGAGCGTGCGCAGCAGGCCGCGCACCACGACCCCGGTCGAGCCGGCGGGCGTGAAGCCGAATGGCGCGCCGGTGTTCGTCGAGGGCCCGGCGATGTCGATGTGCGCCCAGGGGATGGGGACGCCATTGCGCTCGCCGATGAACTCGTTGAGGAAGGCCGCAGCGAGCAGCATGCCACCCGAGCGGTTGCCGACCTTCGCGTTCATGAGATCGGCGACGTTCGAATCGAGCATCCCGATCATCTCCTCCGGGATCGGCATGGGCCAGAGCTGCTCGCCGACCTCGCGAGAGGCGCGGAGCACTGCGTCGACGAACGCGTCGTTGTTGCCCATGATGCCGCTCACGCGGTCACCGAGCGCGACCTGCTGCGCGCCGGTGAGCGTTGCGACGTCGATGATGGCGTCGGGCTGTGCCTCGCTGGCGAGCACCAGGCCGTCGGCCATGACCAGTCGACCCTCCGCATCGGTGTTCGTGACCTCGACGGTCTTCCCGCCGCGCATCGTGATGACGTCGTCCGGGCGCGTCGCCGTCGACGAGACCAGGTTCTCGGCCAAGCACAGGTGCGCCGTGATGCGGATCGGCAGCTGCAGCGCCGCCGCGGCGACCGTGACGGCGTAGACGGTCGCGGCACCGGTCATGTCGTACTTCATGTGCTGCATCGACGCGGCCGGCTTCAGCGAGAGGCCGCCGGAGTCGAACGTGATCCCCTTGCCGACCAGCACGACGTGGCGCGTCGCGTTCTCGGGCGCGTGCTCGACGGTGACCAGGCGCGGCGGGCGGCTGGAGCCCTGGCCGACGCCGACGATGCCGCCGAAGCCCTCGCGGCGCAGGCGCTCCTCGTCGCGCACCACGACGCTCAGCCCGTTGCTCGCCGCGTCTGCGACCACCCGGTCGGCGAAGTCCACGGGGCTCAGCAGGTTCGGCGGTGTGTTCGAGAGGTCGCGCGTCGTGCAGACGGCCTGGGCAGCGACGCCGGCGCTCTGCACGGAGTAGGCGGAGCACTCCGCCTCGCCGGCGACGACGGCGATCTCGACCACGACGGGCTCGGACCCGTCGGCGACCCGGTGCTCATAGCGGTAGGCGCCGAGTGACGCGCCCTCGAGCACCGCCTGCACGTCATCGCCGGTGGAGACCGGCAGCGCGAGCGCGAGCGAGGGCACCGTGCGCAGCGCGCGCACAGCGGCTCCGGCGGCCTCGCGCAGGCGGACGGCGTCCACGGTGTCGCCGAGACCGACGAAGGCCACCTTGCGGCCGTCGACAACGGCGCGGGTGACCTGCTCGCGCTTGCCGGTGACACCGAGCGCCTCGAGCAGCTCGCTGTCGAAACCGGGTGCTTCTGGGGTGTCGCCGGCGAGCACGCCGTGGACCACCAGCTCGGCGGTCGCGTCTTCTGGGCGGGCGATGATGGAGAGTGCGGGAAGGGACATGGGTCACGAGGATACCGGCGTCCGCAGGCTCAGTAGGCTGGGAGCGTGTTCGAACCCCGCGAGCTGATGCTGCCCCTCGAGGATCTGGAGACGGTGCCTCGCGGCCTCGACCTCGTGATCGCCATCCACGGTTTCGTCGACGCCGGATCGGCGGCCGAGTCCGCCGCCGCCGCGATCCTGGACACCCTGCCGTATCGTCCGCTGGTCGAATTCGACACCGATCTGCTCATCGATCACCGCTCTCGCCGACCGCGCATCCTCTTCAACGAGGACCGCATCGACGAGTACGTGCCGCACTCGCTGACGCTGCTGAGCGTCGAGGACGACGCGGGCAAGCCATTCCTGCTGCTCACCGGACCGGAGCCTGACTGGATGTGGGAGCGGTTCACGGATGCGCTGCTGGAGCTGCACGAGGAGCTGGAGGTCGCGACCACGACCATCATGACGTCGATCGGCATGCCCGTGCCGCACACGCGCCCGCTCGTCTCCACCGTCTCCGGCAACCGGGCAGAGCTCATCGAGCAGTACTCGGCCTGGCGGCCGGTCTCCTCCGTGCCCGCCTCCGTCATCCACCGGATCGAGCACCGGCTGCAGGAGAGCGCACCGGTGACGACGTTCACGGTGCTGGTGCCGCACTATGTCGGGGAATCCGGTTCGGCTGCCCCGGCGCTCGCGGCCCTCGAGGGCGTGACGAGCGCGACCTCGCTCGCATTCCGCACCGAGGAGCTGCGCCAGGCCGACCGCGAGTTCCAGCAGCTCGTCGCCCAGCAGATGGAGACCAACGAGGAGCTCCAGCGCATCGTGCACACGCTCGAGGCCCGCTACGACGCCTACATGGCGCAGTCGCCCGTGCGCTCTCCGCTCACGGACGAGGACGGCACGCTCCCGAGCGCCGACGAGATCGCCGAGGAGCTCGAGCGCTACCTGAAGCAGCGCGGCCGGCCGGGCGCGGATCCGCTCGGATGAACAGCGCGCGGTCCTGGCTCGTCTGGGGCGTTGCCGCATTCGCCTACATCGTCGCGATCCTGCACCGCTCATCGCTGGGTGTCGCGGGCCCGGCTGCTGCCGAGCGCTTCGAGGTGCAGGCGACCCTGCTCTCCACGCTCGGCGCCGTGCAGATCGGTGTCTACGCGGTGATGCAGATCCCGGTCGGCGTGCTGCTCGACAAGTACGGACCGCGTGTTCTCATCGCCTCCGGCGCCGCGGTCATGGTCGCAGGTCAGGTGGTGGTCGCCGTCGCCGAGGATCTGCCGCTCGCGGTCGCCGGCCGATTGCTGCTCGGGATCGGGGACGCTGCCACGTTCATCTCGGTGATCCGCCTGCAGGCGGGGTGGTTCTCCGGTCCGATCCTCGCGCAGATGTCGCAGTGGACGGCGGTGTCGGGGCAGATCGGTCAGCTGCTCTCGACCGTGCCCTTCGTCTGGCTGCTGGGGCAGGTCGGCTGGACGCTGTCGTTCGGCTCCCTCGCCGTGCTGGGTGCCGTGGCGCTCGTGGTCGTGCTGCTGGTGGTGTTCGACGCGCCGCCCGGCGGGACGCCGCCGACGGGTTCGATCGACCTCCCGGAGGGGTGGTGGCCTCGGCTGAAGACCGCGTTCCGCCAGCCCGGGACCCGCTTGGGGTTCTGGACGCACTTCTCGCTGCTGTCGACCACGAACGTCTTCCTGCTGATGTGGGGCTTCCCGATGCTGGTCGACGCCCTGGGGTACGCGCCGGGGGAGGCGGCCGGCTTCATGTCGATCGTGGTATTCACCGGCATGATCGTCGGCCCGATCCTCGGCATCACGACAGCGCGCTTCCCGTTGCGCCGCTCCACGCTCGTGCTGTTCCTGGTCGTGCTGCTCGGGGGCACCTGGGCGACCGTGCTCCTGTGGCCCGGTCACCCGCCGACCTGGCTCGTGGTCGTGCTCCTCGTCGTGCTCGGCATCGCGGGTCCCGGCTCCACCGTCGGCTTCGACTTCGCGCGCACCTTCAACCCGCTGCGGCTGCTCGGCTCCGCCAACGGCATCGTGAACATCGGCGGCTTCACCGCCGCATTCGCGATCATCCCCGTGGTCGGCATCGTCCTCGACCTGGTGCACACGGTGCGGATCCAGGCTGGCGCGACGGTCGACCTCTACGACTGGGAGGGCTTCCGAATCGCGTTCACCTTCCAGCTTGCCGTGCTGCTGCTCGGCTTCCTCATGGTCGTTCGGATGCGGCGCATCACACGCTCGCGCCTGCGGGAGGAGGGCATCGAGGTCGGACCGCTCTGGCAGGCAGTCGCGAACAGGATGCGCCGTCGCGGCAACTGATCCGGGGCTTCGAGGTCGGTGGGAATGCTTATGCCACATCCGGCGCTATACTGTCAAGACCGACCCAGTCGAGACCGGCCAGACGCAGGACTTGACTTGGGTCATTCGAATGCCCTCAGTCCGATGCACTGGGTCTGGGCGCCCGAGACAGACCGGAGGCCGCATGCCAGCCAAGGACACGACCACGACGTCACGCCGCAGCACCGCCAAGGCTGCGACCGACACGGAGCAGGCCGCCGCCAAGGCACCTGCGAAGCAGACTGCGGCCGCGAAGTCGTCAGCGACGAGCACCGTGAAGACCCCTGCGAAGAAGGCGCCGGCGACGGCGACCGCAGCAAAGGCCGCGCCGGCCAAGGCGACCGCAGCGAAGGCTGCGCCGGCCAAGACGACGGCTAGCAAGACCACCGACGCGCCCGCGAAGGCGCCGGCGGCCAAGGCAGCCGCGGCCAAGACGACGGCCGCGAAGACCACCGCCGCGAAGACGGCCGCCGCGAAGACGGCCGCCGCGAAGACGACCGCCGCGAAGACGGCCGCCGCGAAGACCACGGCTGCGAAGACCACGGCTGCGAAGACCACGGCTGCGAAGGCGACGGCCGCCAAGACCACCGCCGCCAAGTCGAAGACGACTGCCTCGAAGGCCGCAGGAGCGGCCGCGGCCGACGATGCCCCCGCAGCCAAGAAGGCTCCGGTGAAGCGCACCGCCACCCGCAAGAAGGCTGCCGACCCGGTCGACGAGGCACTGGCGGCGCCGGAGGAGGCGGAGGTCGACGAGGACGAGGAGAAGGTCCACGTCGAGAAGCTGCCCACGGGTGCCCTGCGACTCTCGGGCGATGACGACGAGCCCGCGCCGACGCAGATCACCGGCGCGACCGCCGACCCGGTCAAGGACTACCTGAAGCAGATCGGCAAGGTCGCGCTGCTCAACGCCGAGCAGGAGGTCGACCTCGCGATGCGCATCGAGGCCGGTCTGTTCGCCGAGGAGAAGCTCTCGCTCGAGGGCGACGGCATGGACTGGCAGCTCAAGCGCGACCTCACCCGCATCGCGCGCGACGGGCAGCGCGCGAAGAGCCACCTGCTGGGTGCCAACCTGCGCCTGGTCGTCTCGCTCGCGAAGCGCTACACCGGTCGCGGCATGCAGTTCCTGGATCTCATCCAGGAGGGCAACCTCGGCCTCATCCGTGCGGTCGAGAAGTTCGACTACACCAAGGGCTTCAAGTTCTCGACCTACGCGACCTGGTGGATCCGTCAGGCGATCACGCGTGCCATGGCCGACCAGGCCCGCACGATCCGCATCCCGGTGCACATGGTCGAGGTCATCAACAAGCTCGCCCGCGTGCAGCGCCAGATGCTGCAGGACCTGGGCCGCGAGCCGAGCCCCGAGGAGCTCGCTCGTGAGCTCGACATGACCCCCGAGAAGGTCATCGAGGTGCAGAAGTACGGCCGCGAGCCCATCTCGCTGCACACGCCGCTGGGCGAGGATGGCGACAGCGAGTTCGGCGACCTGATCGAGGACACCGAGGCCGTGGTGCCTGCGGACGCGGTCGGCTTCACGATGCTGCAGCGCCAGCTCGAGTCGCTGCTCGACTCGCTCTCCGAGCGCGAGGCGGGCGTGATCCGGATGCGCTTCGGCCTGGGCGACGGCATGCCGAAGACGCTCGACCAGATCGGCGACACCTTCGGTGTGACGCGCGAGCGCATCCGTCAGATCGAGTCGAAGACGATGGCGAAGCTGCGGCACCCGTCGCGCTCGCAGCAGCTTCGCGACTACCTGGAGTGATCGGCATCGCGTGAGTCGCGGTCGCGGCTGCGACTCACGCGTCGTCTCGCTGCAACAAGCAACGGCCCGTCCCTCGAGGGACGGGCCGTTGCTTGTGTCGTGAGGTCAGCGCTCGTTGAGCTTCTCGGACTCGTCGTGCCAGACGACCGCCAGCGGCTGCAGGGCCTCGCGGTGCTTGGCCGCGTGGTGCGCGCAGAAGAGCAGCGTGCCGCTCTCCATGGTCGCGCGGATGTATGCCTGCGCGCCGCAGCTGTCGCAGCGGTCGAGGCCGCCCAGCGGCGCGTTCGCCTCGTCCACCTCGAGCGTCGTGGTCTGGATGTCGTTCACGGTGCCCTCCTCACTGCGTAGCTTGCGTCTATCGTCGCATGCCTCCCCATGAGAACGTCGGCAATCCGGTGGTGGTTCGCCCGTGGCGCAACCGGAGGACGAGCCGCCCGCCTTGCGCCGTCCCGGGCCGCTGCGGCCATAGGCTGGCGGGCGCGACCGGCGCTTGACTGCACAGACGGACGCATTCGACGCAGGAGATGGGGAACGGTTGGCACGCGCGGCATCCGACTACTCGGCACGGCACCTCACCGTGCTCGAAGGGCTCGAGGCGGTGCGCAAGCGCCCCGGCATGTACATCGGCTCGACCGACTCGCGCGGGCTCATGCACTGCCTGTGGGAGATCATCGACAACTCGGTCGACGAGGCGCTCGGCGGTCATGGCGATGAGATCACGGTCGTCCTGCACGCGGACGGCTCGGTGGAGGTGCGCGACCGTGCCCGCGGCCTGCCGATCGACGTCGAGCCTCGCACCGGCCTCACGGGCGTCGAGGTGATCTTCACCAAGCTCCACGCCGGCGGGAAGTTCGGCGGCGGTGCCTACCAGTCCTCCGGTGGTCTCCACGGCGTCGGCGCTTCCGTCGTCAACGCACTCTCCGAACGCCTCGACGTCGAGGTCGACCGCGATGGCGCGACCTGGGCGATGTCCTTCCACCGCGGCGAGCCGGGCGAGTTCCTCGACGAGGGCGAGCCATCGCCCAGTGCCACCTTCCTGCCGTTCACGGATGCGTCGAAGCTGCGCAAGGTCGGCAAGGTCGCGAAGAACGTCACCGGCACACGCGTGCGCTACTGGGCGGACCCGCAGGTGTTCACCAAGGGTGCGGACTTCCTCGCCGACGAGCTCGCCCGACGCGCGCGCCAGACGGCGTTCCTCGTGCCGGGCCTCGGCATCCGCATCAGTGACGAGCGCGGCGACGAGCCCATCGTGCACGACTTCCGCTACGACGGCGGCATCAGCGAGTTCGTCGAGTACCTCGCGCCCGACCCGGCGCTCACCGCCACCTGGCGGCTCACCGGCTCCGGCGACTTCCAGGAGACCATCCCGGTGCTCGATGAGGCGACCGGCCACATGGAGACGCGAGAGGTCGACCGAACCTGCGAGGTCGATATCGCGCTGCGCTGGGGAACGGGCTACGACACGGTCGTGCAGACCTTCGTCAACATCATCGCGACGCCGAAGGGCGGCTCGCACCTGGCGGGCTTCGAGCAGTCGCTGCTGAAGCTCATCCGCGACCAGGTCGCTGCCAACGCGCGCAAGCTGAAGGTCGGCAGCGACAAGGTCGAGAAGGATGACGCGCTCGCCGGGCTGTCGGCCGTCGTCACCGTGCGGTTGCCGGAGCCGCAGTTCGAGGGCCAGACCAAGGAGGTCCTCGGCACCCCGGCCGTGCGCCAGATCGTCGCCCAGGTCGTGCAGCGCGAGCTCGGCGCCGTCCTCACCTCCAGCAAGCGCGATGAGAAGGCGCAGGCCGCCCAGCTGCTCGAGAAGGTCGTGAGCGAGATGAAGTCGCGCATCTCGGCGCGGTCGCTCAAGGAGACCGCCCGCCGCAAGAGCGCGCTGGAGTCGTCGTCACTGCCCGTGAAGCTGGTGGACTGCCGGTCGAACGATGTCGAGCAGACCGAGCTCTTCATCGTCGAGGGCGACAGCGCGCTGGGCACCGCGAAGCCCGCGCGCAACAGCGAGTTCCAGGCGATCCTGCCCATCCGCGGCAAGATCCTGAACGTGCAGAAGGCCTCGGTGGGCGACATGCTCGGCAATGCCGAGTGCGCCGCGATCATCCAGTCGATCGGCGCCGGCTCGGGTCGCTCGTTCGACCTCAGCCAGGCGCGCTACGGCAAGATCATCATGCTCTCGGACGCGGATGTCGACGGCGCGCACATCCGCACGCTGCTGCTCACGCTCATCCACCGCTACATGCGCCCGCTGATCGAGGACGGCCGCGTGTACGCCGCTGTCCCGCCGCTACACCGCGTGCTCGTCAAGCACCGCGGCAAGCCCGACGAGGCCATCTACACCTACTCCGACGCCGAGCTGCACCGCACGCTCGCTCGTCTGAAGAAGGCGGGCAAGAGCTGGCAGGAGCCGCCGCAGCGCTACAAGGGCCTGGGTGAGATGGATGCGGATCAGCTGGCGGAGACGACCATGGATCGGTCGCGCCGCACGCTGCGCCGCGTGCAGATCAGCGATGCGGAGCGGGCTAGCGAGATCTTCGAACTGCTGATGGGCAATGAGGTCGCGCCGCGCCGCGAGCTCATCGTCACGAGCCAGGTGGACCGCGACCGCATCGACGCCTGAGCGCGGCGCGCGCCCGCGCCGCCACCTGCGCCGCCGCCGACTGGTGCGGTTGCGCGCGACTCGGTCTCGCGCGCCAGCCCTGCTCGGGCGCAGAAACACCGGTCGGCACCGCGGTCGGCGCGAGCGAGCGCCGGCCTGCGCCACCAGCCCAGCCAGCGAGCACCACCCCGGCGACCGGCATCGCTGCGACCGCCGCCGGCGAGAGCACCGCCATTGCGGGTGTGTGCCGGACGGGTGCGAACTGTGGGCGTCGACTGGTGCGGTTGCGCGCGACTCGGGCTCGCGCGCCAGCCCTGCTCGGGCGCAGGAGCACCGGTCGGCACCGCGGTCGGCGCGAGCGAGCGCCGGCCTGCGCCACCAGCCCAGCCAGCGAGCACCACCCCGGCGACCGCCACCGCTGCGACCGCCGCCGCTGCGACCGCCGCCGGCGAGAGCGCCGCCATTGCGGGTGTGTGCCGGACGGGTGCGAACTGTGGGCGTCGACTGGTGCGTTTGCGCGCGACTCGGGCTCGCGCGCCAGCCCTGCTCGGGCGCAGAAGCACCGGTCGGCACCTCGTCGGCGCCGGCGGGTGCGGCGAGCGGGGCCGGGGAGCGGAGCGGGCCTCACCGCGGCGGGTCGCGGTCAGCTGCCGAGCTTCGCAGCCTCGCCGCGGCGGGTCGCGGTCAGCTGCCGAGCGTCGCGCCGATGGCGCCGATCGTGCCGTCGATCGCGACGCCTGAGCCGGCGCGTGCCGCGCCGCCGGGAGGCAGCGCGCGCTGCGATCCGTCGCTGCCGACCGCGAGCGGGGCGGGTCCGGCCCATGCGAGCGAGAGCCCGACCTCGCCCTTCAGCAGCCGGTGCGCCAGCACGCCGCCGGTGCCGCGACCCTTCGCGGGGAACTCCGTGATCGCGGACACCTTCACGCGCGGCTCGTCCAGCCCCGCGAGCGTCTCGGCTGCCTCGGTGACGGTGACGACCTCCGCGCCCTCGTCCACAGCGCCCGCGAACCGCACCGTGGCATCCGACTTCAGGCCGATGCCCTTCATGCCTGCGGCGCCCGGCCCCTGGGGGTTGACCAGCTCGGCGGGGAACCGCAGCAGCTGCGCATCGCTCGTGACCAGCACGATCCACGCCTCGTCGGGCGCGGCGGCGATGCCCACGACGTGATCGCCCGGCTTGAGCGAGATGACCGCCTCGCGGTCGCGGTCCCGCAGTTCACTGGGCGTGACGCGCTTGACGGTGCCCCTCGCGGTGGCGATGAGCCAGGGCACATCGCTCTCGAGGTCGATCAGGCCGACCGGCTCCTCGCCGCGCTCGAACGCGCCGAGCTCGCGCACCTTGATGCCCGCGGTCAGCCCGATCGACGCCGGCGGCACCGACGGCAGGTCGACGGGCGTGAGTCGCAGCACGGCGCCTGAGGAGGTCACAAGGCCGAAGGTGCCGCGCGTCGTGGTCTCGACCGTCGAGCGGATGGCGTCGTGGCGGCTGCGCCTCGCGGGCGGCGTGATCGGCTCGTCGCCGTCGACGCGCACCACCCGGCCCGTGGCGGAGAGCAGCACGCGCGTGGGTGCATCGGCGATCTCGAGATTGGCCGCAGCCTTGGCCGCGGACGCCCTGCCGGTGGTGGCCTGGCCGTTGCCCTCGGTCAGCAGTGTGCGGCGCGGGGTGCCGAAGCGCTCGGCGACCTCGTCGAGCTCGTCAGTGACGACGGCGTGCAGCGCCGCCTCGCTGCCGAGGATGCGCTCGAGCTCGGCGATCTGCGCCTTCAGCTCGTCGCGCTCGGCCTCCAGCTCGATGCGGCTGAACTTCGTGAGGCGACGCAGCCGCAGCTCCAGGATGTATTCGGCCTGTGCCTCGGAGAGGTCGAAGATGCCCTGCAGGCGCCCACGAGCCTGCTCACCGTCGTCGGACGAGCGGATGACCTGGATGACCTCGTCGATGTCGAGGATCGCGATCAGCAGCCCCTCCACGAGGTGCAGCCGGTTGCGCTTCTTTGCGAGGCGGAACTCGCTGCGGCGACGCACGACCGAGACGCGGTGGTCGAGGTAGACGCGCAGCAGATCCTTCAGCCCCATGGTCTGCGGCTTGCCCTCGACGAGCGCCACGTTGTTGATCGAGAAGCCGTCCTCGAGCGGCGTGACGCGGTAGAGCTGCTGCAGCACCGCATCCGGGTCGAAGCCCGTCTTGATGCCGATCTCCAGCCGCAGCCCGTGGGTGCGGTCGGTGAGGTCCTGCACGTCGGAGAGGCCCTGCAGCTTCTTCGACAGCACGCCGTCCTTGATCTTCTCCATCAGCCGCTCCGGGCCCACCTGGTAGGGCAGCTCGGTGACGATGATCTGGGTCTTGCGCCCGCGGCGCTCAATGGATGTGCGAGCGCGGGTCTTGAACGATCCGCGCCCGGATTCGTACGCATCCCGGATGCCGTCGAGGCCGACGATCACGCCACCGCCGGGCAGATCCGGCCCCGGCACGTGCCGCATGAGATCGGCGGTCGATGCGCCCGGGTTCGCCAGCAGGTGCTTGGCCGCCTGCACGACCTCGACCAGGTTGTGCGGCGCCATGTTGGTGGCCATGCCGACCGCGATGCCGCTGGCACCGTTGACGAGCAGGTTCGGATAGGAGGCAGGCAGCACGTCGGGCTGCTGGTACGAGTTGTCGTAGTTCGGCACGAAGTCGACGACATCCTCGTCGAGCCCCTCCGTGAGCGATAGACCGGCGGCGTCGAGCCGTGCCTCGGTGTAGCGGGCGGCGGCGGGGCCGTCGTCGAGCGAGCCGAAGTTGCCGTGGCCGTCGATGAGCGGCAGCCGCAGGCTGAAGCCCTGCGCCAGGCGCACGAGCGCGTCATAGATGGCGGTGTCACCGTGCGGGTGCAGCTTGCCCATCACGTCGCCGACCACGCGCGCACTCTTGACGTGGCTCTTCTCGGGCCGCAGCCCCATCTCTGCCATCTGGAAGAGGATGCGGCGCTGCACGGGCTTGAGCCCGTCGCGGGCGTCGGGCAGGGCGCGGGCGTAGATCACCGAGTAGGCGTACTCGAGGAACGAGTCCTGCATCTCTGCAGCGACGTCGATGTCGTCGATGCGCTCGGTGGAGTCGGAGGCGGGTGTGGCAGTCATAGGCTGAGGGAATGCTACCGACCAGGGCGCCCGGATCTCGGAGCCTGGCCGACGTTCTCCGCAGTGCGTCGCTGGCCATGCGGGGCGAGCGCAACGTGCTCAGCCTGCCGCGAGTGCGCGGGGCGGTGGTGCTGCTCGTCGATGGGCTCGGCGCAGCCCAGCTCGGCCAGCGCGCGGGGCATGCGCGCACGCTCGCCGCCGCACCCGGCGGCTCGCTCGACGCGGGCTTCCCGTCGACCACTGCAGTGGCGCTGGCGAGCCTGACCACGGGCGCGCTCGCGGGGGAGCACGGGATGGTCGGCTACGACGCGCTCGTGCCGGGTGCAGGCGTGCGCAATCAACTGCGCGACTGGGGCGGGGCCATGGATCCGGCCACCTGGCAGCGGGTGCCCACGATCCTCGAGCAGGAGACGTCGATCGTGATCGGCGAGCCCAAGCACGCGACGAGCGGCTTCACGCAGGCGGTGCTGCGCGGCGCGGAGTTCCGCGGCGGGCGGTCGATGGCCGACCGATTCGCCCTCGCCGAGCAGGCCGCGCGCGAGCGCGCGCTCGTCTACCTCTACGTGCCGGAGCTCGACCGCGTCGGGCACGATCGGGGATGGCAGAGCACCGCGTGGGTGGATGCGCTCGAGCAGCTCGACGGCCACGTCGCCGCACTGGCGGCCGCGCTGCCGCGCGATGTCGGTCTCATCGCCACCGCCGACCACGGCATGGTCGACGTCGCGGCATCCGGGCACCTGATCGTGCCAGCGGAGCTGCTCGATTCGGTCGCGCACGTCGCGGGGGAGCCGCGCTGTCTGCAGCTGCACGCGACCGAGAGTGCGACAGCGGATGCGCTCGCCGACGGCTGGCGCGCGTGGCTCGGCGACGCCGCGTGGGTCGCCACGCGGCAGGAGGTCATCGCGAGCGGCTGGTTGGGCGAGGTGCACGCCGACGTCGCTCCGCGGCTCGGTGACGTCTTCGTCGCGGCCCGCGGACGCCGTGCGATCTACCTGGACGAGGTCGATCCGGGTCGGGGGATGATCGGTCAGCACGGCTCGCTCACGCCCGACGAGCTCCGCGTGCCGCTGCGCCGCTTCGGCGCGTTCGCGACGTAGCAGCCGCGGGGCGCCGTGGCGAAGAACGGGCCCCTGCCGCGCATTCCGCGAGAGCCGCGCGGGCATCCGGCGTCCAGGTGGGTGGTCCAGGATGAGCGCATCGCCCTGGGCACGCGGCCCGGCCAGCAACCGAGCAGAGGAGCACTCCATGCGCAGATGGCTCATCACGACCGTCGCCACCGCCCTGATCGGGTTCGTCGTCCGGAAGGTCGGCGAGCGCCGTGACCGGAAGCGCGGGCGCGGGTCGTCACGCCGCCGCTGACGTGAGGCGTCACTTCCGCAGCAACAGCGCTGTTCGCGCTTGACGCCGCTGACTGCGGCAGCAAGGTAGGGTGCCGCACAGGGACGTCGATCCCACCGGGAGGCACCCATGGAAGGTCGCGCTGCCAAGACGCTGCTGCTGATCGCGCTCGCTGGCTCAGTCGGCGTGCTCACAGGATGCTCGGGGCCGTCGGATGCCGACCGGGCGCGCCTCGCAGACGTCGAGATCACGACCCTCAGCGATGCCGTGCCGCTCGTCGAAGCCGGCATCATCGAGACCTACGGAGCCTGGACCGGAGCGGACGGTTCGATCACGCAGGAGGTGATCGAACCCGCAGACCCTGCTCGCGCGGAGTGGCAGGTCTTGACCGTGTGCGTGATCGATGATGCCCAGCAGTACCTGTTCGTACCGCCGGAGCAGCTCGACGAGATGGTGAACATGTCGCTTGACGGTTGCGCTCCGTGAGCATCGGTGCACCGGTGCCGCACGCACGATCGCACGCTGCGCTGGCAGCGATGGTGCGCCGCTTCGGCGCATTCGCGTGATCGTGGCCTAGCGTCTGCTGGAACGCTGCATGCACCAAAGGAGGCGCCGATGGCTGCGATGAGACGACGCGAGGCCGCGCTCGCACTGCTGGGAATCGCGGCGGCAGTGCTGGTGACGAGCTGTGCCAGCGGTCCCGCTCCGCTCCATCAGGATCAGATCGACGCCGTGATGGATGCATATGACCCCGAAGACCTGGGGTCGCTCACGGTCGGCGAGGCCGTGTCGCTCGCACCGGAGGGCACGATCGGCATGATCGACGTCCGATCGAGCTCAGGCACGCACGATGTGCACGTCTCGGTCGACGGCATGCCGGGCGAAGAGTTCGCAGATTGGCCGGTCGTCTCCGTCTGCGGCTCCGCGGGCGTCGTGCCGTCGGTGCTCCTGGTCGCGCTGCCCCCGCACGAGCTCGCTGGCTTCGCCGAGCATCCGTGGCGCTCGGAATGCGACTTCACGGTGTTCGACGAACGATGAAGGGCGTTGCTCGCTGGATCGTCCCGCCGTCGGCCTGTGTCGCCCGATCCGTTCCGAGGACGCCGGGCGAGGTGCCCGATCGAAGGACGCAAGGACGCTGCTCGTCGCAGGTGCGGGCCGATGCACGCCGCAGATCGGCCGCACCGCGGCCACGCTCGCACTCGAGGCGGCGGCCGCCGCGCTGCGCGCGGCTCCGCCTGCGAGCGCCTGACCGGCGTCGGCGTCAGCTGAAGCGCACGACCTGACGGATCGCCTTGCCGTCGGCGAGCGTGTCGAGCGCCTCGTTGAGTCCCTCGAGCTCGATCTCGCTCGTCACGAGCGCCTCCACCGGCAGCTTCCCCTCGCGCCAGAGCTGCTCGTAGCGCGGGATGTCGCGCGCGGGCACCGCAGAGCCCAGGTAGGAGCCGATCACCGTGCGCGCCTCTGCGGTGAACGTCAGCGGCGACAGCGAGGAGCGAGCGTCGGGGTGGGGCAGGCCCACCGTGACGGTCGTGCCGCCCGGTGCCGTGAGCGCGAACGCGGTCTCGAACGCCTTCGGGTGACCGGCTGCCTCGACGACCACCGCAGCCCGGAGTCCCTGCGCCAGCGCCTCGTCGGGCGAGAGCGCCAGGTGCGCCCCCAGCTCCTTCGCGGTCTCGAGCTTCGCCGGCACGGCGTCCACGCCGATCACCCGGCCAAGGCCGAGGGATGCGGCAGCGAGGAGCGCCGCCATGCCGACCCCGCCGAGGCCGACGATCACGATGTCATCGCCCTCGACGGGCTTGCCTGCGTTGATGACCGCGCCGCCGCCGGTGAGCATCGCGCAGCCGAGCACCGCCGCGACCTGCGGCGGCACGTCGTCGCCCACCGGCACGACGGAGCGCCGGTCGAGCACAGCGTGGGTCGCGAACGCGGAGACGCCCAGGTGGTGGTGCACGTCGACGTCGCCCTCGTGCAGCCGTCTCCCGCCGCCGAGCAGCTCGCCGGCGGCGTTCGATGCGGAGCCGCGCTCGCAGGGAAGCCTGCCGTCGGTCGCGCACGCGGAACATTCGCCGCAGCGCGGCAGGAAGGTCGTCACGATGCGGGTGCCGACGGCGATGTCATCGACACCCTCGCCGATCGCCTCCACGATGCCCGCCGCCTCGTGTCCGAGCAGCATGGGCACGGGCCGTGGGCGGGCGCCGTCGACGACCGAGAGGTCGCTGTGGCACAGGCCTGCGGCCTCGATGCGCACGAGCAACTCACCGGGACCCGGCTCGTCGAGCTCCAGTTCGACCAGCTCGAGCGGTTGCGACTGGGCGAAGGGGTGCTCGGCGCCGATCGCCCGCAGCACGGCGCCGCGGATCCGCATCAGCGCCCGTCCCAGCCGTCGACCGAGCCGTCGCGGCTCGTCTCGCGGATCACGAGCGTGCAGTCCTTGCCGCCGAATCCGTCGTCGAGCAGCCGCTGCAACTGGTCGCGGATGAGCGTCGCGGCTGGCACGTGGACGCCCGCCGCCTCTGCGCCGTCGACGGCGAGCGTGACGTCCTTATGGCAGAGCATCGCCGAGAACGACGCGTCGAAGTTGTGGTTCGCAGCCGCACCGGGCACAACACCGGGTACCGGGTACCAGGTGCGCAGCGCCCAGGAGTCCCCGGAGGAGACGCGCGCCACGTCGAAGAACGACTGCGCATCGAGGCCGAGCTCCTTCGCCAGCTGCGCTCCCTCCGACATCGCGAGGATCGAGACGCCGAGCATCATGTTGTTGACGAGCTTCGCCGCGATGCCGTGGGTCGGCTCACCGACCGCGAGCACGTTGCCGGCCATGGGTGCGACGATCTCCTTCGCAGCCGCGACATCCGCCTCGGCGCCGCCGAGCATGAACGCGAGGGTCGCGGCCTCTGCGCCCTGGATGCCGCCGGAGACGGGGGAGTCCACGAAGCGGAACCCGCGCGCGCTCGCCTCGCTGTGGCACCAGGCAGAGGTCTCGAGATCGACCGTCGAGGTGTCGAGGATGAGCGTGTTCGCCGCGGCGTGCGCGAAGACTCCGTCTTCGCCCGCGAGCACCGCGCGCACGTGCTCGCCCTTCGGCAGGCTGAGGATGACGACATCCGCGCCGTCGACCGCCTCGCCGACCGAGGCGACGGGCGTGATGCCGTGTGATGCGGCACCGTCGCGGAGGGCATCCACGACGTCGTAGCCCCTCACGTCGTGCCCTGCAGAGACGAGGTGCGCGGACATGCGGCTGCCCATGTTGCCGAGGCCGATCCAGGCGATTGACGTCATCGTCGATTCCTTTCGAAGTTGTGTTGCTCAGGGTATCTGCGAACGACGCAGCGGGCGGCGAGGTGCACCCTCGCCGCCCGCTGCGAATGCCGTGCTGTGCCGTCGATCAGGCCCTGGTCTGCTCCTCCTGCACCCGGCGACGATCCTCATCGTCGACGTCATGCAGCGAGATGCCCTTCGTCTCCTTCAGCGCGAACACCGCGATGAGCGTGACGATGCAGGCGCCGAGCAGGTAGAGCGCCACGGGGATGTGGCTCTCGTACTCGCGCAGCAGCGCAGTGGCGATGATCGGAGCGAGCGAGCCCGCGACGATCGACGTGACCTGGTAGCCCAGCGAGACCCCCGAGTACCGCATGCGGGTCGGGAAGATCTCCGCCATGATCGCCGGCTGCCCCGCGTACATCAGGGCGTGGAAGAACAGGCCGAGGATGATGCCGAGCAGGATGATCACGTTGTCGCCGGTCTGGAACATCGGGAAGGCGATGAAGCCCCACGAGGCACCCGCGATCGCACCGGCCATGTAGACGGGACGACGACCGACGGTGTCGACGAACCGCCCGACCAGCGGCACGAAGATCATGTGCGCAACATGCGCGATCGCCATCAGGCTGAGCACGCGCGTCACGTCGTAGTTCATCGCGACGCCCAGATACGTGATCGAGAAGACCACCACGAGGTAGTACAGGATGTTCTCCGCGAAGCGCAGACCCATGGCCGTCAGCACGCCCTTCGGGTAGCGCTTCAGCACCTCGAGCACGCCGTAGCCCTGCGCCTGCGAGTTCGCGACCTCATCCTTGACCTGCTGGAAGATCGGCGCATCCTCGATGCGGGTGCGGATGTAGTAGCCGATCGCGACGATCACGACCGACAGCCAGAAGGCGATGCGCCAGCCCCAGCCCAGGAAGTCCTCGTCGGAGAGCGTCCACTGCAGCACGAGCAGCACGACCGTCGCCAGCAGGTTGCCGATCGGCACCGCTGCCTGGGGGAAGGACGACCAGAAGCCGCGCTCCTTGTTGGGCGCGTGCTCAGCCACCAGCAGCACGCCGCCGCCCCACTCGCCGCCGACCGCGAAGCCCTGGAAGAAGCGCAGGATGACCAGCAGCGCCGGTGCCCAGTAGCCGATCTGCTCGAAGGTGGGCAGGCAGCCCATCAGGAAGGTCGAGACGCCGACCAGGATGATCGCCAGCTGCAGCAGCTTCTTGCGACCGTACTTGTCGCCGAAGTGGCCGAACACGATGCCGCCGAGCGGGCGTGCGACGAAGCCGACCGCGTAGGTGAGGAACGCGGCGATGATCGGCGCGTACGGGTCATCGCTGGGCGGGAAGAACAGCACGTTGAAGACGATCGTGGCCGCGGTGGCGTACAAGAAGAACTCGTACCACTCGACGACCGTCCCGGCCATCGAGGCGGTGACGACCTTGCCGAGCCCACTGCGGGTGTTGTCTCTTGACGCGTCATGAACAGGGTGTGACATGCCTACCTCCTCGTAGGTGCACGGGACCGTGCCGAGGAAGAACGTACATGACGATCGGTTCAGTTCGCTCGCGCAGCAACGCGACGCGCCGAACCGCGCTGCGAGGTCAGTCGTCGCTGCGGGAGCCGAAGACGATCTCGTCCCAGCTGGGCATCGCAGCGCGGGAGCCGCGCTTGCGGTTGCCGACGGGGCCGGTGCCGGTCGCACGCTGGCTGCGCTGCTGCTCGACCTCGGGCTCCGCTGCCGGCTCGACCTCTTCCGGCTCGAACAGGCTCGGCGCGGATTCCGCGGTGTGCAGGGCAGCCTCCCGCTCGCTGCGACGCCGCCGCAGCGCGTCGAGCAGCTCGGCCGTGTGGTTCGGCTGCGAGGATGCGGCCGGACGGTTGATCGCAGCGGCCTGCACGTTCTCGGGCTGGCTGCCGACCTCGCCGCCGCGCAGTCGCAGCCACGGGTTGTCCGCCTTCGTCGGCTCCTTCGGCCGCGCGCCGAGCGGCGAGTCGGTGGCGGGGGAGTCGATGGCGTCCTCCAGGCCGACACCCGGCTCGACCGGCTCCGGCGCAGCACGGGTCGCGCCGCGCTGGATGCGGAACGCGTCCGAGTCGAACCTGCCGGTATCGCTGCCATCGGTCCGACCGGTGTCGGCACGACCCGGCTCCGAACGGGCAGGCTCGGTGCGAGCCGCATCGTGCGTGGAGGCGCGCTGCGCGATCGGCGGCGCGCCGCCGTCGCTCGAGGACGGCGCCGTCGCGGCGGCATCCGGCCCCGCGGGCCGCTGCTGGCGATCGATCGCCCGGAGCCTGGGCACCAGGACGCTGGACGCATCGCCCGTCTGGCTGAGCGAGGTCGCCTCCTTGCCGCGCGGCGTCAGCGTCGCCTTCTTCGGCTCGTAGCCCCAGGTCGCCTCGTGCTGGATCGCCTCGGTCGTGAAGCGCAGGCGCACCGTCCACACGCCGCCCTCGCCGTCCTTCCAGGCGGCCCAGGAGCGGTCCGAGGCGCGCAGGTCGTCGAGGCGCTCCTCGATCGCGGCTCCGAAGGTGGTCTCTCCCGCGAGCGGGTCGATGTCGCCGGACGCGACCGGGATCGAGAGCGCCGAATCGAGCACGTGGTTGCGCTCAGCGACCACGGGACCCTCGAAGCGCTCGATGTAGGCGAGCTCCTCGCCGGTCGACGACGCGACCTCCTCTGCGGTCATGCCGCCGCGGATGAGCGCCTGGATGTCACGGGGGCGAGCCTTGCGCTCCCGAGGCGGGATCGCGGCTGCCGGCTTGCGATGCTCTGGCAGGGCAGCGACGGGCACGCGGAAGCGCTCGCCGGAGTCAGACTCGAGGATGAGCACGTCGTCCTCGACGCCGATGACGCTCAGCTGCTGCATGATTCGCCGGTCCTTCCTGGCGGGTGATGTCGGGCGCTGTCAGCATCGCATGGGGCGAGGGCAGGCACCGGGAATGGGGCGGGCGCGCCGTGCGTTCCGTACGGAGCACCGGTCCCGGTGCGAGCACGGTCGTCGGCAAACCATGCATCCCGTTATCTGATTTGCCTCGGATCACGGTTTCGTGCAGAATGTGCGCCGACGACGCTCACTGACTCCCAGCAAGGAAGCCCCGATGGCCACCGATTACGACGCACCGCGCAAGACCGACGACGAGAATGAGTCGCTCGACGCGCTGAAGGAACGCGTCCCGGCGAAGAGCGTCGCGACCGACGACGACGCCGACAACCCCGGCAGCTTCGACCTGTCCGCCGCAGATCTCGCCGACGTCGAGCTCGACGTCGTCGTGCTGCCGCCCCAGGAGCACGAGTTCACGTGCGTGAGCTGCTTCCTGGTCAAGGATCGACTGCAGTTCGACCACGAGACGAAGCTCGGCCCGATGTGCCAGGAGTGCGCCTCCTGACCGATCGCTGCCGCAGCGCGGTGGTCGGCCTCGAGCAGGCCCGCGGAGGATGCGGACCTGCTCGAGCCTCATGAGTGCGCTTGGGCGGCGGCGATCGCAGCGGCCAGCGCGCGCGGTCGGCGCGAGCTCACGATCCACGCCGGCGTCGCGTCAGCAGGGTCGGTGACCGGCACGCGCACGAGCGATGTCGTCCACGGCGAGATCACGTGGTGATCGGCCGGGTTCCACGCCGCGCGCATCGCCGACTTCGCCTCAGCGCCCTCGAGCGGCTCCGCGGCGCCGAGATCGTCGACACCGATGCGCGCTCGACCGGCGCGCAGCGTGCCGTCGCGCAGCTCGACGATCGGTGCTCCGAGCCACAGCGCGAGCGCGATGGCGCTGTAGAGCACGGCGGCGACGCCGATCCCAACGCCGATGTCGACGGGCAGGAACACCAGCAGCGAAGCGGGAACGATGAGCAGCAGCACGAGCAGCAGCCACCACGGCGGCACAAGTCGCTCGCGGTACGAGGGGGCGGATTCCATGTCCCCATCATCCCGCTTCCGCGGATCCGGGTTCGCCGGTCACGTCTCGCTCGGCTAGCCTCGTCTCCGATGAAGCAGGTCGAAGTCCTCATGACCGGATCGCCGGTGCCGTCCTACGCGCACCCTGGCGATGCCGGCGCCGACATCCACGCCGCCGAGCCCGTGACGCTCGAGCCGGGCCAGCGTGCCCTGGTCGCGACCGGGATCGCGATCGCGCTCCCCAACGGCTACGCGGCGTTCGTGCACCCGCGCAGCGGGCTTGCCGCGAAGCACGGCATCACGATCGTGAACGCACCGGGCACGGTCGACGCCGGGTACCGCGGCGAGATCAAGGTCAACCTGCTCAACACCGGCAGTGAGCCGCACCGCATCGAGGTGGGCGATCGCATCGCGCAGCTCATCGTGCAGCGCGTCGAGCAGGTGCGCTTCATCGAGGTGGAGCGCCTGCCGGGATCGGATCGAGGTGAGCGCGGGCACGGTTCCACCGGACTCCGCGCCGCGCCAGAGGGGATCGCACGATGACAGACACGACTGACGACCAGCAGCTGGCCGACGACGAGGAGCTGGTGGAGAAGAGCGCCCCAGAGGATCGCGCAGAGGTCGGCCCGCTCGACGAGTCCGAAGCGCCCGTGCGCCCGTATGTCGACCTGGGCGGCCTGCGCATCGTGCCGCGCCCCGGCATGCAGATGCGGCTCGAGGTCGAGGAGAAGACGAAGCGCATCGTCGCCGTCACGCTGGAGCACGACGGATCGACCGTGCAGCTGCAGCCGTTCGCCGCTCCGCGCAGCGAGGGCATCTGGGCGCCCGTGCGCGACGTGCTGCGGACCCAGCTCGAGCGTCAGGGCGCCACCGTCGAGGAGCTCGACGGGCTGCTCGGCCGTGAGCTGCGCGCACGCCTCAAGGTGGGCCCCGATGGCGAGCCCCGCGCGGTGCGCATCATCGGCGTCGACGGCCCCAGGTGGATGCTGCAGGGCCTGATCGGCGGCCAGGCGGCGATGGACGAGGACAAGGCTGCGGCGGCGGTCGAGCTGTTCCGCTCGACGGTCGTGTGTCGCGGTGTCGAGCCGATGCCGCCGCGGGAGCTGATCCCGCTGCGCGCGCCGAAGTCGGTCTGACGGTGGGGGAAGCACCACCGCCGAACGATGGGTCGCCGGCCGGGCCGGAGGCCTCGTTCTCGGAGCAGGTGGGCGCGGCGATCCGCGGCTCGAAGCTCGGCCAGCTCGACCCGACGGCGAAGCCCTCGGCGCATGCGCTGCTCGCGGCGATGGGCGGCGCGCGAGGGATCGTCGAGTCGCTGCTGCCAGGCATCCTCTTCCTGATCCTGTACTCGACGACGCGGAGCGTCTGGATCGCGGTGCTGGTGCCGTTGGTCGTCTCGCTCGGATTCGTCGCGTGGCGCATCGTGCAGCGCGGGCAGCCGATGCTCGCCTTCGCGGGTCTGATCGGCGTCGGCATCTCTGCAGTGGCCGCGCTCATCACCGGTCAGGGTGAGGACAACTTCCTCTGGGGCTTCATCGTCAACAGCGTCATCGTGGTGGTGCTGCTCGCCACCATGGTCGCGCGCAGACCGCTCATCGGCGTCATCGCAGGAGCACTGACGGGAACGCCGCACGCGTGGCGCACCGAGCGCGCGAAGCGCGCGGTGGCCTGGCGCGCCACGATCCTGTGGCTGATCGTGATCGGCGCGCGCCTGGCCGTGCAGGTGCCGATCTACCTGGCAGCCGATCAGGGCCTCGCCGGTGCCGTCGAGATCCTGGCGGCGACGAAGCTGATCATGGGCGTGCCGCTCTACCTCGCAGCGCTGTGGGTGACCTGGTTGATGGTGCGCACGGTGATGGAACCGGCGGAGCCCGACACGCCAGCCGACCCGGGACGCGCCGAGATCCGATAAGATATCTTGACGTCAAGATATATTTGACCGGATCCGGCGCACCATGTCGGCTCGAGGCATACACTCGAGGCGCAGTCAGCGCATCCCCGTGAGACCCCGAAGGAGTCAGGATGGCGAACCCGAACAGCTTTGACAGCAAGAGCTCGCTGTCGGTGCGTGGCACCGACTACACGCTCTATCGAATCGATCAGGTCCCGGGTCACGAGCGACTGCCGTTCAGCCTGAAGGTGCTGCTCGAGAACCTGCTCCGCACCGAGGACGGCGCGAACATCACCAAGGAGCAGATCGAGGCGCTCGGCTCCTGGGACGCCAATGCCGACCCGACCGTCGAGATCCAGTTCACCCCCGCTCGCGTGGTCATGCAGGACTTCACCGGTGTTCCCTGCATCGTCGACCTCGCCACCATGCGCGAGGCCGTTGCCGAGCTGGGCGGCGACCCCACCAAGATCAACCCGCTCGCGCCGGCCGAGCTGGTCATCGACCACTCGGTGATCGCCGATCTCTTCGGCACGCCCGACGCCTTCGAGCGCAACGTCGAGATCGAGTACCAGCGCAACGGCGAGCGCTACCAGTTCCTGCGCTGGGGCCAGACGGCCTTCGACGACTTCAAGGTCGTGCCCCCGGGCACCGGCATCGTGCACCAGGTCAACATCGAGAACCTCGCGAAGGTCACCTACGCCCGAGAGTTCGACGGCGAGCTGACCGCCTACCCCGACACCGTGGTGGGCACCGACTCGCACACGACGATGGTCAACGGTCTCGGCGTGCTCGGCTGGGGCGTCGGCGGCATCGAGGCAGAGGCTGCGATGCTCGGCCAGCCCGTGTCGATGCTCATCCCGCGCGTCGTGGGCTTCAAGCTGACCGGCGAGATCGCCACCGGCGTGACGGCGACGGATGTGGTGCTCACGATCACCGACATGCTGCGCAAGCACGGCGTGGTCGGGAAGTTCGTCGAGTTCTACGGCACCGGCGTCGGCGCCGTGCCGCTGGCGAACCGCGCCACCATCGGCAACATGAGCCCCGAGTTCGGCTCCACCGCCGCGATCTTCCCGGTGGACGAGGTGACGCTCGACTACCTGCGCTTCACCGGTCGTGACGAGCAGCAGGTCGCGCTCGTCGAGGCCTACGCGAAGGAGCAGGGGCTGTGGCACGACCCGTCGGTCGAGCCCGCCTTCTCCGAGTACCTGGAGCTCGACCTCGGCACGGTCGTCCCCTCGATCGCGGGCCCGAAGCGCCCGCAGGACCGCATCGAGCTGACGAACGCCAAGGCGCAGTTCGCGAAGGACATCGTGGACTACGCGTCGGCATCGACGTCGAACGACATCGTCGACCTCGAGTCGAAGCATTCGTTCCCCGCCTCCGACCCGGGCAACGCGCCCGGCGTCGAGGACGACGACACGCGCGACGTGCACATCAGCACCGGGATCCCGGTTGAGCTGTCCAAGCCCGTGCAGGTGACGAGCGGCGATGGCGAGAGCTACACGCTCGACAACGGAGCCGTCACGATCGCGGCGATCACGTCGTGCACCAACACCTCCAACCCGTCCGTCATGCTGGCGGCCGGCCTGCTG
Organism: Agrococcus sp. Ld7; assembly: GCF_045064095.1. Classification (NCBI taxonomy): domain Bacteria; kingdom Bacillati; phylum Actinomycetota; class Actinomycetes; order Micrococcales; family Microbacteriaceae; genus Agrococcus; species Agrococcus sp. Ld7. The sequence goes on along the minus strand of NZ_JBISGY010000005.1, from coordinate 22,046 downwards.
GCACGCAAGGCGGTGGAGCTCGGGCTCAAGGCGAAGCCGTGGGTCAAGACGACGCTGGCACCGGGTTCCAAGGTCGTCACCGACTACTACGACAAGTCGGGTCTCACGAAGGATCTGGACGAGCTGGGCTTCTACACCGTCGGCTACGGCTGCACGACGTGCATCGGCAACTCCGGGCCGCTCATCGAAGAGGTCTCGGAGGCCATCAACGAGCACGACCTCGCGGTCACCGCGGTGCTCTCCGGCAACCGCAACTTCGAGGGACGCATCAACCCCGACGTGAAGATGAACTACCTCGCGTCGCCGCCGCTCGTGATCGCCTACTCGCTCGCCGGCACGATGGACTTCGACTTCGATCGCCAGCCGCTCGGCAAGGGCAAGGACGGGCAGGACGTCTTCCTCGCCGACATCTGGCCCACGGCCGATGAGGTGCAGTCGACGATCGACTCGTCGATCGACACCGAGATGTTCACGCGGCAGTATGCCGCCGTGTTCGACGGCGACGAGCGCTGGCAGAGCCTGCCGACGCCGGACGGCGACGTCTTCGAGTGGGATGCCGACTCGACCTACGTGCGCAAGCCACCGTACTTCGAGGGCATGACGATGGAGCTCACGCCCGTCACCGACATCCAGGGTGCACGCGTCCTGGCAGCCCTCGGTGACTCGGTCACGACCGACCACATCTCGCCTGCGGGCGCGATCAAGGCGGACAGCCCCGCGGGTCGCTACCTCAGCGAGCACGGCATCGCGCGGGCCGACTTCAACTCCTACGGCTCGCGTCGCGGCAACCACGAGGTCATGATCCGCGGCACGTTCGCGAACATCCGACTGAAGAACCAGCTGCTCGATGGCGTCGAGGGCGGCTTCACCCGCGACTTCACGCAGCCGGACGCGCCCCAGGCAGCCATCTATGACGCCTCCGTGCACTACCAGGAGCAGGGCATCCCGCTCGTCGTGCTCGGCGGCAAGGAGTACGGCTCGGGATCCAGCCGCGACTGGGCGGCCAAGGGCACGAACCTGCTGGGCGTCAGGGCCGTGATCACCGAGTCGTTCGAGCGCATCCACCGCTCCAACCTCATCGGCATGGGCGTGGTGCCGCTGCAGTTCCCCGAGGGCGAGACCTGGGCATCGCTGGGCCTGGACGGCACGGAGTCCATCTCGATCTCGGGCCTCACGGAGCTCAACGACGGGCGCACGCCGAAGACGGTGCGCGTGGTCGCCGAGCCCACCGAGCACAGCCCCGAGGGCAAGCAGACCATCGAGTTCGACGCGGTCGTCCGCATCGACACGCCGGGAGAGGCCGACTACTACCGCAACGGCGGCATCCTCCAGTACGTGCTGCGCTCGCTGGTCTGATCGAGCCTGCGCGAACGGCCCCGACCTCCTCGCGAGGCCGGGCCGTTCTGCATGCATGCCGTGATGCAGACGGATGCGCAGGATGCGTGATCCTGCCGACGCGGGCGCGCGCAGGATGCGTGATCCTGCCGATGCGGGCGCGAGCAGGGTGCTCCTAGCGTGATCGCATGGAACCGTCCGTGGCAGCAGGGCTCGTCTCCACGAGCCTGTTCGCCGCTGCCAATCTGCCGATGGTGGAGAAGGCGGTGCGCACCCGCGACCTGAGCTCCTACAGCCTCTGGTCGCTGCTGCTGGGCAACGTGGGCAACGCTGTCCACACGGTCTACGTGCTGAGCCTGCCGTTCGGGCCGATCTGGCTGCTGCACGGCTTCTACCTCGTGACCATGGCCGTGATGCTCGTGCTCTACCTGCGAGCGGCGAGGAAGTCGACTGACCGGCCAGCGACACCCGGGCGTACCCTGAGGCATGGCCGACCGGGCGGCGCGGATCGAGGCCGGGAGGCGCTGCGGCGCATCCGGTGACTGGGAGGGTGCGCTCGCGCACCTGCGCGCCGCGCACGAGCTCGCACCGCTCGACGCCGACGACCTGTGCACGATGGCGCAGGCGGCGTGGATGGCGGGGCGGCTCGCCGAGTCCATCCCGCTGTCCGAGGACGCCTACCGGCAGCTGCGCGAGTCGGGCAGTCACACGCACGCGGCGATGGCAGCGCTGCGGCTGAGCCTCCTGTGGTTCACGCGCGGTGAGGTCACGCTCGGCACGGCCTGGCAGGGGCGCGCCAGACGCGTGCTGGCGCAGCTGCCGGACGGCCCCGCGCACGCCTACCTCGCCTACCTGGATGCCGCTGCGAGCGCGCTGGAGGGCAGCCCGGAGTCTGCGCGCGAGCACGTCGAGCGCATCGGCGACCTCGCCCGGCGGTTCCCGGAGCCAGCAGTCGAGGCGCTCAGCCTGGCGGTGGCGGGCATGGCAGCGGTGCGGCTCGGTGAGACGAAGCAGGGCTTCGCGCTGCTCGACGAGGCGATGCTGCCGGTGATCGCCGAGGCGGTCCCGGCGGAGTGGGCCGGGGACATCTACTGCACGATCATCCACCTGTGCCACCAGCTGGCCGACTTCCGACGGATGGCGGAGTGGACGGAGGCCACCGAGCGCTGGTGCAGCCGCTTCCGCAGCGAGTCCATCTACAGCGGCGTCTGCCGGGTGCACCGGCTGGAGCTGCGATGGGCGCACGGCGACTGGCAGGGGGCCGAGCAACTGGTGGAGCGCGAGAGCGGAGCGCTCGCCGACGGTGAGCCGTGGGTGGCTGGTGAGGGCTTCTACCAGTTGGGCGAGATGCGGCGCGTGCGCGGTGACGTCGACGGCGCCCGGCGGGCCTACCGGCAGGCGAGCGAGACCGGCATCGACCCGCAGCCGGGTGCCGCGCTGCTCGAGCTGGATGTGGGGAACCTGCCCGGTGCCGCGCGGATGATCGACGTCGCGCTCGCTGAGCACGGCGGCATCGCTCGCATACGGCTGTTGCGCGCCGCGACCGAGGTGGCGCTCGCCGGTGGAGCGATCGATGCGGCCGAGCTGTACGCGCAGGAACTGGTGGCGTCCGCGGACCTGCATGACACGGACGGCTTTCGTGCCTGGTCGCTGCATGCCGTCGGCATGGTCGCCCTGGCACGCGGCGACGCGGAGCAGGCGCTCGCTGCGCTGCGTCGAGCGCACCACGCCTTCCAGCAGACGCAGCAGCCCTTCGAGTGCGCGCGCGTGCTCGCGCTGCTCGCGCGCGGGCACGAGCTGCTGGGCGACGCGGAGCGCGCGGCAAGTGCACGCGACCGGGCGGCGCAGCTCCTGCGCGATCTCGGGGTCACAGCGGGGTCCGCCTCGGCGCACGAGACCCGCGCGGGCCCGCTCACCGCGCGAGAGGCGGAGGTGCTGGCCAGGGTGGCGCTCGGCGAGAGCAACCGCGATGTCGCCGACGCGCTCGTCATCAGCGAGAAGACCGTGGGCCGACACCTGGCGAACGTCTATCTGAAGCTCGATGTCGGCTCTCGGACGGCGGCAGCCGCATGGTGGCATGCGCACGCCGGTGCCGCCGATGCCGTGCCGTGATTTCCGTGCCGTCACCATCTGCATGATGCTGCGCCGAATCTGCATCATTCGCCCGATGCCGGCGCCGCCGGGGTCGCCATAGCGTCGCCTCAGCGGCAGCACCGGCTGTCGATGATCCGAGGAGCACCCATGACCACGATCGAGCAGCTCGACCTCGACGGCATCGACGACCACGAGCGCGCGGTGGAGGCGTTCGCCGACCGCATGCTGCAGGCAGCGATCGCCACGACCGATGTGCTGGCGGCCTACCTGGGCGACCGGCTCGGCTGGTACCGCTCGTTGGCCGAGCACGGGCCGAGCACGGCCGCGGACCTCGCCTCGCGGACGGGGACCGCGCCCCGGTATGCGAGGGAGTGGCTCGAGCAGCAGGCGGTCGCCGGCGTGCTGGTGCTGCAGGACGTCGAGGGCGCGGAGCCCCGGTTCGAGCTGCCGGCCGCTGCCGCCGAGGTGCTGACCGACGAGTCGAGCCTCGCCTACCTCGCGCCGCTCGCGCGCATGTTCGGTGCCTCGGCGGCGCAGCTGCCGGCGCTCACGCAGGCCTACCGCGATGGTGGGGGCGTCAGCTGGGAGCAGCTCGGCGTCCATGCTCGCGAGGCGCAGGCCGATATGAACCGCCCCTGGTTCGACCGACTGCCGGAGGCGCTCGCCGGCCTCCCGGAGATCGACGCCGTGCTGCGCGCGCCGGGCGCCCGCGTCGCCGATGTCGGCACGGGCGCCGGCTGGTCGGCGATCGCGCTGGCTGCCGCGCATCCTGCGCTGCGCGTCGAGGGTTTCGACGTCGATGAGCCGTCGATCGACGCGGCACGGGCGAACGCGAGAGCGGCGGGGGTCGACGATCGGGTCAGCTTCCACCTCCTCGACGCCGCCCGCCTCGATGAGCACGGGCCGTTCGACGCGGCCTTCGCCTTCGAGTGCCTGCACGACATGCCGGATCCGGTCAGCGTGCTGGCCGCGATGCAGCGCGCGGTGCGCGCGGGGGGACCGGTGGTGGTGATGGATGAAGCGGTGGCAGACCGCCTGGTCGCGCCCGGCGACGACCTCGAGCGGCTCATGTACGGCTTCAGCCTGCTGGTCTGCCTGCCCGACGGGCTCTCGCACCCGGCGAGCGTCGGCACCGGCACGGTCATGCGGCCCTCGACGCTTCGGCGATACGCCGCCGAGGCGGGCTTCGGCGGCGTGGAGGTGCTGCCGATCGAGGCGTTCGGCTTCTTCCGCTTCTGCGCGCTGGAGGCCTGAGGCGCGGCCGATCCGGTGCGGGCGGCAGACGGCCATCCACGGGTCGCAGGGCTACGATGGTTCGATCATGACGATCCTCGACCAGATCACGGGCCCGCGGGACCTCGACCGGCTCTCGCAGGCCGAGTTCGTGCAGTTGGCGGGCGAGATCCGCTCGTTCCTGATCCGCGAGGTCTCCCGCACCGGCGGCCACCTCGGCCCGAACCTCGGCGTCGTGGAGCTCACGATGGCGATGCATCGGGTGTTCGACTCGCCGCGGGACGCCTTCGTGTTCGACACCGGTCACCAGTCCTATGTGCACAAGCTGCTGACGGGCCGGCAGGACTTCTCGAGGCTCCGTCAGCGCGGTGGCCTGGCGGGCTACCCGCAGCGCTCCGAGAGCGAGCACGACATCGTCGAGTCGAGCCACGCGTCGTCGTCGCTGTCCTGGGCGGACGGCATCAGCCGCGCCTTCGACATCACCGGCCAGCACGATCGGTCGGTCGTGGCGGTCGTCGGTGACGGCGCGCTCACGGGCGGCATGACGTGGGAGGCGCTCAACAACATCTCCGACGACAATCGCCGCAGACTCGTGATCGTCGTCAACGACAACGGCCGCTCCTACGCACCCACGATCGGCGGCATGGCGCGCTTCCTGAACGGTGTGCGCACGCGGCGCTCCTATCGCACCCTGCGCGGCACCTCGGAGCGCGTCTTCTCGACGTTCGGGCACCCCGGGCGCGCCGTCTACCGGGGGGTGCGGGGCGCGACCCACGGGTTCCTATCTCGCTTCACGAACAACGAGGCGCTGTACTCGAACCTGGACATCAAGTACCTCGGCCCGGTCCACGGGCACGACCTGGATGCGCTGCAGGAGGTGCTCTCGCAGGCGCGGGACTACGGGTCGCCGGTCATCGTGCACGTCATCACCCAGAAGGGGCAGGGCTTCGACCCCGCGATCAACGACGTGGCCGACCAGTTCCACGCCGTAGGCCAGATCGATCCGGAGACCGGAGAGGCGATCGCCAGCGCTGGTCGCCCCTCGTGGACGTCGGTGTTCGCCGACGAGCTGGTGCGCATCGCGCGAGAGGACGAGCATGTGGTCGGCATTACCGCCGCCATGCTGCGACCCACCGGGCTCGATCGGCTCGCTGCGCTCGACCCCGCCCGCGTGCTGGATGTCGGCATCGCGGAGCAGCATGCCGTCACGACCGCCGCGGGGCTCGCCTTCGGCGGCCTGCACCCGGTCGTGGCGATCTATGCGACCTTCATGAACCGTGCGTTCGACCAGGTGCTCATGGACGTCGCGCTGCACAAGGCGGGCGTCACGTTCGTGCTCGATAGAGCTGGCGTCACGGGCCCGGATGGGCCGAGCCACCACGGCATGTGGGATCTGGCACTGCTGCAGTTCGTGCCCGGGATCAGGCTCGCCGCGCCCCGCGATGCCGCGCGCCTCGAGGAGGCGCTGCGAGAGGCGATCGCCGTTGACGACGCCCCCACCGTCATCCGCTACCCGAAGGGATCCGTGCCGGAGCAGCTGGATGCCGTCCGTCGCACCGCCGACGGCGTCGACGTGCTGCTGGAGGCAGCCCCGCGGGACGTGCTGCTCATCGCGATCGGCTCGTTCGCGCAGCTCGCGATGGATGTCGCGCAGCGCGTGCAGGCCCAGGGGATCGGCGTGACGGTCGTGGACCCGCGCTGGGTGGTGCCGGTCGCGCCGTCGATCGTCGAGCTCGCGCGCGACCATCGCATCGTCATCACGCTCGAGGATGGCGTGCGCGTCGGAGGCATCGGCACGCGCGTGCGGCAGGAGCTTCGGGCGGCGGGCGTCGACACGCCCGTCGATGAGCTCGGCCTGCCCGACGAGTTCATCGACCACGCCGAGCGGGGCGAGATCCTCGAGGATGCCGGCCTGTCAGCGCAGACGATCGCGCGCAACATCGTGCAGCAGGTGCTCGGCACCGGCCGCCTGCCGGTCGCGCGCTCGCTGCCGGGAGAGGACGAGCTGCGGCTCGATGACGCGGAGGCCGAGCGCAGCCCCGCATCCGATGCCACCGGTGAGGACGGTGCCTCCTCCGAGCACGGGGCCTCGGGCGGCGGCGCGCGATCGCAGGCCTCGGAGTAGGTTCTCCACAGCGGGGCTGCATCGCGGCACGCGCGTAGGGCGGGATGCGGTTTCCTGCCGCACATGGATGAGACCACAGCTTCCGACCCGCTCGAGCAGGTCGCCGCACTCGTGCAGCAGGGGCTCGTCGCTCGCCTCTGGTTCTTCCCCGTGACCGCCGAGGGCCACCTGCGGCGCGCCGTGCGGCAGATCGACGGCATCCCGATCACGCCCGATGCCGCCGCATCGGGAGTGCTTCGGAGCCTGCTCGAGCGCGCGCGGCACGGTGACCCGGAGGTCGTGGCCGTGATCGAGCGGCACGGCGCGTCGCGACCGAACCCCGATGACTGGGCGTGGCACGACGCGATCCACCGGGCCGCTCGGAGCGTGCCGGTGGTGCTGCGCGGCGTGCTGCTCGCGCATGCCGGCGGCGTCGACGCGCTGGAGCCACGTACGCTGGCGGCATGACATGGCTGCGCAGCCCCGGTGCGAACGACGACAAGCGCTCGATGGGGGTGCTGGGCGTGGTCACGGGATCGACCAGCTATCCCGGTGCTGCGATCTTGGGCGTCGAGGCCGCGTGGCGCACCGGGATCGGCTACGTGCGCCTGTGGGCGCCCCGCCGTGTGCAGGATCTGGTGCTCGCACGCAGGCCCGAGACCGTCTGCCACGCGCTGGGGGAGGCATCCGGCAGTGTCGACGCCTGGCTCCTGGGCTCGGGGCAGGACGCGCGTGAGCGCGACCCGGCGCTCCGCTCGCTGCTGCTGGAGGCGCTCAGCAGCGGGGCCCCGTGCGTCGTCGACGCGGGGGCTCTCGATCTCGTCCGCGGCCACGCGGGGCCGACGGTGCTCACGCCGCACGACGACGAGCTGCGGCGCCTGCTCGGCGGCGCGCTGCGACCGGATCGAGCGGCCGCGGCGGCGCGCGTCGCTGCCGATCTGGATGCGGTCGTGGTCGCGAAGGGAGCGCCGACGCACATCCTCGCCCCCGACGGCTCGATCCGCACCGTGGCGGCCACCACGCACCGACTCGCGACCGCCGGCACGGGTGACGTGCTCGCCGGTGTGGTGGGCGCGCTCGTGGCCGGCAGCGCCGCGTTCGCTGCCGACGCCGCATCGCTCGCGTCGATGGCGGCCGAAGCAGTCGAGCTGCACGGCGCGGCCGCCGAGCTCGCGGCTGCCGACGATCGCCCCATCACCGCACTCGATGTCGCCGCGCAGCTGCCCCGAGCGGTCGCGACGCAGCTCAGGAGCCTGTAACCCCCGGCGAGGTCCCGGGGAGCAGGAAGCCGGTGAAGAGCAGCTCCCGGATCCGAGGGAGCAGGTCGGCTGCCAGGATCGCCTCATCCACCTCCAGCAGGCCTGCGATCGCGCCGATGAGCTGACCGATCGACAGCTCGCCGTCGCACGCGCCCACGAGCGCGGCGAGCGCGGTGTCGACCGACAGCACGCGTGCCAGCGCACCGCCCTGGTGCAGCTCGATGACGTTCGGTCCTGCAGCACCCGGCAGCTGGTGCCGTGCCTCGGTGACGTCTGCAGCAGCCAGCAGGTGCGTGCTCGCGAGTGCGCCATCGTCGAGGTTCGCGACCAGGTCCGCGACCTCGAACGCGGCAGCGAGATGCGCGCCGGCATGCGGGAGCTGCACGGCGTGCGTCACGCGCTCCAAGCGCGCGAGGCGGGCGCTTCCCACGCTGCCCTCGGCGGGCAGTCGCAGCGCCAGCCACCCCATGCCGATGGCCGTCACGCCGCGCGCGTCGAAGTCGTCGAGCCAGGCGTCCAGCAGCCGAGCGTGGTCGGCATCGCGGGGGAGGGTGCCGCCATCGCGCAGCCACAGCTCTGCATACTGCACGGGGTCGAGCACGTCACGCTCGATCGCCCAGACGTCGAGCGCATCGTCCGCGCTCCAGTCGCGCACGCGCTCGAGGCCGCTGCGCCCCTGGCGCGTCTCCCAGTTGCCGAGCAGCCGCGCGTGACCGCGAGGACGCAGGTGCTCGGCGACCGAGCCCACCACCTCGACCATGAGCGCATCGCCGGCGTGACCGCCGTCGCGATACTCGAAGCTCGGCACACCGGCGGCGCGCGGAGTGATGACGAAGGGCGGGTTGGAGGCGATCAGGTCGAAGCGCTCACCCGCGACGGGCGCGAACAGGGAGCCCAGTCGCGTCTCGATGCCGTCGACGCCGTTGAGTGCGGCGGTCAGCTCGGTGAACCAGAGCGCGCGCGCCGAGATGTCGGTGGCCACCACCTGCCGGGCCATGCGACGCAGGTGCAGGGCGATGATGCCGCAGCCCGAGCCGAGATCGAGTGCGGTGGCGACCGAGGCCTGCGGCAGCAGCGCCGCCAGGGTGCGTGCGGCGCCGCCGACGCCCAGAACGTGGTCGGGGCGCAGCGGCCAGACGCCGGCGAGCTCGTCGAGGTCGCTCGCGATCCACCAGGTGCCGTCGCCGCGCTCATCGCTGAACGCATGCGGGCGGATGACCAGCAGGGGAGCGATCGACGCGTCCTGCTGCTCGGCGATGCCGAGCGCCACCGCCCCCTGCACACCCAGCGACGGCAGGGCGGCCTCGAGCTCACGACTCGGCACGGCGTCGCCGAGCCAGAAGGCGCGCAGGAGCGTCGACAGCGCTCCGCCATGCTGCAGCGCCGCCCGTCGTGCGGGCTCAGCGATCATGCGGCCGAGCGCCGCGTGGGCCGCGTCGCCGACGAGCACAGCGACGCCCTCGCCCGTGAAGCTCGCGGCTGCGAGGTCACGGGCGAGGGCGTCGGTCAGGTCGCGGTTCGGCACCGCACCAGTCTGCCGGAGCACCGCTCCGAGGTGGATCAGGCCTTCGGGCCGGCGATCCGCGGGTCGTGGAAGGTGCCGCCGAACGCGCGCTCCGAGGCCCCCGAGCGGTCGAGGAACGGCGTGATGCCGCCCATCTGGAATGGCCAGCCGGCGCCGAGGATCATGCAGAGGTCGATGTCCTCCGCCGCCTCGACGACGTGCGTCTCGAGCATGCGCTTGATCTCGTCGGCCAGGCCGTCTTCGATGCGCAGCCGCAGCTCCTCGACGGAGACCGGCCGGGCGTCCTTCGGCGTGTGCTTCGCGACGATCTTCCGCGCCCGCTTGTCGATGCCCTTCACGTCGCCCTTGGAGTCCTTCTCGAGCAGGATGCCCTGCTCGGCGAGCTCATGCAGCGCCTGCGACTCGAAGAAGCGATCCGGGAACGCACCGTGGTGCGTATCGAGCACGTGCGCGCCCACCTTGAGCCCGACGAGGTCGAGCAGCACGAACGGATCCATCGGGAAGCCGAACGCACGCTGCGCCTCGACCACGTCCTCGAAGGACGAGCCCTGCTCGACGGCGTGCATGGCCTCGCCGAGCAGCTTCGCGAGCACGCGGTTCACGACGAACCCGGGGGTGTCGCGCGTGATGACGGCGTTCTTCTTCAGATCCTTCGCCACGCGCATCGCGGTGGCGAGCGTCGCGTCGTCGGTCGACGGCGTCTTCACGACCTCGATGAGCGGCATGACCGCGACCGGGTTGAAGAAGTGGAAGCCGACGAGCCGCTCGGGATGTGCGAGGTTCGCCCCGATCTGCTCGACCGAGAGGCTGGAGGTGTTCGTCGCAATGACGGCGGTCTCGGACAGATGGGGCTCGACCTCGGCGAAGACCTGCTGCTTGACGCTCAGCTCCTCGAACACGGCCTCGATCACCCAGTCGCAGTCCGCGAAGTCGGCCTTGTCGACCGTGCCGGTGATGAGCGCGCGCAGTCGATGCCGGTCGTCGGCGGAGATGCGACCCTTGGCGGCCAGCGCATCGATCTCGTCGTGGATGCCCGCCACCGCCTTGTCGACGCGAGCCTGATCGAGATCGGTGATGATGACGGGCACCTGCAGGCGGCGCACGAACAGCAGCGCGAACTGGCTGGCCATGAGGCCGGCTCCGATGATGCCGACCTTGGTGACCGGCTTCGCGAGCGCCTTGTCGGGCGCTCCCGCTGGTCGCTTCGCCCGCTTCTGCACCAGGTCGAAGGCGTAGATCGATGCGACGAACTGGTCACCGGGGATGAGCTCCGCGAGCGCCTCGTCCTCCGCGGCGAAGCCCGCCTCGCGGTCGTTCTTCTTCGCCAGCTCGATGATGTCGAGCGCCTTGTAGGGCGCAAGCGGCACGGTGCCGAGCTTCTGCTCCAGGGTCTCCCGCGCGATCTTCAGCGCGATCGGCCACTTCACGGTGCGCTCGAGCGTGCCGGGCACGTGCTTGCGGTCGACCTTCTTGCCCTGCAGCACCGCGTCGGCCCACGCGAGCGAGGCCTCGAGGTAGTTGGGAGCGTTGAAGATGGCATCGGCGATGCCGAGCTCGAACGCCTCCTGCGGCTTCAGCACCCGGTTCTGCTTCAGCGGGTTCTCGATGATGACCTTCAGCGCACGCTCGATGCCGATCAGGTTCGGCAGGATCGTGGCGCCGCCCCAGCCGGGCACTAGGCCGAGGAAGGTCTCGGGCAGTGCGACGGCCGGTGCCGCAGCGTTGATGGTGCGGTAGTCGGCGTTCAGCCCGATCTCCAGCCCGCCGCCGAGCGCGAGGCCGTTGATGAACACGAAGGTCGGGACCGGCGCCTTGTGGAGCAGGCCGAGCACGCGGTGCCCGAGCTTCGGCAGCTCCGCCGCCGTCGCGCGGTCCGGCAGCGCGGTGACGTTCGAGAGGTCAGCGCCAGCCGCCAGGAAGTACGGCTTGCCGGTCACGGCGATCGCGTCGATCTCGCCCTTCGCGCCCCGGGCGCGCTGCGCCTCGAGCGTGTCTCCGAGCTCGAACAGGGTCGCGGGACCGAGCGTCGTCGGGCGCGTGTGATCGCGACCGTTGTCGAGCGTCACGAGCGCGAGCGTCCTGCCGGAGGCGAGCGTCACATCACGCACGTAGCTGTGCGAGACGACCTCGTCGAACTCGGCTGCCGCCAGCAGCGGGAACTCATCGCGGATGGCCATCTACTTGCCCTTTCCGTAGCGCTTGTGGTGGGGGTTCTCCCAGATGACGGTGCCGCCCTGACCGAGGCCGACGCACATGGCGGTCACGCCGTAGCGCACATCCGGCCGCTGCTCGAACTGCCGGGCGAGCTGCACCATCAGGCGCACGCCGGAGGATGCCAGCGGGTGGCCGATCGCGATCGCGCCGCCCCACGGGTTGATGCGCGCGTCGTCGTCGTCGATGCCGAAGTGGTCGGTGAATGACAGGATCTGCACCGCGAACGCCTCGTTGAGCTCGAACAGGCCGATGTCCTCGATCGAGAGGCCCGCCTTGCGGAGCGCTTTCTCCGTCGAGGGGATCGGGCCGATGCCCATGATGTCGGGCTCGACGCCGGCGAACGCGAACGAGACGATCCGCATCTTCGTGCTGAGGCCGAGCTCCTTGGCCGCGGACGCGGAGGCCATGATCGACATGGTCGCACCGTCGTTCAGGCCCGACGCGTTGCCGGCGGTGACCCGTCCGTGATCGCGGAACGGGGTCCGCAGGCTCGCGAGACCCTCCATGGTGGTCTCGGGGCGCGGCGCCTCGTCGGCGCTCGCGAGACCCCAGCCCGCCTCGGACTGGGTCGCGACCGGGATGAGGTCGGGCTGGATGTTGCCGGCCGCCAGCGCGGCGGCATACTTCTGCTGCGAGCGCATGGCGTAGCGATCCGCACGCTCCTTCGTGAGGCGCGGGAAGCGGTCGTGGATGCGCTCGGCGGTCTTGCCCATGTTCAGCGCGTCCATCGAGACGAGCTTCTCGGCCACGAAGCGCGGGTTCGGGTCCGCGTCCTGGCCCATCGGGTGGCGGCCCATGTGCTCGACCCCGCCCGCGATGGCGACGTCGTAGGCGCCGAAGGCGATCCCGCCGCCGACGGCGGTGACGGCGGTCATGGCGCCCGCGCACATGCGATCCAGCGCGTAGCCGGGCACGGTGACCGGCAGGCCGGCGAGCATGCCGACCGTGCGGCCGAGGGTCAGGCCCTGGTCTCCGGTCTGCGTGGTGGCAGCGATGGCCACATCGTCGACGCGATCGAGCGGCAGGCTCGGGTTGCGCTCGAGCAATCCGGTGAGCGCCTTGACCGCGAGGTCATCAGCGCGCGTGTTCCAATACATGCCCTTCTCGCCCGCACGCCCGAATGGGGTGCGGACGCCGTCCACGAACACGACGTCGTCGTTAGCCACGGTGCCTCCTGTAGGGGTGGTTGCGGCACCAGTGTAGGAAGCGCGGCCGGGCGGTCGCACCGCGGTTGCCGCTTCCTACGATGGGGCGTCGGAGGGCGCGGCGGGCTGTTGGTCAGCCTCTACAAAGGCAGCAGCGATCCTCTGTGCGGTCGCGGCAATCTGCCACGGCCGCGCCTGCCGCTCGCGCAGCACCTCGGCGACACCCTCGGGCGTGGGCTCGGTCGGCTCCCATGCGACCCGGCGCAGCGTGTCCGGCATGAGCAGGTTCTCTGCGGGGATCGCCATCGCCTCGGCGACCTCCTGCACGGCGGCCCGCGCTGTCTTCAGCCGGGCGTCGGCACGGGGGCGGCGGCTGCTCCAGAAGCGAGGCGGCGGCGGCTCATCGGATCGCACGCGCACGTCCGGCAGGTCCTCGCTGCTGCGGCCCCGCTCGATGGCGGCCCACCAGCGGTCGAGCTCGCTGCGGCTCGCGCGGCCCGAGAAGTCCCGGCGAGCGGCGAGCGCACCCTTCGCCTCGACATTGGCCGTGACGGCGGCGAGCAGCGACCGATCCGGCACGAGCCGACCCGGGGCCGTGTCGGTGGCGCGCGCGAGCGCATCCCGCGCCATCCACAGCTCGCGTGCGATGGCGAGCTGACGGCGGTCGCGGACGGTGTGGATGCCCGAGAGCCGGCGCCACGGCTCGGCGGCGGGCGGCTTCGGCTGCCGCTCGAGCGCGTACGCGAACTCCTGCTCGGCCAGCTCTGCCTTGCCCTGCTCGAGCAGCTCGGCAGCGAGGCGATCGCGCGCCTGGGGCAGCACCTCCACGTCGAGCGCCGCGTACTCGAGCCAGGAGGCGGGGATGGGCCGCGTGGACCAGTCGCTCGCGCCGTGCTCCTTGCGCAGTCGCAGGCCGACGAGCCGCTCCGTCACCGCCGCGAGGCCCACCCGTTCGAAGCCAGCCAGACGCGCGCCGAGCTCGGTGTCGAACAGTCTGGACGGCTCCAGGCCCACCTCGCGCAGACATGGCAGATCCTGGCTCGCGGCATGGATGATCCACTCCTCATCGCCGATCGCCCGCTGCAGCACCGAGAAGTCGTCGATCGCTGTCGGATCGATGAGCACCGTGCCCGCGCCACGGCGGTGGAGCTGCACGAGGTAGGCGCGGGCCGAATAGCGGAAGCCGTTCGCGCGCTCTGCGTCGACCGCGACGGGGCCGGTGCCGTCGAAGAGCCGCTCGGCCGCCCGTGCGAGTGCATCCGCATCGGCGATCACATCGAGCGGTCCGCGAGCTCGAGCGAGCGGGAGCTCGGGCTCGGGCTGCGGCTCGACCGCCTCAGTCACGAGCGCGCCGATGCGCGTCGAGGCCGGTGGCGCCCGGCTGCACGGGCAGCCCGGCGATGGCGCAGAGCATGTCGGTCCACGCGGTGAGGTGGGCGCCGAAGCGGTGCCCGGTCGGCGTCCACGAGGCGCGCAGCTCGATCTGCGCGCCGTCGCCCTGCGCGGCCAGCTCTCCGAAGCCGCTCGAGAGGATCTTCGTGGCAGTGCCGGACTCCGAGTGGTACTCGGCGCCCCGCTGCTCGAGCGCCTCCAGCAGGTAGGTCCACGTGACCTCGGCGAGGAACTGGTCCATCGCGATCTCGGGATCCTGCGAGGCCTGCGTGAAGCTCACCACGCGGAAGTCGCCGCCCCAGGCCTCCGGCTCCTCGGGATCGTGCATGAGGATGAAGCGCCCGGTCCCCAGATCGGAATCGCGGCCGTGCGAGGGAACCCCGACATCTGCGGCGATCGCGAAGGAGTGCGGTGCGATTCGCCCCGGAGCCGGGATCTCCCGCACCGACAGCTCGCTGCGGAGCTCTGCGCGTCGCAGCTGGTCGACAGCAGCGCGGAACGCCTCGGGTTCGGGGGCGGGTGCCGCACTGCTCGTGTCCACCGGGAAAGACTACGATTCCGGTGTGACCCAGCGAGCAAGGCGCGCCGCCGCACCCCAGCGGCGACTGACGCGGATCGCCATGCTGGCCGGCGGCGTCGTGATCGGGGGAGCGGCGCTCACGGTCACGGGCGCATCCGCCGTGCTCGCGTCGATGCTGATCACCCCGCCGCGGACGCAGATCGACGATATCCGCGTGCTGGGGCTGGAAGCGCGGGGCGTGCGGCTGGGGCTGACGCCTGACACCGTGCTGCCGGGGACCTATGCACTGGCGGTCGGGGAGCAGCTCGCGGTGCTGGGCGGCGTGGTCGCGCAGGATGAGGCCGGCGTGGTGCGCACCGTCGACGAGCGCTCGCGCGCGCTCCTCGAGGGCGTCAGCTCCGCTCGTTGGTCGGGCTATGCGCTGTCGCTGCCGGAGCAGGTGGCAGAGCGTGTCGAGCACGTCGACGTCCCGACCGAGTGCGGTGCGGCCCCCGCCTGGATCATGGGCGATCAGGAGGCGACCACCTGGTGCATCCAGGTGCACGGCCGCGGCGTCACCCGACGGGAGACGATCCGTGCGGCGCCCATCTACCTGCGACGCGGCATCCCCGTGATGGCGGTCTCGTACCGCAACGACACGGAGGCGCCGCCGAGCCGGCAGAACAAGTATCGGTTGGGCCTGGACGAGTGGCGCGATGTCGACGACGCGATCGACGTCGCGGTCGCTCGCGGTGCCGAGCGCATCGTGCTGCAGGGCTGGTCGATGGGGGGCCAGATCGCGCTGCAGGTCGCCCGGCGCTCCCGCCACCGTCGGCGCATCGCTGCACTCGTGCTCGACTCGCCGGTGGTCGGCTGGCGGCCGACGCTGCAGCTGCAGGTCGCGCTCGCCAAACGTCCCGCGTGGCTCGTCGACACCGCGGTCGGGCTGCTCGAGTCACCCGCCTCGGTGCTCAGCGGCAGCCGGAGCCTGGACTTCGACGAGCTCGACAACGTGCTGCATGCCGACGCCTTCTCGCAGCCGATCCTGCTGCTGCACTCGGCGGACGACGGCTACGTGCCGCCGGATGCGTCGCGCGCGCTGGCCGCGGCCCGGCCCGACCTGGTCGACTACCGCGAGTGGCGACGCGCCCGCCACACGAAGCTCTGGAACCTCGATCGCGCGAGGTACGACCACGAGATCGGCACCTGGATCGATCAGCGGGGCATCACGGCGTTCGGCTGAGGCGTCAGAACCTCGAGACTAGAGCTCCAGCGCGCGTTCGCGGATCTGGCGCTGGATGCGGCCCAGCATGCCCACCATGCCGCGCAGGCGCAGCGGCGAGACGACGCTGTCGAGCCCGAGCTCGCGAGGGAAGTCCATCGGCACTGCGAGCGCATCCTCGACGCTCGTGCCCTCGAGCCCCTGCGCCAGGATCGACGCGAAGCCGCGAGTCGTCGGCGCCTCTGCCGGCGCGGTGGCGTGCACGTGCACCCGGCCGTCGGCGACCTCGACGAAGAGGAACACCGGTGACTGGCACTCTGCGACTCGCTCGAGCAGGTCGGGGTGGTCGGCGTACCGCTGGGGCAGCGCGGGCAGCTCGTCGGCGAACTCCAGGAGCAGCTGGAGGCGATCCGACTCCGCCATCGCGTGGAAGTCGTCGACGGTCTGCTGCAGTGCGGGCGTGATCGTCATCGGGCGGGTGCCTCTCCTGGCTCCTCGCCGATCGCGATCGGCACACCGACGAGCGAGCCCCATTCGGTCCAGGATCCGTCGTAGTTGCGCACGTTCGGCAGGCCCAGCAGGTGCGTCAGCACGAACCAGGTGTGGCTTGAGCGCTCGCCGATGCGGCAGTACGCGATCACGTCGTCCGCATCGCGCAGCCCAGCCCCGTCGAGGTAGATCGACTCGAGCTCTTCCCGTGAGCGGAACGTGCCGTCCTCCCGCACGGCCGTGCCCCACGGCACGCTCGCAGCGGTCGGGATGTGGCCGGCGCGAAGCGCTCCCTCCTCCGGGTAGGCGGGTGCGGTTGTGCGCTGCCCCGAGTACTCCTCCGGGCTGCGCACATCGATGAGCGGGTTGCCGAAGTGTGCGAGCACGTCGTCGCGGAACGCCCGCAGCGTGGCATCGTCGCGCTCGACCACGGGGTAGTCGACGCGCTCGCGCGCAGGCCGCTCGCGCGTCAGCTCGCGACCCTCGGCGATCCACAGGTCGCGCCCGCCATCCATGATGCGGGTGTTGTCGTGGCCGTACAGCGCGAACACCCAGAGCGCGTAGGTGGCCCACCAGTTGGCCTTGTCGCCGTAGAAGACCACGGTGGTGTCGCGGCCGATGCCCCTGCTGCCCAGCAGCTCGGCGAAGGCGGCGGGCGCCAGGTAGTCGCGCAGCACCGGGTCGTTGAGGTCGGTGTGCCAGTCGATCTTCACCGCCGAGGGGATGTGCCCCGTCTCATACAGCAGCACATCCTCGTCCGACTCCACGATCACGACGTCGGGGTCGTGCAGATGTGCAGCGACCCACTCGGTCGAGACCACCCGATCGGGCGCGGCGTACTGCTCGAATCGAGACTCGGATGGTGACACGGTGTCTCCTTCTGCGCGAGGAATGGGGGATTCGGCCTGAAGTAGGCTCCAGGGGGGCAAACGCCATCCTCCCATCGAATCTTCCGCGCGGTCCTGTCGCGCAGCCAAGGAGCCCGCATGCCAGCATCGATCTCGCTCGTGGAGCGCAGCCCGCAGGTGAGCGCAGAGCAGATCGTGGGGAGCCTCGTGCCCCCGCCGCAGTTCGACGCCGCGACGTTCGAGTCCTACCGGCCAGATGCGGCGCATCCGTCGCAGGCTGAGGCGCTCGAGCGGATGCAGCAGCTGGTCACCGAGTGGACGGCGCCGAAGCGCGGCGGCCTGTTCAGGAAGAAGGCGCCGGAGGTCAAGCCGGGCATCTACCTCGATGGCGGCTTCGGTGTCGGGAAGACGCACCTGCTCGCGGCGCTGTGGAAGGCGATGCCGGGGCCGAAGCGCTTCGGGACCTTCATCGAGTACACAGCGCTCGTCGGCGCGCTGGGCTACGCGGAGGCGGTGCGTCAGCTGCAGGGCTCGCGGCTGATCTGCATCGATGAGTTCGAGCTCGATGATCCGGGCGACACCATGGTCATGACGCGCCTGCTGGGCGAGCTGGTCGCCAGCGGCACCAAGCTCGCGGCGACGAGCAACACACCGCCGAACGCGCTGGGCGAGGGCCGCTTCGCCGCCGCCGACTTCCTGCGCGAGATCCAGGCGATCGCCGACCGGTTCCAGATCATGCGCATCGACGGCGACGACTACCGGCAGCGTGACATCACCGGCAGCGCGCCCACGGTCGATGCCGCAGAGCTGGAGCCCGCGCTCGCGGCCATCGGAGGCACGGCGGCGCTGGATGACTTCGACGCGCTCGTCGCGCACCTCGCCCGGGTCCACCCGTCGCGCTACGTCGGTCTGGTCGACGGTGTGGACGCACTCGGCCTGCGCGAGGTGCGCACGCTCACCGACCAGAACGACGCGCTGCGGTTCGTCGCGCTCGTCGACCGGCTGTACGACGCGCAGGTCGTGATCCGGGCGAGCGGCACCACCCTCTCGGAGGTCTTCAGCGAGGAGATGCTCGGCGGCGGCTACCGCAAGAAGTACCTGCGCGCGATCTCCCGACTGCTCTCGCTCGCGCACGCGGGCTGACGCCGCGCGTCAGCGCGTCCGTCACTCGGAGTCGGTGCGGCGCGTGTACTCCTCATCGTTCCGCGAGGAGATCGCCGTGGTGTCCACCGGCGGGTAGCGGCGGCTCAGGACCGTCAGGTAGACGGCGCCGAGCACGGCGGCGATGAGCGAGCCCGCCAGCACGCCGAGCGTGCCCTCGACGATCAGCTCCTCGGTGCTGCGGTGCGCGAGCTCGTTCATGAGCATCGCGACGGTGAAGCCGATGCCGCCCAGCAGGCTGATGCCGATGAGCTCCGAGAGCTTGACGCGCTCGCTCTTCGGCACGCGCAGCGCCGTCTGACCGATGAGCCCCGCGATCGTGATGCCGAACAGCTTGCCGACCGGCAGCGCGACGACGATCGCCCAGAAGACCGGGCTCAGCTCGTTCAGGGGCACCTGCGGGATCGCGACCGAGGCGCTCGTGAAGGCGAACAGCGGCAGCACGATGCCGTTCGTGAACGGCTCGAGCTGCACGCGCGCCGATTCGGCCGGTGCGGGGGAGAGCACGAGCCCGAGCAGCACGCCCGCGATGGTGGCGTGGATGCCGCTCATGGCGACCAGCCACCAGGTGAGGAGGGCCACAGCGACCAGAGCGATCCGCAGCGGCCAGCTGCCGCGCTTGCCGCGGTAGGCGCGACCGAGCAGCCAGAACAGCGCGATGGCGACGGCCGCGAACCCCAAGTGGGGGAGCGAGACCGACTCCGTGAAGAACACGGCGATGAAGAAGATGCCGATCAGGTCGTCGATGACCGCGAGGGCGAGCAGCAGTGCCCGCACGCTCGAGGGAAGTCGACGGCCGAACAGCGCGAGCACGCCGAGGGCGAACGCGATGTCGGTCGCCGTCGGGATGGGCCAGCCCTTTGCCCCGTCGGCGCCCGCGAGGCTGATGTAGAGCAGCGCGGGGATGGCGACGCCGCCCAGCGCCGCGATGGTGGGCACCGCAGCCTTCGACACCGAGTTGAGGTCACCCTGCGTGAACTCGTACCGCAGCTCGATCGCGACCACGAAGAAGAAGATGACGAGCAGGCCGTCGGTCACCCAGTGCGCTGCGGAGAGGTCGAGGCCGAACACGGAGAACGGCAGGTGCGCGTGCTTCACGTCGTCGAGGCCGGGTCCGAGCCCCGTGTTCGCGATGACGAGGCCGAGGATCGCGGCCCCCAGCAGCAGCATCGCCGAGACTTGCGGGTTTCGGATCCAGGACAGGTTCATGGGGACATCTTTCCATCCCGCTGGCCCTGCACCGCGGCACCGGCAACATGACCGAAACACGACGGCCGCATCCGTAACCGCATGGAAACGCGCGCGGCACCGGCCGTGCAACGCGGGCGGAGGAGGCTCGGGATGTTCCCTCTGGTGCCCACGCAAGGAGTACTCCCCATGCCCGATATCGATGCAGGCAGCATGGCGTTCGGCGTCATCGCCACGGCGCTCGTGCTGTTCATGACGCCAGGACTCGCGTTCTTCTACGGCGGGCTCGTCCGCTCCAAGAGCGTGATCAGCATGATGATGATGTCCTTCGGAGCGATCGGCCTGGTCGGCACGCTCTGGATCCTCTACGGCTTCAGCATGTCGGCCGTCGACTCGCCGTTCGCGTTCTCGGGCAACCCGCTCGCCGACATCGGCCTGGCTGCAATGGCAGCCGGCGAGAGCGCCAACACCGACCTCATCGGCGTCGCCTACGGCTCGACGTTCGCGATCATCACGATCGCCCTCATCTCCGGCTCCATCGCCGACCGCGCCAAGTTCGGCTCCTGGATGCTGTTCGCCGGGGTGTTCGCCACCCTCGGCTACTTCCCGATCGCCGCGTGGGTGTGGGGCGGCGGCTGGGTGTTCTCGCTCGGTGACCTGCTCGGGTTGCCCGCCGTGATCGACTATGCCGGCGGCACCGCCGTGCACATCAACGCCGGGGCCGCTGCGCTCGCGCTGACCTTCGTGCTCGGCAAGCGCATCGGCTTCAGCAGGGGCGCCCACAAGCCGCACAACGTGCCCTTCGTCATCCTTGGAGCGAGCATCCTGTGGTTCGGCTGGTTCGGGTTCAACGTCGGCGCCGAGTGGCTGAACGGACTCGAGAACGCTGGGCTCATCGCACTGAACACGATCGGGGCAACCGCCGCCTCGATCTGCGCCTGGCTGGTGGTCGAGAAGCTGAAGCACGGCAAGCCGACGTCGGTCGGTGCGGCATCGGGTGCGGTCGCCGGCCTCGTCGCGATCACTCCGGCCTGCGCGAACCTCACCCCCGGCTGGGCGCTGCTGCTGGGAGCGCTCGCCGGCGCGCTCTGCGCCCTGGCGGTCGAGCTGAAGTACCGACTCGGCTTCGACGACTCGCTCGACGTGGTGGGCATCCACCTGGTGGGCGGCATGCTGGGCACCGTCTACCTCGGCTTCTTCGCCACCGGCACCGGGCTGCTGCTGGGCGGCGGTGCTGGGCAGCTCGTGGTGCAGCTGATCGCATCCCTCGGCGTCATGGTCTTCGCCTTCGTCGTGGCCCTCCTCATCGGTCTCGCGATCCAGAGGACGGTCGGGTTCCGCGTCACGGATGAGGATGAGATCGCGGGCGTCGATCAGGTCGTGCACGGCGAGGCGGCGTACGAGTACGACCTCGAGCGCGCAGACGCGTAGCGACGACGGGCGAGTGAGGTGGCAACCGCCGTCCTCGCTCGCCCGTCACGGCGGTGCGGCAGCGCTCCCGCTGGCGCGGCTGCGCTCGCGATGCGAGGGTGGAGGCATGGTGCAGACGCAGGGCGCAGCAGCGCGCGAGACCGGAACGAGCCGATCGCTGGCACGACGATCGCTCGCACTCGGCGCCGCTGGCGGCATGCGCTCCGTCACCCCGCTCGCCGCCGTCGTGGCGACCTACGACGATGCGCCGGCGGATCACGGCTGGCGGCGCTGGCCGGTGCTGCGGAGCCCCTGGGGCCGCAGGCTCATCATCGCCATGGCGGCCGGGGAGCTCATCGGCGACAAGATGCCCGCCATCCCGTCGCGGCTCTCGCCGCCGGCCCTGCTCGGCCGCGTCGCCGCTGCGGCGCTCGCGGGCGCGGCGCTGGGTTCGGGAGCACCGCGCGCCGTTGCCGCCCGGAGCGCTGCGCTCGCCGCCGCGGCCGCCCTGGCGGGGGCCGTGGGCGGTGCCTGGTGCCGCAGCGCGATCGTCGAGGTCACCGGGCTGCCCGACGCCGCCGTCGCGCTGCTCGAGGACTCCGCCGCGATCGCCCTCAGCCGCGGTGCCGCGCACGCCTGAGGGCGGTGCGAGCCAAGCAGGTCGAGGAGCGTGCGGCGAAGCCTCGCGCTAGCACGCCCGCAGGTCGAGGAGCGGGCCGCGGAGCCGGGCGATTCCCGCAGGTCGAGGAGCGGGCGGCGCAGCCGCTCGCGTCACGAGACCGGATGTCGGTTGCGTTCGGTCTCCTAGGAAAGTGACGTGAGCTATGCGGCTGCTGGTGTGAGGTCGACGTCGTAGCCGAGGCCGCGCAGGCTGCGGAGCGCGCGTCGTTTGATCTGGTCGGGGTTGCGGTGGTCGTAGTAGTCGACG
>NZ_JBISGY010000004.1:0-1293 GCF_045064095.1 Agrococcus sp. Ld7 | reverse complement strand
AAGGCAGCGTCAGACGATGAGTGCAGTGCTCGAGAAGGGGGCTGCAGATGGTCTGGCGTAGATGGACGGTCGATGACGAGGCCGAGGTGTTGCTGATGTACGGCCGTGGCGTGACGATCGAGGAAGTGGCGCGGCGCATGCTCGCTTCGACGCAGACGGTCACGCGCGCGATCAGACTGAACCGCATGACGATCAAGCAGGGCCGCTACGGCGGCTTCGGTCCTCCGACGGTGGCGCTGGATCCGGATCCGGCCGGTGATGCGTCGCGCCGACCGGGCTCGAACGGGAACCGGCTCGACGGCCACGACCGGACCGTGATCCAGCTCGGGCTGGAGCAGGGCTGGAGCGTGCCGAAGATCGCGGCCCGCATCGGGGTGGTCGCCACGAGCATCGCGCGCGAGATCGCGCGGGGCGCGAACGAAGACGGCCGCTACTGGGCACGCCCCGCGCAGGCTCGTGCGGATCGGGCGCGGGCCCGGCCGAAGGCCTCGAAGCTCGATCCGGGCGAGCTGCGCGCGGCAGTGGTCGCGCGGCTGAATGACAAGTTCTCGCCCATGCAGGTCAGCCACGACCTGCGCAAAGCGTTCCCGGCGCGGGACGATATGCGAGTGAGTCACGAGACGATCTACCAGGCCATCTACGTCCAAGGTCGCGGCTCGCTGCGGCAGGAGCTGAAGGTCGCGAAGGCGCTGCGCTCGGGTCGCACCTCCCGCATCCCGGCCTCGAAACTGCCGCCGCGCAGCACTCGGCCGTGGCTGGAGGGCCACCACATCTCGACCCGGCCGGCGGAGGTCGAGGACCGGGCCGTGCCCGGTCACTGGGAGGGCGATCTGGTCATCGGCGCTGACCACAAATCGGCGCTGATTACCCTCGCCGAACGGCAGTCCAGGTTCACGCTGATCCGCCGGCTGGCGCTCGGCTACGACAGCCCGACCGTCGTCGAGGCACTGATCACGATGGTCAGCTTCCTGCCCCGAGACCTGCGCCGGAGCCTGACCTGGGACCAGGGATCTGAGATGTCCGAACACGCCCGCCTCACCATCGTCAGCAACATCGACGTGTTCTTCTGCGACCCCCATAGCCCCTGGCAGCGCGGCACGAACGAGAACACCAACGGCCTGATCCGCGACTTCTACCCCAAGGGCACCGACTTCCGGACGATCGGCGATGACGACATCGAGCGCACCCAGCACCTGCTCAACATCCGCCCCCGCATGACCCTCGACTGGGCCACCCCAGCCGAACACCTCAACCAACTCATCCATCACCACGCACTCACCACTTGACACCGCC
>NZ_JBISGY010000003.1:0-57783 GCF_045064095.1 Agrococcus sp. Ld7 | reverse complement strand
CACCAATCCACGGTCCCCGTGGAAGCCCTCCACGCCAAGCTCGTGAACAGGCTCACAAGCACTAAGACCGACCGGCGTCGACCGCAGCACACCCAGCATGGCCCGCCACCAGACCCAGCCATAGCCCCACTTTCGCCCATCCAAAGCGGCGCCCGCAGGGCGCCCCGCCAAGCTCGTGACGCCAGCGCGCCTGCGGCGCGGTGGCTCCTCGACCTACGAAGCGGCAACGCCAGCGCGGCGCGGTGGCTCTTCGACCTACGCGGCAGCGGCGGGCCTCGCGCTAGCACGCCCGCAGGTCGAGGAGCGGGCGGCGAAGCCGGGCAATCCCCGCAGGTCGAGGAGCGGGCGGCGAAGCCGGGCAATCCCCGCAGGTCGAGGAGCGGGCGGCGAAGCCGCTCGCGTCACGAGACCGGATGTCGCTCGCGTTCGGTCTCGTGACGCCAGCGCGCCTGCGGCGCGGTGGCTCCTCGACCTACGAAGCGGCAACGCCAGCGCGCCTGCGGCGCGGTGGCTCCTCGACCTACGAAGCGGCAACGCCAGCGCGCCTGCGGCGCGGTGGCTCCTCGACCTACGCGGCTGCGGCGCAGCCTCGCGCTTCTACGCCCGTAGGTCGAGGAGCGGGCGGCGAAGCCGCTCGCGTCACGAGACCGGATGGCTCCTCGACCTGCGCCGCAACGGCGCAGCCGCGCTAGAGGATGACCGCGCCGCGGACGCGGTGGCCCGAGGCGATCGATTCGCTCGAGACCGCCAGCCGCGGCGACAGCAGCATCACGACCAGGTCGGCCACCTGCTGCGGCGTCGAGTCGCCCGGCTTGCCCGGCGCTACCTCCGCGCTGGCAGCTGCGGTGACCGGGCCGGGATTGACGACGTTCACCGCGACCCCCGTCCCGGCGAGGTCGTCGGCCAGGCTCTCCGCGGCGATGATCAGAGCGGCGTTGCGCACGGCGCCGGTGATGTTGCCGGTCAGCAGTGCGTTCTGCCCGCTGACGCCGACGATCCGACCGGATCCCGCGCGGCGCATGGCGGGTATCACGGCGTTCGCGAGCCGCAGGAACGTCATCGCCTTGTCGTCGATGGCCTGCGCAACCTGCGCGGGGTCGTTCGCGCGCGCGGGATCGAGCGTCTGCGCCGCGGGCGCGGCGGCGACGACCAGCGCATCGATCCGCCCGTGGCGCTCGATCACGCGCTCGATCGCCTGCTGCACGGAGCGGTCATCGCCGGCGTCGAGCTGCACGTCCGCGCCCTCGCCGCGCGCCGCAGTGATGACGATCGCGCCCTCGGCGCGTGCGGTCGCGGCGACGGCGCTGCCGATGAGGCCGGTGCCGCCGACGATGAGGGTGACGTGGTCTGCGATGCCGAGGTCCATGGCGCCAAGGCTAGCCAGTTCCTGCGCGACCTCCCGAGAACGAGCAGAGCCGGCATCGTGGGATGCCGGCTCTGTGTGGTGGGCGATGCGGGACTCGAACCCACGACCTCTTCGGTGTGAACGAAGCGCGCTACCAACTGCGCCAATCGCCCGTGCCGCGGTGAAGCGGACCGCATAAGTCTGCCACATCCGACGGGCGGCGCGTGACCGCGCGCGCGGCCCGCTGGTTCCGCGCGGCTCGATTTGGTGCGCACCGGATCGGTCGGTATAGTCTTCCAAGTGCTCAGCGATGAGCCCCGCGGATGTGGCGCAGTGGTAGCGCATCACCTTGCCAAGGTGAGGGTCGCGAGTTCGAATCTCGTCATCCGCTCGACAGCAATGTCATGAGAGTCAATCTCACACCACCTGGTGGGGTGGCCGAGTGGTGAGGCAGCGGCCTGCAAAGCCGTCTACGCGGGTTCGAATCCCGTCTCCACCTCGTTCCCCCAAGAGGGCGATTGGCGCAGCGGTAGCGCGCTTCCCTGACACGGAAGAGGTCACTGGTTCGATCCCAGTATCGCCCACCACAAGGACCCGCGGCTTGCCGTGGGTCCTTGCTCGTATCCGCCTCCGGGTCGGGGACCGGCAGACGAGCTGGCGTCGGCCGGACGTCACTCGGTCTCGCGGGCTGCCCACACGTCGAGCGCATGGGTGCGCGCTGCAGCAGCCGCCGCGATGGCTCCCGAGACTATGACGCGCTACGGGTCGTACAGGCTGCCGAGCACGCTCACGATGCGTGCCAGCACGGTGCCGACACGGGCGACGATCGCCAGGGCAGGCGTTCAACTTCTGGCTGCGCGCTCGAGCACCGACGGACCGAGTGCAGATGAGGGTCCGCTCACGCGCGTCTCATCGCGGCGCGCTCACTCATCGGATAGACAGGTCGCGAACTGCTCACGGAGGAGAGGGTCCATGTCGCGCACCACCCCGATCGATCCACTCGGGCTGCGGGCAGTGCGCAGCGATCGGGCGTCGTTCACCCTGCTGTTGATGATGCTCGGTGTCGATGCCGTCCTCATCGCCCTGCACATCGCCGCCGCGGTGCGCGACGAGCAGGAGTCGCTCAACTACCTCGATCTCGAGTACGGCCACCCCGAGGCCGTGCAGGCGCTGCGCTGGCTCTGGTGCATCGGGCTGCTCGGTCTCTTCGTCCTCCGCACCCGGCGGTGGGAGTTCGCCACGCTCGCGCCGCTCCTGATCTTCATGCTCGTGACCGACGCGCTCGAGTTCCACGAGCGCAACGGCCGCGCGCTCTCCGAGGCACTGGGGATCCCCGGCGTGCTCGGCATGCGACCGCAGGACATCGGCGAGATCCTGGTGGTGATGCTCGCGGCGGCCGTGGTCATCCCGCTCGCAGTCTTCGGCATGCGCGTGGCCGCACGCGACCATCGTCGGCACTTCGTGCGGATCCTGATCATCGTCAGCCTCATCGCGTTCTGCGGCGTGGCCGTCGACGCGATCCACATCATCGCGGCCGATGACGTCGTCGCCCTCTCCAGCGGCAGCATCCTCGGGCTCGTGGAGGATGGCGGGGAGATGATCGGCGCCTCGCTGCTGGTCACCTACCTGTTCTGGCTATCGCTCGATCGCGCGGCCGACGCAGACGCAGCGGCGCACCGTTCGAAGGACACGCTGCCGCCCACGCGATAGCGCGTGGCGGCGCGCCGGAGGCTGTCTTGCAGTTGGGGTACAAGAGTAGCCTGGCAGGGTGACCGCGCTTCCCGCATCCACCCTCGCGCTGGCGAATCGCTACGCACGGGAGTTCCCGGAACTGGCGCTCCCGTGGCAGGCCGCGGAGGCGCTCGACCCCGAGCTGCTCGTGCTCAATGTGCCGCTCGCGCTCGAACTGGGCATGGATCCCGAGCGGCTGCGCAGCCCGGAGGGTGTGCGGATGCTGATCGGCACCGCCGTCCCGGCGGGCGCGACGCCGGTGGCGCAGGTCTACGCGGGACACCAGTTCGGCGGCTACTCGCCGCGGCTGGGCGACGGACGAGCGCTGCTGCTGGGCGAGATCGAGGAGGACGACGGACGACTGCGCGATCTGCACCTCAAGGGATCCGGTCGCACGCCGTTCGCGCGCGGCGGGGACGGGCTCGCCGCCGTGGGCCCGATGCTCCGCGAGTACATCGTCAGCGAGGCGATGCACGCCCTCGGCGTCCCGACGACGCGCTCGCTCGCCGTCGTCGAGACGGGTCGCACAATCCGGCGCGAGGAGCCGCTGCCCGGTGCGGTCCTCGCCAGGATCGCGAGCAGCCACCTGCGCGTGGGCACCTTCCAGTACGCACGGTCGACCGGTGACATCGAGCTGCTTCGCCGCCTCGCCGACCACGCGATCCGCCGGCACGCGCCGAGCGCCGCGGAGGCGGACCGACCGGGCCTCGCGCTGCTCGAGGGCGTGATCGGGGCCCAGGCGGAGCTGGTCGCGAAGTGGATGCTCGTCGGCTTCGTGCACGGCGTCATGAACACCGACAACATGACCATCTCGGGCGAGACGATCGACTACGGCCCGTGCGCGTTCATGGAGCGATTGGACCCTGCGACGGTCTTCAGCTCGATCGACGACCACGGCCGCTATGCGTACGGGAACCAGCCGGCGGTCGCCCGATGGAACCTCACGCGTCTCGCAGAGGCTCTGCTGCCGATAGTCGCCGACGACCAGGACGAGGCCGTTGCACTGGTGACGGCGGCGCTCGGGACGTTCCCCGCGCGGTACAACGCCGCGTGGTCGAGCGGCATGCGGGAGAAGCTCGGTCTGCGCCCCGGCGTCGACGACGCCGCTTCCACCCTTGCGACCGACCTGCTGCCCATGCTTGAGGACAGCCAAGTCGATCTCACCTCATTCTTCCGGAGCCTCAGCGGCCTCATCCGAGGCCGGCGGGATGCCGTGCGCGATGCGTTCGTCGACCGCGACGCGTTCGATGCGTGGACGCAGCGGTGGCTGCAGCTCGGACCGGATGCGGACGCGATGGACCGCGTGAACCCGACGTACATCCCCCGGAACCACCTGGTGGAGGAGGCGCTCGCGGCCGCGACCGAGGGCGACCTCGACCCGTTCGCGCGTCTGCTCGATGTCGTGCTCCGACCCTTCGAGGAGCGCCCGGGGCTCGAGCGCTACGCCGCCCCGAGTCCGCAGCGCAGCTTCCGCGCCTACCGCACCTACTGCGGCACCTGAGGATCAGAGCGCTCTGCAGAGCCGCTCGTTCGTTCAACAGCGGGCCGCTGATACCGCGAGCCGCTGGTCTCGGACGCGGGATGGCACCACGCACCGAGGCACTCGCACGCCTGCTCGCCGATGATCGATCGCCGTGGAGCCGTAGAACGGTGCGTTGAGCGCGAGCCGCGGTCCTTCGGCGGCGTCCTTACCAGGGTGGGAAGCTCGATGCGCCCGGCATCACGGGGCAGGCGCGAAGAACTCCAGTGCGTTGCCATCGGGGTCGCTGAAGCTCAGTGCGCTGCCGTACGCCGCATCCTGCACGTCGCTGTGGCGCACCCGCAACGCATCGAGGTGCTCCCCCCACGCCAGCAGCTCGTGCCGCGATGCGCAGGCGAACCCGACGTGGTCGAGTCCAGGATTCGTCGGATCGAACGGCCTCCCGCTCCCGGTGTCGTGCTGGGTGAGGCCGAGGTGCGTCGGCCCCGGCAGTGCGAGCACCGCTCGGCGGAACGGTCCGTCGTCCATCGTGCCCATCACGGACGCGCCCAGCACGGCCTCGTAGAAGGTGATGCTGGCGGCAAGGTCGATGACCGTCAGTGCGACGTGGTCGATTCCGGTGATCTCAGGCATGGCGTGCTCCTCGCCGGTCAGCCTACGGCGCTCGCCCCGTCGCATCGATGTGCGTGTCAGCCGGACGGGCGCGGCGATCTACGATGGATGCGTGACCACCGGATTCGATCTCTTCGCCGACCGTGCCATCGTCGCCATGCGCGTCGACGGCGAGCTGCAGGATCTCGCCCGCGAGGTGACCGAGACGCAGACGGTCGAGCCGGTCACGATCGACAGCCCGGACGGGCTCGACATCCTCCGTCATTCGGCCGCGCACGTGCTCGCGCAGGCTGTGCAGCGTGTGAACCCCGAGGCGAGGCTGGGCATCGGTCCGCCCATCCAGGACGGCTTCTACTACGACTTCGACGTGAGCGAGCCGTTCTCGAGCGATGATCTCAAGTCGCTCGAGAAGGAGATGCAGCGCATCGTCAAGGCCGGGCAGCGCTTCGTGCGTCGGGTCGTGACCGATGAGGAAGCCCGTGCCGAGCTCGCGGACGAGCCGTACAAGCTCGAGCTCATCGGGCTGAAGGGCGGCGCGGCCGCCGCCGCTGAGGGAGCAGCCGTCGAGGTCGGCGCGGGCGAGCTGACGATCTACGACAACACCGACCCGAAGACCGGGGAGGTGCTGTGGAACGACCTGTGCCGCGGGCCGCACCTGCCCTCCACCCGCCAGATCGGCAACGGCTTCGCGCTCACCCGAGTCGCCGGCGCCTACTGGCGCGGCAAGACCGACCTGCCGCAGCTGCAGCGCATCTACGGCACCGCCTGGCCGTCGAAGGACGAGCTGCGCGCGCATCAGGAGCGCCTCGAGGAGGCGGCCAAGCGCGACCACCGCAAGCTCGGGCGCGAGCTCGACCTCTTCTCGTTCCCGGAGGAGATCGGCTCCGGCCTCTCGGTCTGGCACCCGCGCGGCGCGATCGCCCGCGGCGAGATGGAGCAGCATGCGCGCAAGCGCCACATCGAGCAGGGCTACAGCTACGTCTACACGCCGCACATCACGAAGCAGGACCTGTTCGCGACTTCCGGCCACCTCGAGACCTACGCCGACGGCATCTGGCCGCCCATCCACATGGATGAGGAGCGCGACGAGGCGGGCAACGTCACCAAGCAGGGCGTCGACTACTACCTGAAGCCGATGAACTGCCCGATGCACATCCTCGTCTACAAGGATCGCGCGCGCAGCTACCGTGACCTGCCGCTGCGGCTGGCCGAGAACGGCACCGTCTACCGCAACGAGCTCTCGGGCGCGCTGCACGGCCTCACGCGCGTGCGCGGCTTCACGCAGGACGACGCGCACCTATTCGTCACCCCTGAGCAGCTGGAGACGGAGACCACGAAGGTCCTCGAGTTCGTGCTGTCGCTGCTGGGCGACTTCGGCCTCACCGACTTCCGCCTCGAGCTCTCGATGCGCGACGACGAGAAGGAGAAGTGGATCGGTGACGAGGCCATCTGGGAGACGGCCACGGATGCGCTGCGGCGCGTCGCACGCAACTCGGGCCTTGACGTCGTGGAGGAGCCGGGCGAGGCCGCGTTCTACGGACCGAAGATCGACCTGAAGGTCACGGACGCCATCGGTCGCTCGTGGCAGCTCTCGACGGTGCAGCTCGACTTCAACCTGCCGGAGCGCTTCGACCTGGAGTTCACCGCCGCCGACGGCTCGAAGCAGCGCCCGATCATGATCCACCGCGCGCTGTTCGGCTCGGTCGAGCGGTTCTTCGCCATCCTGCTCGAGCACTACGCGGGCGCCTTCCCCGTCTGGCTCGCGCCCGTGCAGGTCGTCGGCGTGCCGGTCGCCGCGGACTTCGCCGACTACCTCGAGGACATCGCCGACAGGCTGCGCGCGAAGGGCGTGCGCGTGGAGGTCGATCGATCCGACGAGCGCATGCAGAAGAAGATCCGCAGCCACACGCTGCAGAAGGTGCCGTTCCAGCTCATCGCCGGTGCGAAGGACCAGGAGGCCGGCAGCGTCTCGTTCCGATTCCGCGACGGCACGCAGGACAACGGCGTGCCCGTCGACGAGGCCATCGCGCGCATCGTCGATGCGATCGAGACGAAGGCCCACGTGTGAGCGAGGAGACGCCACGTCACCTGGACGAGCCCGCGGAGCGCGCGGCCGTGCATCGCGACTCGCTGCCGCAGTTCGAGCCTGCGCCGGACCAGCAGCCTCCGCTCGTGGGCGAGCACGCGTGGGGCGCGCCGACGCAGATGTCGAGCGAACTGCCGGGGGTGCCGGACCACTTCCAGCGGCTCTGGACGCCGTACCGGATGGTCTACATCCAGCAGGGTCAGATGCCCGATGAGCACGCGTGCCCGTTCTGCCGGGCGCCGGAGCTGAGCGATGACCAGGGGCTCATCGTCGCGCGCGGCGAGACATGCTTCGTGCTGCTGAACCTCTTCCCCTACAACACCGGCCACATGATGGTGTGCCCCTACCGTCACGTCGGCATGTACGACCAGGCGACGACCGACGAGGTCGCGGAGATGGCCGTGCTGACGCAGACCGCCATGCGCGTGCTGTCCCAGGTGACGAACTGCCAGGGCTACAACATCGGCATGAACCAGGGCCGCATCGCGGGCGCCGGCATCGCCGACCACCTGCACCAGCACATCGTGCCGCGATGGAGCCTGGACTCGAACTTCTTCCCGATCATCGCGAAGACGAAGGCGCTGCCCATCCTGCTGGAGGACATGCGCCAGGACATCCAAGCCGCCTGGCCCGCCTGATCCGCCAGCCGCCGACCCGCACGAGAGACACACCATGACTGAATCCACCACCGGCTCCGCACGCGTCAAGCGGGGTCTCGCCGAGATGCTGAAGGGCGGCGTCATCATGGACGTCGTCACGGCAGAGCAGGCCCGCATCGCCGAGGACGCCGGCGCCGTCGCCGTCATGGCGCTCGAGCGCGTGCCGGCCGACATCCGCGCGCAGGGCGGCGTCGCGCGCATGTCCGACCCCGACCTGATCGATGCGATCAAGGCGGAGGTCTCGATCCCGGTGATGGCGAAGGCGCGCATCGGGCACTTCGTCGAGGCGCAGGTGCTCGAGGCGCTCGAGGTCGACTACATCGACGAGTCCGAGGTGCTGAGCCCCGCCGACTACGTCAACCACATCGACAAGTGGCCCTTCACGGTGCCGTTCGTCTGCGGCGCCACCAACCTGGGCGAGGCGCTCCGCCGCATCACCGAGGGCGCGGCGATGATCCGCTCGAAGGGTGAGGCCGGCACCGGCGACGTGTCGGAGGCCACGAAGCACATCCGCACGATCAAGGGCGAGATCCGTCGCCTGCAGAGCCTGTCGAAGGATGAGCTGTTCGTGGCAGCCAAGGAGCTGCAGGCGCCCTACGAGCTCGTCGCCGAGGTGGCCGAGCGCGGCTCGCTGCCCGTCGTGCTCTTCGTCGCCGGCGGTGTCGCGACGCCTGCCGATGCGGCGATGATGATGCAGCTGGGCGCCGACGGCGTGTTCGTGGGCTCCGGCATCTTCAAGTCGGGCCAGCCCGAGGCGCGCGCGGCGGCGATCGTCAAGGCGACGGCGGCGTTCGAGGACCCCAAGGCGATCGCGGATGCCTCCAGGGGCCTCGGCGAGGCGATGGTCGGCATCAACGTGGCAGACCTGCCGGCGCCGCACCGCCTCGCAGAGCGCGGCTGGTAGCCGTGATCGGCCGACGCGGCGGCAGCCGCGTCGGCGTCCTTGCGCTGCAGGGCGACGTGCGCGAGCACGTGGCCGTGCTCGCATCGCTGGGCGCCGACGTATCGCTCGTGCGCACGCCCGCCCAGCTGGCCGACGTCGATGGCCTCGTGCTGCCCGGCGGCGAGTCGAGCGTGATCGACAAGCTCGCCCGGCTGTT
Organism: Agrococcus sp. Ld7; assembly: GCF_045064095.1. Taxonomy (NCBI): domain Bacteria; kingdom Bacillati; phylum Actinomycetota; class Actinomycetes; order Micrococcales; family Microbacteriaceae; genus Agrococcus; species Agrococcus sp. Ld7. The sequence continues at coordinate 48,770 of NZ_JBISGY010000003.1, read as the reverse complement.
CGACCTGCGCGAGCCCATCGTGGCGCGCATCCGCGACGGCATGCCTGTCTACGGCACCTGTGCTGGCATGATCATGCTCGCCGATCGGATCCTGGACGGCCTGCCGACGCAGCTGCCCTTCGGCGGTCTCGACATCGATGTGCGGCGCAACGCCTTCGGCAGCCAGGTCGACTCCTTCGAGGCCGAGCTCGACGTGCCCGTGCTGGGCTCCGCGCCCGTGCACGCGACGTTCATCCGCGCGCCGGCGGTCGAGCGCGTCGGTGAGGGCGTCGAGGTGCTGGCGCGCGCCGGTGGTCGCGTGGTGGCTGTCGAGCAGGGCGTGCTGCTGGCGACGGCCTTCCACCCCGAGGTCGACGGCGAGGTTCGGTTCCACCGCCGCTTCCTCGACCGCGTAGCCGGCCCGCGCCCGTGACGGTCGCGGCCGCAGGGTGGCGGCGATGACGGCGCTCGGTCGCGTCCCTTGGCAGGTGCTGTGGATCTCGCTCGCTGTCATCTGGGGCTCGTCGTTCCTGCTCATGAAGGTCGGGCTGGAGGCGCTGCACCCCATGCAGATCGCGACGCTGCGCATCGGCATCGCGGCCGTCACGCTCGTGCTGCTCGCGCTGGCGACACGCTCGAGGCTGCCGAAGGACGTCGGCACCTGGGGACTGCTCGCGGTGTGCTCGCTCTTCCTCACCGCACTGCCGTTCACGGCGTTCGTGGTCGCCGAGACGCGCGTGTCCTCTGCGGCGGCCGGGCTCGGCAACGCCATCACGCCGGTCGCGACGGTGCTGTTCGCGCTGCTGCTGCTGCCCAGCGACCGCCTCACCACCCGCAAGCTGCTGGCGGTGCTGCTCGGGCTCGCCGGTGTCGTGCTCATCGCGCAGCCATGGACGAGCGACTCCGGTCCCGACCTGCTCGGCTTCGGGATCGCCGTGCTGGGCGGCGCCTCCTACGGCGTGGGCTGGACGCTCAACCGGCGTCTGCTCGCGCACCGCGAGGTGCCGGGTCTCGCGCATCCCACTGCCATCATGATCCTGGGCCTGCCGATGGCGCTCGTCGCGCTGCTCGGCTGGAGCGCGGTCGAGGGATGGTCTCCCGTCGCCGTTCCAGGCGACCCGGATGCGCTGCCGCTGGCGATGCTCGCGGTGCTCGCGCTCGGCTCTGTCGGCACGGGGGTCGCCTACATCCTGCAGTTCGAGGTCGTCCGCGCCGTCGGGCCGACGGTATCGGCGACGGTGACCTACCTGATCCCGGTGGTCGCCGTCACGCTCGGCGTCGTCGTGCTGGGGGAGCAGCTGGGGCTCTGGCAGGTGCTGGGGGCCGTGGTCGTGATCGGCGCCGGCATCCTCGTGGGCCAGCGGCCGAAGCCACGGGTGGCGCCCGCCTGATCGGCTGCGCCGCGGCGCCATCGCTCACGAGCCCTGGTTGAATCGGCACCGTGCAGCTCTACTCCAGCCGACCCGTCCGCGCGATCTGGCAGGCGGTCGGCGACCTGGTCTCCATCGCCACCGTCGTCATCGCCATCTGGATCTCGCAGCAGGTGCGCGACGCGATCGCATCGCTGGGTGCCTTCGGCACCCAGATCGAGGATGCCGGTACCGGCTTCGCCACGACCATGACGGATGCGGGCGATGCGCTCGCGCAGGTGCCGCTCATCGGCGACGGCGTCGCCCAGCCCTTCCGCGACGCTGCGGCACCCGCCGGTGACCTCGCGCAGGCCGGTTCCACCCTGCGCGCCGGCGTCGAGACGCTCGCCGGCACCGTCGGCACCGCCCTCTGGCTGCTGCCGCTGCTGCTGGTGGTGCTGGTCTGGTGGCTGCCGCGGCTGCGCTTCGTCACCCGGGCGCGTGCCAGCCGGCAGCTGGCGCAGACGCCTCAAGGCCGCGACCTGCTCGCACTGCGCGCGCTCGTGGCGCAGCCGACGGCACGCGTGCTGCGGGCGGTGCCGGATCCGGTCGGCGCGTTCCGCAGCGCCGACCCCCGATCGCTCGAGGCGCTCGCCGACCTGGAGCTGCGCGCGGCCGGCGTGCGTGCCTGATGGCTCAGCCGCCGCCCGGATAGGATGGGGCGACCCCGACCCGCGATCAGGAAGCACCATGTCCGGACACTCCAAGTGGGCGACCACGAAGCACAAGAAGGCCGTCATCGACGCCCGCCGTGCCAAGTCGTTCGCGAAGCTCATCAAGACCATCGAGGTGGCGGCCAAGATCGGCGGTGCCGACATGAGCGGCAACCCGACCCTCGTCGACGCCGTGCAGAAGGCGAAGAAGACGAGCGTTCCCAACGACAACATCGACCGCGCCATCAAGCGCGGCGCTGGCCTCACGGGTGAGTCGATCGAGTACGCCACGATCCTCTACGAGGGCTACGGCGCGAACGGCGTGGCGCTCATGATCGAGTGCCTCACCGACAACCGCAACCGCGCGGCCGCCGAGGTGCGCACGGCCATGACCCGCAACGGCGGCACGATGGCGGACCCCGGCTCCGTCGCCTACAACTTCAACCGCAAGGGCGTCGTCTCGGTCACCAAGACCGACGACGTCACCGAGGACGACATCCTGCTCGCGGTCCTCGACGCCGGCGCGGAGGAGGTCACCGATCGCGGGGGCGGCTTCGAGATCATCTCCGAGGCGACCGACCTGGTCGCCGTGCGCACCGCGCTGCAGGACGCCGGCATCGACTACGACTCGGCGGATGTCGAGTTCGTGCCGAACCTCAAGGTCGAGGTCGACGCCGAGACCGCGCGGAAGGTCTTCCGCCTCATCGATGCGCTCGAGGACAGCGACGACGTGCAGAATGTCTACGCGAACGTCGACGTCACCCCAGAGGTGCAGGCGCAGCTCGACGAGGACGACGAGTAGCGCCCGTGCCGGGGTCGGTGCGCGTGCTCGGCGTCGACCCGGGCCTGACGCGCTGCGGCGTCGGCGTGATCGACGTCGTGCAGCGCACGCCGAGCCTGGTGCACGTGGAGGTGCTGCGCTCGGTCGCGGATGAGCCGATCGAACTGCGCCTGCTGCGCATCGGCCGCGGCGTGGAAGCGGCGATCGACGCCCACCGACCCGATGCGATCGCGCTCGAGCGGGTCTTCGCCCAGGCGAACCTGCGCAGCGTCATGGGCGTCGCGCAGATCTCGGGCATCGTGCTGCGGGCGGCGGCCGAGCGCGAGATCCCCATCTCGCTGCTGACGCCCACCCAGGTGAAGGCCGCCGTCACCGGCTACGGAGCCGCCGACAAGCGTCAGGTGGGCGAGATGGTGCGGCGCCTGCTGCGGCTCGACACGGCGCCGAAGCCCGCGGATGCGGCGGATGCCCTCGCGATCGCGATCGCGGAGGGCTGGCGGCCGCAGCGGGTGACGCGCAGCGCAGGAGCGGTGACCCCAGCCCAGCGCGCGTGGGCCGCGGCCGAGGCCAGCGCGCGCTCCGGTCGCGGTGGGCGCGGCTGAGGAGACTACTGCTGCGAGCGGCGGTGCTCGGCGCGCCAGAGCAGCACCGGGACGGCGGACGCGATGAAGAGCGTGATGAGACCGGCGGAGAACATGATGAGCTCGAGGCCGGGCGTGTCGAAGGCGTAGCCCATGAGCAGCAGGCCGCCGACGAAGAGGACCATCGCCAGCAGGAAGGTCAGCACGGTGGTGACGTTCATGGGACTCCGTTTCGCAGTGCAGGGGTGTCGGTACCCACCGTATCGTGCGGGCGCCGCCTAGGCTGACGTGGTGATCTCCAGGCTCGACGGCACCGTCCTCTCCGCCCGCGGGCAGCGTCTCGTCGTGGGCGTCGGCGGGATCGGCTACGCGGTCTCGGTCACGCCCCAGTGCTCGCTCGCCGCCGCGGCCGGCCGCGAGGTCTCGCTGCACACGCACCTGGTGGTGCGCGAGGACGAGCTCTCGCTCTACGGCTTCGAGAGCGAGGCCGAGCTCGGCGTCTTCGAGCTGCTGATCGGCGTGTCCGGCGTCGGGCCGAAGTCGGCGCTCGGCGTGCTCGCGCACCTCACGCCGGACGCGCTCGCTCGCGCCGTGGAGGAGGAGGACGAGCGCGCATTCAAGGCGGTCAGCGGCATCGGCCCCAAGACCGCGAAGCTGCTCATCCTGCAGCTGAGCGGCAAGCTCGCGGCGCCCGCGGCTCGCGCGACGGCCAAGGGATCGGATGCGCGGGCCGACGTGCTCACCGCGCTCACGGGCCTCGGATGGCCGGAGCGCACCGCCGCGGACGCCATCGAGCGCGCCGCCGTCGCCGCTCCCGACGCCGTCGGCACCACCGGTGCGCTGCTGCGCGCGGCCCTGGCGATCCTCGGCCCGGGAGCCCGGCAGTGACCGACCCGCTGATCGATCCGGGTGCGACACCGGACGAGCTCGCCTTCGAGGGCGCGCTGCGCCCCACGACGCTGCAGGAGTTCATCGGCCAGCCCAGGGTCAAGGGGCAGCTGGAGGTGCTGCTGCACGCAGCGCGCCTGCAGGACCGGGCGCCCGACCACATCCTGCTCGCTGGCCCCCCCGGGCTCGGCAAGACGACGCTCGCGACCATCATCGGCGTGGAGACGGGCAGACCCATCCGTCATTCCTCGGGACCGGCGATCCAGCACGCGGGCGACCTCGCCGCGGTGCTCTCGGCGCTGGTGCCGGGCGAGGTGCTCTTCATCGACGAGATCCACCGCATGTCGCGCGCCGCCGAGGAGATGCTGTACCTCGCGATGGAGGACTTCCGCATCGACATCATGGTCGGGAAGGGCGCCGGCGCCGCGTCGATCCCGCTGGAGCTCGCGCCGTTCACGCTCGTCGGCGCGACGACCCGCTCCGGGATGCTGCCGGCCCCTCTGCGCGACCGCTTCGGCTTCACCGCCCACCTGGAGTTCTACGAGACGGACGACCTCGAGCGCGTGCTCGCCCGATCGTCGCGGCTCATGGATCTGGGGATCGAGCCCGCTGCGCTCGCGGAGCTCGCGGGGCGCTCCCGCGGCACGCCGCGGATCGCGAACCGGCTGCTGCGCCGCGTGCGCGACTGGCTGCTCGTGCACGCCGGCTCGAGCGACCTGGACGGCGTGCGCGCTGCCCTCGACCTCTACGACGTGGATGCAGCGGGGCTCGACCGCATCGACCGCGCGGTGCTGCACGCGATCGCGCACCGCTTCGGCGGAGGGCCGGTCGGCCTCTCGACGCTCGCCGCAGCGGTGGGCGAGGAGGCGGACACCATCGAGTCGGTGGTCGAGCCGTTCCTGGTGCGGGAGGGCCTCATCGGACGCACGCCGCGCGGCAGGATCGCCACGCCCACCGGCATGCGCCACGTGCGGGCCGACACGGCAAGCGGCAACGGGGACGCGACGCTCGACGGGGTATGATGGGTGATTGGTCCTGGCGCAGATGCGCTGGACGAACCACCCCGAGAGGCCCCTTCAGACGATGCTGTTCCTGCAGACGACCGCCACCGCCCAGTCAGGGTTGCCCTTCGACCCGCTGACGATCATCATGCTGGTCGTCCTCGCGGCGATGATCTTCTTCATGTTCCGCAGCAACAAGAAGCGCAAGGCGCAGGCTTCGCAGCTGCAGGACCAGATGATCCCTGGGGCAGAGGTGATGACGAACTTCGGCCTCTTCGGCGAGCTGCGCGAGATCGACGAGGAGCGCAACGAGGCGCTGATCGAGATCTCTCCCGGCACCATCATCCGCGTGCACCGTCAGACGCTCGCGCGCGTGGTCGACGACCAGCCGGAGCTGACCGACGAGGCTGCTGACGACACTGGCGAGGCCGGCGAGCCCCGCGACCGCGCCTGAGCCGTGGCGAAGGCTCGTACCCGGGGCGCGCGCGTCCTCATCTGGCTGGCTGTGCTCATCGCCGGTCTGATCGGCGTCAACTTCGCGGCGGTCCAGTTCGGCGGCGGGGCGTGGACGCCGCAGCTCGCGCTCGACCTCGAGGGCGGCACGCAGATCGTGCTCGAGCCCAAGCTCGCCGAGGGCGACTCGATCTCGCAGGAGCAGCTCGACCAGGCCGTCGCGATCATCCGCCAGCGCGTCGACGCGTCCGGCATCTCGGAGACCGAGATCACCACGCAGGGTGGCCGCAACATCGTGGTGGCGCTGCCGGGCGAGCCCGACCAGGCGACGCTGCAGCGCATCCAGGCGAGCGCCAAGATGGAGTTCCGCCCGGTGCTGGCCGCAGCGCCGGCCACCGCTGACGGCTCGACCCCGCCGCCGGCCGAGCCGGTCGAGGAGTCGTCGTCGCCCGAGCCCACCGATCCGTGGGATCAGGCATGGGTCACGCCCGCTCTGCAGGCCCAGTTCGCGGCCTTCCAGTGCAGCGATGTCGACCCGACCCAGGTGGCGGACCCCGAGCAGCCGTTCCTCACCTGCTCCACCGACGAGACGGCGAAGTACATCCTCGGCCCCGTCGCCGTGGACGGTGCGAACATCGCCGACGCGCAGTCGACCCCCGCGGTCAACCAGCAGGGGCAGGCGACGGGCGGCTGGGCGATCAACGTCGAGTTCTCGGGCGAGGGTCCAGAGGCCTTCGAGGCCGTGACGCGCGCCATCACTGGCCTGCCGGAGCCGACCGATCAGTTCGCGGTCGTGCTCGACTCGAGCGTGCTGCTGTCGATCACGTCGAACACGATCATCACCGACGGCAAGGCGCAGATCACCGGTGGATTCACCCAGGAGGGGGCACAGTCGCTCGCCGACCAGCTGCGCTTCGGTGCGCTGCCCGTGAGCTTCCAGGTGCAGTCGAACGAGACGATCTCGCCCACGCTCGGCGCCAGCCAGCTGCAGGCCGGGCTCATCGCGGGTCTGATCGGCCTGCTGCTCGTGATCGGCTACTCGGTGCTGCAGTACCGGGCGCTCGGTGTGGTGGTCATCTTCTCGCTGCTCATCGCCGGCACCGTCAGCTACCTGGTCGTGACGTTCCTCTCGAGCACCGAGGGCTACCGCCTCTCGCTCGCGGGCATCGCGGGACTGGTGATCGCGATCGGCATCACCGCCGACTCGTTCATCGTCTACTTCGAGCGCATCAGGGATGAGCTTCGCGAGGGCAAGCACCTCTCGAGCGCGCTGGAGACCGGCTGGAGCCGCGCCTTCCGCACGATCCTGATCTCGGATGCGGTCAGCTTCCTCGCCGCCGTGATCCTGTTCCTGCTGTCGGTCGGCAACGTCCGCGGCTTCGCGTACACGCTCGGCATCACGACCTTCATCGACGTCGTGGTCGTCGCGCTGTTCACGCACCCGCTGCTCCGGATCCTGTCTCGCACCAGGTTCTTCTCCTCCGGCCACCGGCTTTCGGGGCTGAACCCGGATGAGCTCGGCGCCGTATACCGCGGCCGCGCGAAGTTCCGCGAGCCCGTCATGGCAGGCGGCAAGGGCGGCAAGTCCGCCAAGGAGGCGCAGCGGCGCCAGACCATCGCGGAGCGCAAGGCCGCTGCTGCGACGACGGGCAAGGAGTCCTGATGGCATCGCTGACCACCATCGGCAATGAGCTCTACACCGGGCAGCGCTCGGTGCCGGTCGTCCCGAAGCGCAAGCTGTGGTTCACCGTGACGGCCGTCATCCTGATCGTGCTGGCGCTCGGCACGATCGTGCGCGGCGGCTTCACGTTCGGCATCGAGTTCACCGGCGGCAGCGAGTTCCGCGTCGCGGGGCTCGAGTCGGCGTCCACCGAGGGTGTGCAGGAGACCCTCGACAGCATCGTGCCCGACAGCGCGGTGCGCGTCGCAACGCTCGGTACCGACACGGTGCGCGTGCAGACCGACGAGGTCTCGCAGGAGCAGGCCGCAGAGATCCGCGGCGCGCTGGCAGAGCAGTACGGCGTCGAGACCGGCGACGTCGCGTTCTCGTTCATCGGCCCGTCCTGGGGGCAGGACATCTCGCGGCAGGCGCTCATCGCGCTGGTGGTCTTCCTCGCGGTCGTCTCGCTCGTACTGGCGATCTACTTCCGCACCTGGAAGATGTCGCTCGCGGCGCTCTCCTCGCTGGCGTTCGACCTGCTCGTGACGGCCGGCGTCTACGGCGTGATCGGCTTCGAGGTGACGCCCGCTGCGGTGATCGGGTTCCTGACGATCCTCGGCTACTCGCTCTACGACACCGTGGTGGTATTCGACAAGGTGCGCGAGAACACCGCGCCCGGCTCCGGCGGCACGATGCTCGGCCAGATCAACCTGGCCGTCAATCAGACCCTGGTGCGGTCGATCAACACCTCGATCGTCGCATCGCTGCCGATCGCCTCGATCCTGTTCATCGGCGCGTTCGCCCTGGGTGCCGGCACGCTGCGCGACATCGCGCTCGCGCTGTTCATCGGCACCATCGTCGGCACCTGGTCGTCGATCTTCGTGGCCGCGCCTGTCTATGCTCAGCTGAGGCAGGGCGACGAGATCGGCGCGGAGCAGGTCAAGGTCAAGCGCGACCAGGGGGCCGTGGTCTGAGCCAGTAGGGGAGGGACAGCATGAGCGAGGTGCAGCCGAGCGGCTTCCGCACGCTGCTGCCGTTCCTCTTCTCGCGATCGCACCGAGTGGGCGCGATCGACGAGCTCATCCGTGCCGTCAAGGCCCAGCATCCGAAGGGCGACACGGGGCTGATCCAGCGGGCGTACATCGTCGCCGAGGAGGCGCACCGCGGGCAGTACCGCAAGTCGGGCGAACCCTACATCACGCACCCCGTCGCCGTCGCGCAGATCCTCGCCGACCTCGGCATCGGGGCGATCACGGTGGCGGCAGCGCTGCTCCACGACACGGTCGAGGACACCACCTACACGCTCGACCAGTGCCGCGCCGACTTCGGCGATGAGATCGCCATGCTCGTCGATGGCGTCACGAAGCTCGACAAGCTGAAGTACGGGCAGAGCGCGCAGGCCGAGACGGTCCGCAAGATGGTCGTGGCGATGTCGAAGGACATCCGGGTGCTCGTCATCAAGCTCGCCGACCGGCTGCACAACGCACGAACCTGGGGCTTCGTCTCGGACGAGTCCGCGCAGCGCAAGGCGCGGGAGACGATGGAGATCTACGCGCCGCTCGCGCACCGGCTCGGCATCCAGACCATCAAGGTCGAGCTCGAGGACCTCTCGTTCGCCGTGCTGCAGCCCAAGGTGTACCTGGAGATCAAGAACCTCGTGGATGCCCGGGCACCGGAGCGCGAGCGCTACCTCGACGAGGTCGTGGCGGCGCTGAGCGAGGACATGCGGGCGGGGAAGATCCGCGGTCGCATCGCTGGCCGCCCGAAGCAGTACTACTCCATCTACACGAAGATGCAGGTGCGCGGCCACGACTTCACCGACATCTACGACCTGGTCGGCGTGCGCGTGATCGTCGCGTCGGTGCGCGACTGCTATGCGGTGCTGGGCGCGATCCACGCGCGCTGGCAGCCCATGCCCGGCAGGCTCAAGGACTACATCGCGACGCCGAAGTTCAACCTCTACCAGTCGCTGCACACCACCGTGATCGGTCCGCGTGGGCATCACGTCGAGGTGCAGATCCGCACCGAGGAGATGCATCGCCGAGCGGAGTTCGGCGTCGCGGCGCACTGGAAGTACAAGCAGGGCACCGCCGGCAGCGGCGAAGTCTCGTCGACCGACATGGCCTGGCTCCAGCACATCAACGACTGGCAGGAGGAGACGACCGACCCGGGCGAGTTCCTGGATTCCCTGCGGTTCGAGATCGGGGCGAAGGAGCTCTACGTCTTCACGCCGAAGGGGAAGGTCATCGGGCTGCCGGCGGGTGCGACGCCCATCGACTTCGCCTACGCCGTGCACACCGAGGTCGGCCACCGCACGATGGGCGGCAAGATCAACGGCAAGCTCGTGCCGCTCGACACGAAGCTCACCACCGGCGACGTCGTCGAGGTGCTCACCTCGAAGAACCCCGACGCGGGCCCCAGTCAGGACTGGCTCTCGTTCGTCACGTCACCGCGTGCCCGCAGCAAGATCCGCCAGTGGTTCCAGCGCGAGCGGCGCGATGAGGCCGTCGAGGTCGGCAAGGAGGCGATCGCCAAGGCGATGCGCCGCCACGACCTGCCGCTGCAGAAGCTCATGGGGCGGGACGCATTCGCGCAGGTCGCGGCGCAGCTGAAGCACGACGACGTGACGGGGCTGTACGCGGCCGTGGGCGAGGGGCACGTCTCCACGCAGTCGGTGCTCGAGAAGGTGGTCGCCTACATCCGCGCGGAGGAGGGTTCCACCGACGACGGGCCGGCGGCGGTGCTTGCCCCCACGCGAGCGCCCAGGCCCGCATCGAGCGCCTCCGGCGTGCTCGTGCGCGGCGCCGACGACATCCTCGTGAAGCTGTCGAAGTGCTGCACGCCCGTGCCCGGCGATGACATCGTCGGCTTCGTGACCCGCGGCCAGGGCGTCAGCGTGCATCAGCGCAGCTGCCCGAACGTGCAGAGCCTGCTCACCGAGCCGGAGCGCATGATCGAGGTGGAGTGGGGAACGGGCTCGCAGGGACTGTTCCTCGTGAACATCCAGGTCGAGGCGCTCGATCGCGCCGCGCTGCTCAGCGACATCACCCGGGTGCTCAGCGAGCACCACGTCAACATCCTCTCCGCGAGCGTCGCCACCGGCACCGATCGCCTCGCGATCAGCCGCTTCTCGTTCGAGATGGGCGACGTCACCCACCTGGAGAGCGTGCTGAACGCCGTGCGCCGCATCGACGGCGTGTACGACGGCTACCGCATCACCACCGGCTGACGCACCGGTTCGGGGCCGCGCGGGTCGGGCTCACGCAGCACGGCCGGTCCCGGGGGTAACCCCGCAGACCGGCCGTGTCGGCGCGGCGCGTCAGCCCGCGGCTGCCACGACCTTCAGCCAGGAGCGCTTGGTCTCCAGCTCGGTCTCGATCTCGGACGTGCGCTTGGCGTCGGTGGTGGAGGCGAGCTCTGCCTCGAGCTTCTCGATGGCCTCCTCGAGCTGCCCGGCGACGCCCTCGGAGCGTGCCTTGCGCTCGGGGTTGTTGCTCTTCCAGTGCTGCTCGTCGAGCTCGCGCACGTGCGTCTCGATCTTGCGCATGCGATCCTCGACCTCGCGCAGCGACGCGCGCGGCACGCGGCCGATCTCGTCCCAGCGCTGCTGGATGCGGATCAGGGCGTCGCGGGCGGCGGTGCGGTCGCGCATCTCGAGGATCGGCGCAGCCTCGTCCAGCAGCGCCTGCTTCTTCACCAGGTTCTCGGCGAACTCCTCGTCGTCGACCGCCGACTGCTCGGCCTTCGCCTGGAACAGCACATCGCCGGCGTCCTTGAACTGCGCCCAGAGCGCGTCATCGACCTTGCGGCCCGCGCGGCCGGCTGCCTTCCACTGGTCCAGCAGCGTGCGGTAGGCGGGGATGCCGTCGACACCCTTCGGCGCGAGCGCCTGCGCCTGCTCGACAAGGGCCTGCTTGCGGGCGCGGACGTCCTTGTGCGAGGCATCGAGCTCGGCGAAGAACTTGCGACGCGCGGTCTCGAGCGTGCTGCGGGCATCGCGGAAGCGCTTCCAGAGCGCATCCGCCTGCTGCTTCGGCACCCGCGGTCCGTCCTTCTGCAGCCGCTGCCAGTCGGCGAAGAGCGCGTCGACCTTCTGCATCATCTGCTTCCACTGCACGTCGGAGAGGTCGCCGGCTGCCAGCCGCTCGATCGACTCGACGACGCTCGTGCGCTCGGCGACCGCTGCCTCGACCTCTGCCTTGCTCGCAGCCTGCTGCTGCTGCTCGAGCTCACCGAGCTCGCCGCGCAGCGCGTCGAGGCGACCGAGCAGCGATGCCAGGTCGCCGACGGCGTTGGCGCTCTGGACGTTCTTGTGCAGGTGACTCGCGGCCTTGGCGACATCCTTCGCGTTCGCACCGCCGCGGATGCGCTGCTCGAGCAGGCGCACCTGGCCCTCGAGGTCCGCGAACTTGCGCTCGAAGTAGGCGAGCGCCTCCTCCGGTGACACATCCGGGAACTGGCCGACGACGCGCCACTGGTCGCCGTCGCGCACTGCGACGGTGCCGGCGGCATCGACGCGACCGACGCCGCGCTCGATGACGTGCTCACCCATGGTGGGGCCGGCCGGTGCGGCCGGCTTCTCGGCGGCGGGCGCCTCTGCCGCGGGTGCCTCGGCCTCGGCCGCGGGTGCGGCAGCGTCTGCCGCGGGTGCCTCTGTCTCGGTGGCCGGGGCCTCCGCCTCCGCGGCGGGTGCCTCTGCGTCAGCGGCGGGAGTCGCGCTCGGGCTCGACTCCTCCGCCTGGGGCTGCGCGTCCGCGCTGGCTCCCGCGGCGTCGGGCGCGACTGCTTCGTCGGCGCTGTGCTGCGAGTCGGAGTCGGTGGGCTGGATGGGCTCAGGCATGACGGAGTCTCTCGTACGAGGGAACGGGCACGACGAGCGTACCGCGATGCAGCCCATGCAGGGGCCACGCGCGGCCCCTGCAGGGCTGTCCTACTGCAGGACGAAGTCGTCGATCGACACCGGCTCCGCGGGTGCGCCATCCGGGGCGTCGTCGACGGTGCCCTTGGCGATGACCTGCTCCCGCAGCTCGTCGAGTCCCGAGGTCACCTGGCCGACGACGGAGTAGCCGCCCGCAGCATCTGCGGGGATCGTGGTGTCGTCGTAGACCAAGAAGAACTGGTGACCGTTCGAATCGGCGTTGCCGCCCGCGCGCGCCATGGCGATGGTGCCCGCAGGATAGACGTCGTCCGCCGGTGCGTTCTCGATCGGGCCGTACTGGTAGGACGGGTCGCCGGCGCCGGTGCCGTCGAGCGAGCCGCACTGCAGCACGCTGAAGCCCTCGCCGGTCGTCAGTCGGTGGCAGGTCTTGCCGTCGTAGAAGTCGACCTGCGTGTCGTTGAGCACGGCGGACACCGCCTGCGGCGCTGCCTCGCCGTCGAGCTCGACGCCGAGCTCGACGCCGTTGATCGTCAACGTGCCCGTCCACGTGCGATTCTCAGCGAGCGAGGGATCGGGCACGGTGGAGTCGGCGGCATCGGGAGTCGCCGGCGCGCTCTCGGTCGCGGCGGGGTCGACAGGCTCGGCGGAGGGGCTCGTCAGCGCGATGATGCCGATGCCGCCGAGCAGCACGACGCCCGCGAGCAGCGCGCCGACGATCGAATCGCGCGTCTCCCGACGCCTCCTGCGCTCGTGCACCGTCTTGCGTGCGCGATAGTCGCGCACGCGGCGCTCCTGCTCCTGCTTCGTGACCACACGTTCTCCTCGTTGGACCTGCCGCAGTGCCTCTGTCATGTTCCAGGCGCGGCCGTCGATCACGCTACCGGCTGGCGAGCCGATCGTCAGCACCGGGCCGCGTCAGCGGTCGCATCTAGCATGGAGGCATGGCCAGGGGGACGACAGCGCCGCTCGCGGTGCGCATGCGCCCCACGAGCCTCGACGAGGTCGTCGGCCAGCGGCACCTGCTGGGGCCCGGCTCGCCGCTGCGTCGGCTCGCCGCTCCCGGCGATGGCGCGAGCGGCCAGAGCGTCATCCTGTGGGGCCCGCCCGGCACAGGCAAGACCACCCTCGCGCAGTCGATCGCGCACACCTCCGACCGCAGGTTCGTCGAACTCAGCGCCGTCACCGCCGGCGTGAAGGACGTGCGACAGGTGATGGAGGATTCGCTGAACCAGCGCGACCTCTTCGCCCAGTCGACCGTGCTGTTCCTCGACGAGATCCACCGCTTCTCGAAGGCGCAGCAGGATGCGCTGCTGCCGGGCGTCGAGCAGGGCTGGGTCACGCTCATCGCCGCGACCACCGAGAACCCGTCGTTCAGCGTCGTGAGCCCCTTGCTGTCGCGCTCGCTGCTGCTCACGCTCGAGCCGCTCGAGGACGACGACATCGCCGAGCTCATCGACCGCGCCGTCGCCGACCCGCGCGGGTTCGGCGCGGGCATCGTGCTCGACGACGACGCGAAGTCGCAGCTCATCCGGCTCTCGTCCGGCGACGCGCGCCGCGCGCTCACCGCACTCGAGGCCGCCGGCGCACATGCGCTGGAGGCCGCTGACGCGGCCGGAGCGACGGATGCCGCTGCCCCGGTCACAGCCGAGGCGGTGGCGAGCGCGGTCGACCGGGCGTTGCTGCGGTACGACCGGCAGGGCGATGAGCACTACGACGTCATCTCCGCATTCATCAAGTCGGTGCGCGGCTCCGACCCCGATGCCGCGCTGCACTACCTGGCGCGCATGATCGAGGCGGGGGAGGACCCGCGCTTCATCGCTCGGCGTATCATCGTGCTCGCGAGCGAGGACATCGGCATGGCCGACCCGCAGGGCCTGGTGATCGCGACCGCCGCCGCCACCGCCGTGCAGATGATCGGGATGCCGGAGGGGCGCATCCCGCTCGCGGAGGCGACCGTCTACCTCGCGACCGCGCCGAAGTCGAACCGCGCCTACCTCGGGATCGACGCGGCGATCGCCGACGTGCGATCCGGCGACTTCGGCCGTGTGCCCATGCATCTGCGCGATGGCCACTATCCGGGCGCGAAGCGGCTCGGGCACGGCAGGGGCTACCGCTACGCCCACGATGCGCCGCACGGTGTCGCGACGCAGCAGTACCTTCCCGACCCGCTCGTGGGCGTGCGCTACTACGACGCCGGGCAGCACGGCTTCGAGCGCGAGGTCGCGGCGCGCCTGGAGCGCATCCGCGCGATCCTGAGTGCCAAGCGCTGATCTGGTAGGCTCGTCCACGGTCCTGCAGGCTTCGTCCTGCGCTCTCGGGCCCGCAACCCTCCTTAGGTCGCGGCATTCCGCCGTGACAGCCGCTCACGCGGCAGCGACTCAGCGAAGGAAGTCATGTCCACGAAGTCCCGTTCCCGTTCGAAGGTGCGCCTGTCGCGCGCCCTCGGCGTCGCCCTCACTCCGAAGGCGGCCCGTTACCTCGAGAAGCGCCCCTATGGCCCCGGCCAGCACGGGCGCACCAAGCGCAAGGCTGACAGCGACTACGCCGTCCGTCTGCGCGAGAAGCAGCGTCTGAGGGCCCAGTACGGCCTTCGCGAGGCGCAGCTGCGCATCGTCTTCAACGAAGCCCGCCGCCAGCGCGGCCTGACGGGTGAGAACCTCGTCGAGCTGCTCGAGATGCGTCTGGACGCGCTCGTGCTGCGTGCCGGCTTCGCCCGCACCACGTCGCAGGCTCGCCAGCTCGTCGTGCACCGTCACATCATGGTCGACGGCCAGCGCGTCGACCGCCCGTCCTTCCGCGTGAAGGAGGGTCAGACGATCCACGTGCACGAGCGCAGCGAGGGCATGGAGCCCTTCCAGGTCGCAGCAGCGGGCGGTCACGCCCAGGTGCTGCCCCCGGTGCCGCCGTACCTCGAGGTGCAGCTCGACCGCCTGCAGGCGCGCCTCGTGCGTCGCCCCAAGCGCGCAGAGGTGCCCGTCGTCGCCGACGTGCAGCTCGTCGTCGAGTACTACGCCGCTCGCTGATCCAGCGATCGAGAGGAGGGGTCGCCCAGGTGGCGGCCCCTCTTCGTCGTTACACTTGGCTTTCGCCCCGGTGCCGATCCGGCTCGGGGCAAGCGACACACGAGGGGAACCCGCTGTGAAGAAAGTCCTGCTCCTGGCCGTCGGCGTCGTGATCGGCGTCCTTGCCGCCCGGCGCATCGAGGAGACCGAGAAGGGCAAGGCGTTCCTCGATGGTGTCGACGACCGCTCCCGTGAGTTCACCGATGCTGTCAAGGATGGCTACCAGTCTCGCGACCGCGAGCTGCGAGGCGAGTGACACCACCCGATTCGAACCCGGGCGCATCGCGCCCGGGTTCGTCAGGCCCTGATGGGGCTGGAAAGACCTGACCGAATGCAGACCGCAGAGATCCACCGCCGATTCCTGGCCCACTTCGAGCAGCGCGATCACACGATCCTCCCCTCCGCGTCACTCGTGAGCGACGATCCGGCGATCATGTTCACGATCGCCGGCATGGTGCCGTTCATCCCGTACCTGTCGGGCAGCGTGCCAGCGCCCTGGCCCCGCGTCGCCGACGTGCAGAAGTGCATCCGCACCAACGACATCGAAGAGGTCGGCCGCACGCCGAGGCACGGCACGTTCTTCCAGATGGCGGGCAACTGGTCGTTCGGCGACTACTTCAAGCGCGAGGCGATCGACTACGCCTGGCAGCTGCTGACGAATGCAGAGGACGCGGGCGGCTACGGCTTCGATCCGAAGCGCCTCTGGGCGACGGTGTACCTCACCGATGACGAGGCCGAGCAGCTGTGGCTCGAGGTCACCGACATCGATGCGGAGCGCATCCAGCGACTCGGCCTCGAGGACAACTACTGGATGACCGGGCAGCCCGGCCCCGCCGGACCCGACTCCGAGATCTTCTACGACCTGGGGCCCGAGTACGGTCCCGACGGCGGGCCGGCCACAGGCTCCGACCGCTACGTCGAGATCTGGAACCTCGTCTTCATGCAGGACGAGATCGCCGATGTGCGATCGAAGACCGAGTTCACGATCGTGCGAGAGCTGCCGAAGAAGAACATCGACACCGGCATGGGCCTCGAGCGCATCGCATTCCTCAAGCAGGGCGTGCAGAACATGTACGAGATCGACCAGGTGCGCCCGGTGCTCGATCTCGCGAGCGAGCTCTCCGGTCGGCGCTACGGCGCCGACCACGAGGATGACGTGCGGATGCGCGTGGTCGCCGACCACGTGCGCTCCTCGCTCATGCTCATGGGCGACGGCGTCACCCCCGGCAACGACGGTCGCGGCTACATCCTGCGCCGCCTCATGCGCCGCTCCGTTCGCGCGATGCGCCTGCTGGGCGTGCACGAGGCGACCTTCCCCACGCTCTTCCGCGCCAGCTACGACGCGATGTCGATCGCCTACCCCGATCTGCAGCAGACCTTCCCGCGCATCGAGCGGATGGCGATCGCAGAGGAGGAGACGTTCCTGAAGACGCTCGAGTCCGGCTCGACCGTGCTCGATCTCGCGATGCAGGATGTGCGCAGCTCCTCCAGCCAGGTGGTGCCGGGCAAGACCGCGTTCCTGCTGCACGACACCTACGGCTTCCCGATCGACCTGACGATGGAGATCGCCGAGGAGGCGGGCCTCGAGGTCGACCGCTCGACGTTCGAGTCGCTCATGAGCGAGCAGCGCACGCGCGCCAAGGCGGACGCGAAGGCGCGTCGCAGGCAGCTCGCCGACCTGTCGGTCTACTCCGAGCTGCGCGGCAGGGGAGAGACGGCCTTCCTCGGCTACGACGAGCTGGAGGCGGACGGTGAGGTCATCGGCATCATCGCCGACGGCGCGACCGTCGCATCCGCCTCCGTCGACCAGGAGGTCGAGGTCATCCTCACCGCCACGCCGCTGTACGCGGAGGCCGGCGGCCAGGACAGCGACCAGGGCCGACTGATCGGCAACGGGTTCGAGGCGGAGGTGCTCGACGTGCAGCGCCCCGTGCAGGGCCTCATCAGCCACACGGTGCGCGTCACGAGCGGCGAGATCGCCGTCGGCGACGTCGCGCGAGCCGTCGTCGATCCGCGCTACCGGCGCGGCGCCAACACCGCGCACTCGGCCACGCACGTCGTGCACGCGGCGCTGCGGCAGCTGCTCGGCCCGGATGCCGTGCAGGCGGGCTCCTACAACAAGGCCGGCTACATGCGGCTCGACTTCTCGTGGACCAACCCGCTCTCGGGCGACATGCGCCAAGAGCTCGAGGGCATCGCGAACAGCGCGATCCGCGACGACCTGCCGGTCGAGACCCGCGTCATGCCGCTCGACGAGGCGAAGGCCCTCGGCGCCATGTCGCTGTTCGGCGAGAAGTACGGCTCCACCGTGCGCATGGTCGACATCGGCGGACCGTGGTCACGTGAGCTCTGCGGCGGCACGCACGTCGCGGCCTCCAGCCAGATCGGACTCATCTCGATCACGAGCGAGTCGAGCGTCGGCTCGGGAGCGCGCCGCGTCGAGGCAGCGGTGGGCGCGGATGCGTTCGAGCAGCTGGTGGCGGAGCGCACGCTCGTGAGCGAGCTGACCTCCATGCTCAAGACCCCGAAGGAGCAGCTCCCCGGCCGCATCCAGGAGATCGTCGCGTCGCTCAAGACGGCCGAGAAGCGCATCGCCGAGTTCGAGTCGAAGCAGCTCGCGGGTCGCGCGACGCCGATCGCCGAGGCCGCGGAGCGCGTGGGCGGCGTCCGCCTGGCGAGCGTCGACCTGGGCGCCGTGGGCTCGCAGGACGACCTGCGCTCGCTCGCCGCGCAGGTGCGGGAGCGACTCGGCGCCGAGCCCGCGGTCGTCGCCATCGGCGGTGCCGTCGACGGTCGCCCGGCGATCGTGGTCGCCACGAACCAGTCGGCTCGCGACGCCGGCGTCGCGGCCGGCCCGCTGGCCAAGGCCGCGGCCACCGCGCTCGGCGGCGGCGGCGGCGGCAAGCCCGACATGGCGCAGGGCGGCGGTCAGGATGCCGCAGCGATGCCGGCAGCGCTGGCAGCCGTGCGCGACGGGATCCAGCGCTGAGCGCGGCAGGCACGATGCGGCGCGGCGTGCGGATCGGTGTCGACGTGGGCAGAGCCCGCGTCGGTGTCGCCCGCTGCGATGTCGATGGCCTGCTCGCGACGCCGGTGGAGACGATCCAGCGCGCATCCGTCGAGCCCGTCGCGCGGCTGCGCGAGATCGCGGCGGAGCTGGGTGCGATGGAGGCGGTCGTCGGTCTGCCGATCTCGCTCTCCGGGCGCGACACGCCGAGCACGCAGGACGCCCGCGACATGGCCGCCATGCTCGCGGCGACGATGCCGGTGCGGCTCGTCGATGAGCGGCTGTCGACCGTGACAGCGTCGGCGGGCATGCGCGCATCCGGCAAGTCGTCGCGCCAGCAGCGTGCCACGATCGACCAGGCGGCGGCGGTCGTCATCCTGCAGCACGCGCTCGACAGCGAGCGCGCATCCGGGCGAACGCCGGGCGAGCTGCTCACCGGCGGGCAGGCCCCGCAGCGAGAAGAGGACTGACATGGCTGGACGTCGAGCACGCGCGCAGGAAGCGCGCAGGCAGCAGGCGCGCAAGCGGATCATCGGCGCGGTCATTGCGCTCGTCATCCTCGGCGGCCTCGTCGCCGTCGGCGTCTGGGGCGTGTCGAAGCTCTCGGAGCGCTTCGCGGGCCCCGAGGACTACCCGGGCCCCGGCACCGGTGAAGCGATCATCCAGGTCCAGTCGGGCGAGAATGGCTACGACGTCGCGGCGACGCTGCTGGAGGAGGACGTGATCGCCAGCACCGAGGCGTTCACCGACATCCTCGTGGACGATCCGAGCATCCAGCTGCATCCCGGTGCCTACCGCGTGCAGCAGCAGATGTCGGCGCAGGGCGCGCTCGACGCGATCCTCGACCCCGCGAACAAGGTCGAGCTGCGCGTCACCGTGCCGGAGGGGTACACGCTGCCGCAGGTGTTCGAGCGACTCGAGCGCGATCTCGGGATCCCGCAGGAGGAGTTCCTGCAGCTGGCCGGCAACTTCACGCAGTTCGACCTGCCGGAGGACGCGATCTCGCTCGAGGGGTGGCTGTTCCCTGCCACCTACACCTTCGACGACGGCATCACCGCGGAGGGCGTGCTGGAGACGATGATCGCTCGTCAGCACGAGGCGCTCGAGCAGTACGGCGTCGCGGACGCGGATGCGCAGCGCGTGCTCACGTTTGCGTCCGTCGTGCAGCGCGAGGCCCGCTTCGCCGAGGACTTCGGCAAGGTGGCGCGCGTGTTCCAGAACCGCCTCGACATCAACATGCCGCTGCAGTCGGATGCCACCGTCGCGTACGGCACCGGCAATCTGCACGTCGTGACGACGACGGCCGAGGAGCGGGCCGACGCATCCAATCCCTACAACACCTACCAGGTTCCGGGCCTGCCGGTCGGGCCCATCGGTGCGCCGGGAGATCAGGCGATCCAGGCGGTGCTGGAGCCGACCGAGGGGCCGTGGCTCTACTTCGTGACGGTGAACCCGGAGACCGGCGAGACGATCTTCTCCGAGACCTACGACGAGCACCAGCAGGCGGTCGCGCAGTTCCAGCAGTTCCTGCGCGACAACCCGGGCTGGGGCGGCTGAGTTGTCGCTCCCGGGCGCGCATACTCGCCGACTGGCGGTGGTGGGCTCGCCGATCGATCACTCGCTCTCGCCCGTGCTGCAGGGAGCGGCCGCCCGCGAGCTCGGGCTCGACTGGCGCTGCGAGCGGCGGCTGGTCGCAGCCGGAGAGCTGAGCGACTTCGTCGACGTGCTCGACCACGCGTGGCTCGGGCTGTCGGTCACGGCGCCGCTCAAGGAGGAGGCTCGCGCGCTCGCCGCGAGCGTCGATGATCGCGCGCAGCGCACGGGCGCGGTGAACACGCTGCTGCTCGGCAGCCGGGTGCGCGGGTTCAACACCGACGTCGGCGGCATCGTGCGGGCGTTCACGGATGCCGGCGTCGCCGCGATCACGACCGGCGCGATCGCCGGCGCGGGCGCCACGGCGCTGTCGGCGCTGCTCGCGCTCGCCGAGCTGGGCGCGACGAGCGTGACGGTCGGGCTGCGCACCGCGGCACGCGGGGAGCGGCTGGAGGAGCTCGCAGCGCAGCTGGGCGTCTCGCTGACGCTCCAGCCGCTCGACGCGGCACTGCCGGCTGCGGATGCCGCGGTCTCCACGCTCCCCGCGTCCGCTGCGGTCGTGCCGACCTTCCTGTCGCCGCCCACGCGGCTGCTCGACGCGGACTACGCGCGGGCCGATGGGTCACGGTTTGCGTCCGCCCTGCCGACCGCGTGCCTCATCGACGGGCGCGAGATGCTGCTCGGTCAGGCGGTGCTGCAGGCCCGCATCTTCTCGCTCGGCGACGTCGACGCCCCGCTCGCGGACGAGCCGCGCGTCGTGGCGGCCATGCGCGCGGCGATGCGCGGCGCCGCCGACGTCGAAGCGGCATCCGCTCGTCTGGAAGAATCGTAGGCATGCTGCGCTGGTTGACTGCCGGGGAATCCCACGGCCCCGAACTGATCGCCATCCTCGAGGGGCTTCCCGCGGGGGTGCCGATCACCGCCTCGCAGATCCAGGACGACCTGCAGCGGCGCAAGCTCGGCGCCGGTCGCGGCGCGCGGATGAAGTTCGAGCAGGACGCATTGTCGATCTCCGGCGGGGTGCGCCACGGCCGCACCCAGGGTGGGCCGATCGCGCTCCGCGTCGGCAACACGGAGTGGCCGAAGTGGATGGAGGTCATGTCCGCAGCGCCGCTCGAGACGGAGCTCACCGGGGCCCGCGCGGCGAAGCTCACGCGGCCCCGCCCCGGCCACGCCGACCTGGTCGGCATGCAGAAGCACGGCTTCGACGAGGCACGACCGGTGCTCGAGCGCGCGAGCGCGCGCGAGACGGCAGCCCGGGTCGCGCTCGGCGCCATCGCCCGTGCGTTCCTCGGCGAGCTGGGGGTGCGGCTCGTGAGCCACACCCTCTCGATCGGGCCCGTGCGCGTGCCGGACGACGCTGAGCTGCCGACGCCCGACGACGTCGACCGCCTGGACGCCGACGAGCTGCGCTGCCACCACGCTGCGACGAGCGCCGCCATGCTGGCGGAGGTCGAGGACGCCCGGCGCGCGGGCGACACCCTCGGCGGCATCGTGGAGGTGCTCGCCTACGGGCTGCCCCCCGGCATCGGCTCCTACGTGCACTGGGACCGCAGGCTCGACGGACGCCTCGCTCAGGCGCTCATGGGCATCCAGGCCATCAAGGGCGTCGAGGTCGGCGACGGCTTCGAGACCACCCGTCGCCGCGGCAGCGCGGCGCACGACGAGCTGCTCGTCGGGGAGGCGGGCGTCCACCGCCCGACCAGCCGCGCCGGCGGCATCGAGGGCGGCATGTCCACGGGCGATGCGCTGCGCGTGCGCGCGGGCATGAAGCCGATCGCGACGGTGCCGCGAGCGCTGCGCACCATCGACACCGCCACGGGCGAGGCCGCGCAGGCGCATCACCAGCGCAGCGATGTGTGCGCGGTGCCGGCCGCGGGCGTGGTCGCAGAGGCGATGGTCGCGCTCGTGCTCGCCGACGCGATGGTGGAGAAGTTCGGGGGCGACTCCGTCGCCGAGACCCGCAGGAATCTGGACGGCTACCTCGCCGCGATCCCCGAGCAGCTGCGCACGGTGCCGGAGGCGCACTGATGCGCCTGTTGCCGCCATGACGGCCGACGGCCCGCGCCCGGGCGACGAGGCGAGCGCGACGCCGCCGGTCGTGCTCATCGGCCCGATGGCCGCTGGCAAGACCTCGATCGGTCGCAAGCTCGCCTCGCGCATGGGCCGCACCTTCGCAGACACCGACCGCCTGATCGCACTCGAGCACGGGCCGATCCCGGAGATCTTCGCCGCCCACGGCGAGCCGACGTTCCGGCAGTGGGAGGCCGAGACCGTGCGGCGAGCGCTCACGCCCGGCACCGTCGTCGCGCTCGGCGGCGGCGCCGTGCTCGACGAGGGCACGCGCGCGCTGCTGCGCGCCCACGCCACGGTCGTGCTCGTCACGGTCGACGCGATCGCCGCCGAGCGACGGATCGGCGGCGGCGGACGACCGCTCGTCGCCGACGGCATCGACGCGTGGCGCCGCATCGCGGCCGAGCGCGACGCCGTCTACCGCGACCTCGCCGACACGAGCGTCGACACCTCCCGCACACCCATGGCCGTGCTGGTCGACCAGCTGGAGGCCTGGCTGGTGGAGCGGGGGCTCTGAACCGCATGACCGATAGCCACGCCGCACACCGCACGCAACCCCAGGGAGCACGCGCATGACCACGATCCACGTTCCGACCACCGAGCCCTACGACGTCCACGTCGGTCGGGGCATCCTGGTCGAGCGCCTGCAGCAGCAGCTCGACGGGGTGCAGCGACTGCTGGTCGTGCACCAGCCGGCGATGTCGCGCATCGCCGACCATCTGAAGGCCTCGCTCGACGTCGAGGTGCTGCTCGCGGAGGTGCCGGACGCCGAGGAGGCCAAGCGCATCGAGGTCGCGCAGTTCCTGTGGCAGATCATGGGGCAGGCCGACTTCACGAGGTCGGATGCCGTGCTCGGCCTCGGCGGCGGTGCCGTGACCGATCTGGCCGGCTTCGTGGGCGCGACCTGGCTGCGGGGTGTGCGGGTCGTGCAGGTGCCGACCAGCGTGCTCGGCATGGTCGACGCGGCGGTCGGGGGCAAGACGGGCATCAACACCGAGCAGGGCAAGAACCTGGTCGGCGCATTCCACCACCCGGCGGCCGTCATCGCCGACCTCGAGCTGGTCGACTCGCTGCCGCGCAACGAGCTGCTGACCGGCTTCGCCGAGATCGTCAAGGCCGGCTTCATCGCCGACCCGCGCATCCTCGAGCTGCTGGAGACCGAGCTCGACGCATCCACCGACCCGACGACGCCGCAGTTCGCCGAGATCGTGGCGCGCTCGATCGAGGTCAAGGTGCGAGCGGTTGCGAAGGACTTCCGCGACACGGGGGAGCGCGAGTTCTTGAACTACGGGCACACGCTCGGCCACGCGATCGAGCACAACGAGCGCTATCGCTGGAGGCACGGCGCTGCGGTGTCGATCGGCATGGTGTTCGCTGCCGAGCTCTCGCGCCTCGCCGGCCGGCTGCCGGAGCGCGTCGTCGATCAGCACCGCGAGATCCTCGGGTCGCTGGAGCTGCCGATGACCTATCCCGTCGGACGCTGGCAGACGCTGCTGGCGTCGATGCGCAAGGACAAGAAGACGCGCGGCTCGATGCTGCGGTACGTGGTGCTCGACGACGTTGCGAAGCCGCGGATCCTCGAGGGCCCCGACGAGGGCCTGCTGTTCATGGCCTACCAGTCGCTCGCCGACTGACGCCCGGCGCTGCTGCGGCCCGGTCTCGTGACGGCAGCGGGCTGCGCCCGCCGCCTCCTCGACCTGCGGCCGTTGGTCGAGGAGCTCCGCCGGTCGAGCAGCGCCCGTCGGTCGAGGAGCTCCCGTTGGTCGAGCAGCTCCCGTCGGTCGAGGAGCGTGCGGCGCAGCCGCGCGCGTCACGAGACCCGGCAATGCAGCGGTTCGGTCGCTCCGTCGGTCGAGGAGCGTGCGGCGCAGCCGCGCGCGTCACGAGACCCCTGGCGCATCGCGCGGTGCGCGAGCAGACTCACAGCCATGGCACACGGAGACATCACACACATCGAGATCCCTGTCGCGGATCTGCAGCAGGCATCCGCCTTCTACTCCGACCTCTTCGGCTGGCAGTTCGCCGAGATGGAAGGATTCGAGGGCTACCCCATGTTCCAGGCGCCCAACGGCGTCTCGGGCGGCGCGCTCACGCAGCGCGCGGAGGGGTTCACGCAGCCTCGGAGCATGGTCGAGGTCGACTCCATCGACGAGACGCTGGAGAAGGCGACGGCGCGGGGTGCGACGGTCGTCATCGCCAAGGCCGAGATCACGCCCACGAGCTGGTGGGCCGTGCTCGCCGACCCCGACGGCAACCACGTGGGGCTGGCCGAAGGCATGATGTAGCGGCTGCTCTGTCAGTCGGGGTGCGGGGGATCGGTCTCGTGACGGCGGCGGGCTGCGCCCGCTGCCTCCTCGACCTGCGGCTGCTCCGTCGGTCGAGGAGCGCGTGGCGGAGCCGCGCGCGTCACGAGACCAAGGCGGCAGAGCATCGCGCGTCACGAGACCGCGGCGGCTGCGCCGCGCGGATGCGGCAGACTGGCCGCATGCGCATCCTGGTCCTGAACGGCCCGAACCTCGGCAGGCTCGGCACGCGCGAGCCCGAGGTCTACGGCACCATGACGATCGCCGACATCGCGCCGCTCGTCGCCTCAGCCGGCACGAGCGATGCCCCCGTCGAGCCGGACGTGCGGCAGACCGACGACGAGGCCGAGCTGGTCGGCTGGCTGCACGAAGCCGTCGATGCGCGCACGCCGGTGATCCTCAATCCAGCGGCGTTCACCCACTACTCCTACGCGCTCCGAGACGCGTGCGCACAGCTGCAGGGTGTTGCGCCGCTCGTCGAGGTGCACATCTCAAACCCCCACGCTCGCGAGGCGTTCCGCCACACGTCCGTCGTCTCGGCCGTTGCGACGGGCGTGATCGCCGGCTTCGGGCTCGACGGCTACCGGCTCGCAGCGCAGGCCATCGTCGGCCGCTGAACGCCGCGCTCCGCTCCGACGCCGCGCCGCTCGGGGCAGCGTCAGTCGCGCACGGCAGCGATCGTCAGCGATGCGGGCACGAGCAGTCGCTCGTGCTCCGGCAGTGCGTAGCCGCCCTCGACAGCGACCATCCGCGGGTGCGCGTCCCACTCCAGCACCGTGCCCTCATCGAGCAGGACGATCCGCAGCCCGACGCCGAGCAGGGCGGACACGATCTCGGCGACCGAGTGCGGCCATTCGAGCGTGCGCGGATGCGCGACCCGTTCGCCGTC
Source organism: Agrococcus sp. Ld7 (assembly GCF_045064095.1). NCBI lineage: Bacteria > Bacillati > Actinomycetota > Actinomycetes > Micrococcales > Microbacteriaceae > Agrococcus > Agrococcus sp. Ld7. The sequence goes on along the minus strand of NZ_JBISGY010000003.1, from coordinate 23,559 downwards.
GCTCGCGTAGGTGGTGTCGTCGATCCACTCCAGCGCGGTGCCGTTCTCGAAGTAGCGGTAGGTGAGCGTGAGCGCTTCGGCGTTCGCGTCGTCGAGCGCGAGCATCGCCGGATGCGCGTCGCGGTAGTAGAGCAGCCCACCGGGCTCGAGCAGCTCGGCGATCTGCGCGGCCCACCGATCGAGTTCGCGGAACCAGCAGATCGTGCCGATCGACGTGTAGACCACGTCCACGCGCGTGCCGATCGCCGCCGCCGCGTCCAGCACGTCGCTGTGCACCCAGCGCGCGTCGATGCCGCACGCGTCCGACAGCCGGGCCGCGACCTCGAGCGCCGGCTCCGAGAAATCCAGGCCGATGACGGATGCACCGGCGTGCGCGAGCGAGACGGTGTCGGTGCCGATGTGGCACTGCAGGTGCGCCAGTGACCGCCCCGCGAGCGGCCGCGCGTCGTCCGCTGCGGCGCCGAGCAGTCGTGCGAGCACCGGCAGGTCTCGCCGCACGACGTCGGTGAGGGCGAGCGGATCCTGCGGCAGGATCCGCAGGCCGTCGTAGTGTCGTTGGTGGATCGGCACGCGATCGTCCCAGTTCGCACGATTGACTGCGACGCCCTCCTCGTGGGAGATGTGATGGCCGTCCGAGTGCGCGGCGTCGCTGTTGTCCTGCACGAGGCAACACTAGGGGCCAGCGTGCGCCAGGTACACTCATCTGTCGGCCCCGCCAGGGTCATCACTCGACGGAACGGATCTCGGCATGGCAACCACGAACGACATCAAGAACGGCGCGGTGCTCAACCTCGACGGCCAGCTCTGGACCGTCATCGAGTTCCAGCACGTCAAGCCCGGCAAGGGCGGTGCGTTCGTCCGCACCAAGCTGCGCAATGCGCGCAGCCAGAAGACGGTCGACAAGACCTTCAATGCCGGCACCAAGATCGAGTTCGCGACGGTCGACCGCCGCGACTACCAGTTCCTCTACAACGACGGCACCGACTTCGTGTTCATGGACAACGACACGTACGAGCAGCTGCCGATTCCGGCAGACATCGTCGGCGACGGCGCCAAGTTCCTGCTCGAGAACGGCACCGCGACCATCTCGATGCACGAGGGCGAGGCGCTGCAGGTCGAGCTGCCCGCATCCGTCGTGCTCGAGATCACCTACACCGAGCCCGGCCTGCAGGGCGACCGCTCGAGCGCCGGCACCAAGTCCGCCACCGTCGAGACGGGCGCGGAGATCCAGGTGCCGCTGTTCGTCGAGCAGGGCACCCGCGTCAAGGTCGACACGCGCGACGGCAGCTACCTCGGCCGGATCAACGACTGACGTGTCGTCGACGAATCCCGCGACCGAGTCCTATCCGTCGCGCCGCAAGGCACGCAAGCACGCCGTCGAGGTGCTGTACTCGGCGAACGCGCGCGACGAGGCGCCGACGACGGTGCTGCGCGACACCGCCGACAGGCTGGGCTGGGCATCGCACGGCTGGTTCGCGTTCGCGCGCGAGATCGTGGCGGGCGTCGCCGACGAGACCGCGTCGATCGATGAGCTGATCGCGTCGTCCAGCGAGCACTGGCCCATCGAGCGGATGCCGCGCACCGATCTCGCGATCCTGCGGGTCGGCGCCTGGGAGCTCGAGCACGAGACGGCGCCCGTGAGCGTCATCATCTCGGAGGCCGTGCACCTCGCGAACGAGCTGTCGACGGACCGCTCCGGCGCGTTCATCAACGGCGTGCTCGGCAAGATCGCCGCGCAGCGCGCCTGACCTCGGCGCGGTCGACGCCGCGGAGCGCGCCTGACCTCGGCGCGGTCGACGGCGCGGAGCGAGCCGTATGGCAGACTCCGCTCGTCGAGGGACGCTCACACTGGCGTGACGATCCCGCTGCTGAGAGGAGCGCTGTGCCGTGCAGACCCCCGCAACGGTGAGAGGGCTGCTCGCCGCCCTGACGACCGCCACGATCGTGGCATCCGCTGTGGTCGCAGCACCCGCGCCCGCGAGGGCAGCCGCGGCGTCGGGCGCGGCAGCGGTGGAGGCGTGCCTCGTGCGCTCAGCGATCGTGCCCGTCGAGGCCGAGCCGACGGCCGATGGGTCCGCGCTGCGCGAGGCGGCCGCACGCACCCTGCAGCACGAGCTGCTGCTGCGGCATCCGGATGCGCTCGCCGGGGCCGAGATCGCACGAGCCGACGACGGTGCCGCGACGGCGCTGCACGTCATCGCTCTGGCGGGAGCAGGGAATGCGGCCGCGCTCGTGCCCGCGCAGATCGAGCAGCTCGAGGCGCACCTGCAGACCGACGCGCGGGCCCTGGAGGTTACCACCTCGACTGCTGCAGGGCAGCCGCTCACGGCGCTGTGCGACGCGCAGGAGCGCGTGATGCAGATCGGTGGCAGGGCGGGCGATGCCATCATCTCGGTGTCGATCGACCATCGACAGGCGAGCCTGCGCATCGGTCTCGACAGCAGCACCGCTGCGCTCGGCCCGACGCTGACTCGAATGATCGAATCGCTGCCGAGCGCGGTGGACGGGGAGCGGGCGGAGGCAGCCGATGACGTGTCATCCGTGCTCGGACTCGCAGACCTCGGCGTGCCCGTCGACCTCGTCGCAGACGTCGCTGATGAGCCCGTCAGCCGGATGCACGATGCCGACGGCTACGGCGGTGGCAACGCGATCCGGGTTGGTGGCCTGGCATGCACGACCGGCTTCGCCGTCCGCACAGCGGACCGAGCGCCCGCCGTCATGAGTGCGGGGCATTGCGCCTCCCCGCTCGGCTCGAACGGCGCGTTCGTTGCCAGCGGGCACGCAGCGCAGATCTGCGGCCTGGGCAGTGGCGCCACGATCGGCCGCGTCTCGCAGAACCTGATCGGGGCGGGGAAGAACGTCGATTCGCTGCTCGTGCGCACCGCGGCGGCCCGACCGACGATGTGGCTGGGGCGCGCCTGCAGCGGCTCGAGCGAGGTCGCGGTGCACGGCGCGACGCAGGTCGCTCCGGGTGCATCCGTCGGGTTCTCCGGCACCCGTCAGGGAGAGCGCTACGCCACCCGCACCAGCGAACCCGCGGGCTGCTACGACTTCGGCTTCTGGGCGTGCTCGACGTTCCGTGCCATGGCGCGCCAGAGCGTGCCCCCATCGTCGAACTACGCGTGCCTGCCGGGCGACAGCGGCGGCCCCACCTTCCGGCATCGATCCGGCGGCGGTGTCCTCGCCCTTGGTGTCATCTCCGCATCCGGCTACGACCTCGGCATCAACCGCTGCAGCTGGGTCGACATGGGCACCGCGCTGCACCTCAGCGGTGCGACGATCATGACGCACACCTCGCTCACGATGGCGCCGCCGTCGCGCATCGCTGGCGCGAATCGCTACGAGACGGCGGCGCTCGTCGCGCGGCAGGGCTACCCGAACGGTGCGCAGCAGGTCTATGTGGCGAGCGGCGAGCTGTTCGCGGACGCGCTCAGCGCCGGAGCAGCCGCAGCGCACGTGCGTGCACCACTGCTGCTCACGACGGGCGGCGTGCTGCCGAGCAGCACCGCGGAGGCGCTCCGTCGCCTCGCTCCGACGTCGATCGTGCTCGTGGGCGGGGAGCCGTCCGTCTCCGCGTCCGTGGAGGCGGCGCTGGCACGGATCGCGCCCGTGACACGCATCGCGGGAGCCAATCGCTCGGCAACGCGAGTCGCGGGCGAGAATCGCTACGCGACCGCTGTGCTGGTCAATTCGGCGTTCACGCAGTCGCGCTCGACGATGTACATCGCGGCCGGCAATCGGTTCCCGGACGCGCTGGCCGCGTCTGCCGTCGCCGGAGCGCAGGGCGCACCGCTGTACCTGACGCCGAGCAGCTGCCTGGCTCCGGCACTGCCCGCGGAGCATCGCCGACTCAGCGCGCCTCGGGTGCTGCTGCTCGGAGGAACGCCGACGCTGACCCAGGATGTGGCCAGCTACGAGCTCGGCGGCTGACGCGACAATTCACTCGCCCCTGAGGCGCACGCCGCCCGTACCCCGTCGCGGTGGCACGGCGCTGTGCCACGGTGCACACCGGCTCAGCCATGTGGGTGGCCCGTTCTACTCTGGCCGCAACGAGGGAGTCGCAGGTGACGAGCATCGAGCAGGTGACGGCAGCGGTCGAGGCGGCGCGTGCGGCCTTGGCTGATGCTGGCTCGCTGTCTCGGGCGCGGCACGAGGAGATCGCGGTGCTGCTGGCGCGCTCGGCCGAGCTCGCTCGGGTGGTGGGTGGTCTGCAGCTGCGGGTGGTGGAGCAGGTCTCCGCGCGCTCGACCGGGCCCGCGGAGGAGGCCCTGTGTCGGCGGCTCGGGCAGCGCAGCGCCAAGGAGGCGGTGGCGAACGCGTTCGGCATCCGTGCCGGTGAGGCGCAGGGGCTGCTCGCGCTGGCCGCCGCCACGACTGCCGGGGTGGGGCTGTCCGGGGCTGCGATCGCAGCCCGCTACCCGCGGGTGGCGGTGGCGGTCGGGGAGGGTGCGGTGTCGGTCGCGCAGGCGCGCGCGATCGTCGGCACGCTCGAGCCGGTGGCGCCGCGTGCCGATCCGGGGCTGCTGGCGTGGGCGGAGGGGCAGCTGGTCGATGTCGCGGCCGATCCGACCGCGCCGTTGGTGCCGGAGCTGCTGGTGACGCAGGCGCGCGCCTACGCCGCCGCGCTCGACCCCGACGGGGTGCTCCCGGCAGACGAGCGGCTGCGGGCGATGCGCAGCCTGCGGCAGCGGCAGCGCGCCGACGGCATCTGGGAGACGATCCTCCTGTCCCCGCCCGAGGAGGGCTCGGAGCTGAACGCGTTCCTTGACGCCTACGCCAGCCCCCGTGTGCAGGTCGCGTTCCGCGACACCGGCCCGGATGCCGACACCGACAGCGAGCCCGGTGCCGGCGCCGATGCTGGACTCGAGGTGGTGGATGACCGCACACCCGAGCAGCGGCGCCACGACGTGATGATGGCGCTGGTGCGCCAGCACGCCGCCTCCGCGAGCGCGCCCACCGCCGGCGGCGAGCCGCCCACGCTCGTCTTCCACGGCGACATCGCCGCCTACACCGCCTACCTGCAGGGCATCGAGCATCCCGACCGCAGCCTCCGCATCGAGCACACCGGCAACCTCGTGCCGATCGAGACCGTCGAGCGGCTCCTGTGCTCGGCGAACGCGCAGCACAGCATCGTCGACGCGAACGGCCACGTGCTCGCCCTCGGCCGCACGCAGCGCTTCTTCAGCCGCGCCCAGCACCGGGCCCTTGCCATCCGCGACCGCGGCTGCCGCGTGCGCGGCTGCGGCATGCCCGTCGCCTGGACCGAGGCCCACCACATCCTCTGGTGGCAGCACGGCGGCCCCACCGACATCGACAACGGGATCCTCGTCTGCAGCTACCACCACCACGAGATCCACGCTGGCCGCCTCCGCGTCGAACGCGCAGGCGAGAAGCCTGGGAGCTGGCGCATCGTCGCCGAACTCCGACCCCCGGACCGCTCCGCACGTGTCATGCGCGCCCCGGCCGCAGCGTGCGCGACCACCATCGCGAGCAATGCGGCGGCGCCGCAGTACGAACCGATCATCCAGCCAACGGTGAACGACGTCGCGGCGGCGCACCCCGTGCGGGTCCCAAGCGGCCGGAGCCCGGGCGATGTCGTTCCCCGAGTCGCGAGCACGCGGCCCCGTCGACGCGTCCCCAGCCTGATCGAGCGCTCATTGCGGCACCGCGTCCCCGCTCGCGACCCTCGCACACGCCCGCTGACGGCATGCGACCACCCACCTCAGACGCAGATCATCCTGCGCAGATGAGCCGGTATGCGCAGATGGGCGTCACCGCTGCACCGAGCCTCCCAGTCACCCCTCGTGCCCGCGCACAAACGCGCGCACCATAGGGCCATGACCGAGATCGCCCCCATCGAGCGCATCGAGCGCATCGAAGGCACCGAGCGCACCGAGCGCACCGAGGGCACCGAGCGAACCGATCGCACCGAGCGAACCGAGCGCGACTGCGTCGTCGTGGGCGGCGGACCGGCGGGCCTCATGCTCGGGCTGCTGCTCGCCCGTGGCGGCGTGCGCGTGACCGTGCTCGAGCAGCACGGCGACTTCCTGCGCGACTTCCGCGGCGACACAATCCATCCGTCCACGCAGGAGGTGCTGCACGAGCTCGGACTGCTGGATCGCTTCCTGGCGCGCCCGCACGAGGATCTGCCCCGGGTGACCATGTCGTTCTCCGGCCGCAGCCTGGTGCTCGCCGACTTCACCCGCCTGCCGACGGAGCGCACGGCGATCGCGTTCATGCCGCAGTGGGACTTCCTCGATCTGCTGGCGGAAGCCGGCCGCGAGCACGCGGGCTTCTCGCTGCGCGTGCGCACCGCAGGCACAGCGCTGCTGCGCGATGGGGCGCGCATCACGGGTGTCGTGGCAGAGGGCCCCGATGGCCCGGTTGAGATCCGCGCCAAGCTGACCGTGCTCGCCGATGGCCGCGACTCCGAGCTGCGTGCCGCGGCGGGACTGAGGACGCTCGGCGCCAGGAGCGCGATCGACGTGCTGTGGTTCCGCATCCCGAGAGCTGTCAACGAGCAGATGCCGTTCCTGCTCGCCGGCGACGGCGCGCTGCTGTCGATCCCACGCGGCGACTTCTACCAGTGCGCCCACATCGTCCGGAAGGACGCGTGGCACGGCGATGCCGCATCGTTCGAGGCGATGCGGCGACGGATCGCGCTGCTCGCCCCGCTGTTCGAGCAGCGGATGTCGGCGCTGCGTCTCGACGAGGTGCGGGTGCTGCACGTGCGCATCGAGCGGCTCGAGCGCTGGTATCGGGACGGGCTCCTCGCGATCGGCGACGCCGCGCACGCCATGTCGCCGGCTGGCGGCGTGGGCATCAATCTCGCGATCCAGGATGCGGTCGCGACAGCGAACGCGCTCGTCCCGCAACTCCGGCACGCGCGACCCAGCGAGGCGCTGCTGCGCGAGATCCAGCGGCGTCGGGAGCGACCCGCCCGTGTGACGCAGGCGTTCCAGCGCCGTCTCGAGACGGTGCTCGTGCGGCTCGCCGAGCCCGGCGAGCGCGTGCCGGTGCCGCTGCCCCTGCGCGCCCTGCAGCACCTGCCGGCGCTGCGGCACCTCATGGGCCGCTTCATCGGGCTGGGGCTCCGACCGGAGCACGTGGCGCGGTAGAGTGGAGCAATCAGACAACCTTGAAGCCCGTCCTGTGAGGCGGAGAAGGGAGTCGCAGTGACTCAGCGCACAGCGCCCGACACCAATGCGCCCGCACGAACCGTGCTCGGCCCCGACGAGATATCCAGGGCCCTCACACGCATCGCCCACGAGATCCTCGAGGCGAACCACGGATCCGACGATCTCATCCTGCTCGGCATCCCCACGCGCGGCGTGCATCTCGCGCAGCGCCTCGCCGACCGGCTCAGCGACATCACGGGTGAGGACTTCGCCCCGCGCACCGGGGCGCTCGACATCACGATGCACCGCGATGATCTGCGCGGCCGTCCGACTCGCGCCTCGCACCCCACGCACATCCCTGCCGACGGTGTCGACGATCGCGTCGTGGTGCTCGTCGACGACGTGCTCTACTCGGGCCGCACCATCCGTGCCGCGCTCGACGCGCTCTCCGACATCGGCCGGCCCCGCGCCGTGCGGCTCGCGGTGCTCGTCGACCGCGGTCACCGAGAGCTGCCGATCCGCGCCGATTCCGTGGGCAAGAACCTGCCAAGTGCGCGGAGCGAGCACGTGTCGATCCTGCTCGACGAGGTGGACGGACGGGATGCGGTGCTGATCCAGGATGCGTCGCACGCGAGCGACATCGCATGAAGCACCTGCTGACCGCGGCCATGCCCCGCGACGAGGCGATCGCCCTGCTCGACCTCGCCGAGGACATGCATCAGATCCAGGATCGCGAGCTGAAGAAGCTGCCGGCGCTGCGCGGCCGGACGGTCGTCAACCTGTTCTTCGAGGACTCGACGCGCACCCGCTCGTCGTTCGAGATCGCCGGCAAGTGGCTCTCTGCCGATGTCATCAACGTCTCTGGCAAGGGCTCCAGCGCGTCGAAGGGCGAGTCGCTGCGCGACACCGGCCTGACGATCGCTGCGATGGGCGTCGACGGCGTCGTGGTGCGCTCCGGCTCATCCGGGGCACCGGCGCTGCTGGCCGACTGGATCGGCCGCCCGGTCGTCAACGCCGGCGACGGCACGCACGAGCATCCGACGCAGGCGCTGCTCGACGCGTTCGCGCTGCGCCGACGCATCCACGGCGACGCGGCACGCGGCAGGGGGCTCGACGGCCTGAGGGTCGCGATCGTCGGCGACATCGCCCACTCCCGTGTCGCCCGGTCGAACGCGCTGCTGCTGCCGTCGCTCGGCGCCGAGGTCACGGTCGTCGGGCCGCCCTCACTGCTGCCGCTCACGGCCGCCGACGGCACGAGGCTCGGCGTCCGCGCCGAGACCAGCCTCGACCTGGTGCTCGCCGAGCAGCCGGATGCGCTGATGCTGCTGCGCGTGCAGCTGGAACGGCAGGCGGGCAGGGTCGCACCGAGCGCCGCCGAGTACATCACCGGCTGGTCGCTCACGGATGAGCGCCTCGCTCGCATCCCCGGCACGCAGATCATGCACCCGGGCCCCATGAACCGCGGCCTCGAGCTCTCGAGCCGTGCCGCAGACAGCGACGCCTCGACCGTGCTCGAGCAGGTCACCGCCGGCGTCTCGGTGCGCATGGCCGTGCTGTACTCGCTGCTCGCATCCGATCAGGGAGACGCACGATGACCACGACGCAGCCGACAGTCGCGCGCCGGCGCCGAGCCACGCTGGTGACCGGTGCCTCGATCCTCGGCCGTGAGGCGCGCGATCTCGCGATCCTCGACGGCACCTTCGTCGATCCCGGCACCATCGATCGCGATGCGGCGGACGTCGTGGACGCATCCGGCCTCATCGCGCTCCCGGGTCTGGTCGACCTGCACACGCACCTGCGACAGCCCGGCGGCGAGCAGGCCGAGACCATCGCGACCGGCGTCCGCGCCGCAGCCGCAGGCGGCTACACGTGCGTCTTCGCGATGGCGAACACGACGCCCGTCGCCGACACGCAGGCGGTCGTCGAGCAGGTCCACCGGCTCGGCATCGAGGCCGGTCTTGCGACCGTGCGACCGATCGGCGCCGTGAGCGTCGGGCTCGCGGGAGAGCGGCTCGCCGACCTGGGGATGCTCGCCGGCAGCGCGGCCCGTGTGCGGGTCTTCAGCGACGACGGCCACTGCGTCGCCGACGCGGAGCTCATGCGCCGTGCGCTCGAGCACGCCGCGTCGCTGGATGCCGTCGTCGCGCAGCACGCGCAGGATCCCGCCCTCACCCGCGGCTCCGTGATGCACGAGAGCCCGCTCGCAGCCGAGCTCGGCCTCACCGGGTGGCCATCGGTCGCGGAGGCGTCGATCGTCGCGCGCGACGCGATGCTCGCCGAGGCCGCGGGGGCTCGCCTGCACGTGTGCCATGTCTCGACGGTCGAGACCGTCGAGGTGGTGCGCGCGGCGAAGGCGCGGGGCATCGCGATCACGGCGGAGGTCACCCCGCACCACCTGCTGCTCACCGAGGAGCTCGTGCGCGGCTACGACGGCCGCTTCAAGGTGAACCCGCCGCTGCGCGCAGATCGCGACGTCCTCGCCCTTCGCGAAGCGCTCGCCGACGGCACGATCGACATTGTCGCCACCGACCACGCACCGCACACGCCCGAGGCGAAGCAGACGGCGTTCGCGGATGCCGCCTTCGGCATGGTCGGGCTCGAGACGGCACTCAGCGCCGTGCAGCTGGCGTGCGTCGAGACGGGCCTGCTCGACTGGGCGGCGGTCGCGCGGGTCATGTCGACCACCCCCGCCGCGATCGGCCGGGAGCCGGGCTACGACGCGCCGCTCGAGATCGGCTCGCCTGCGCACCTCGTGCTCGTCGACGCCGCCGCGCGCGGCACGGTCGAGGCCGCGCACCTCAAGGGACGCTCGACGAACTCCCCGTTCCTGGGGACGGAGCTGCCGGGCCGCGTCACGCACGTGTGGCACGCGGGCCGCCGCACCGTCGCCGACGGCGAGATCGCCGCAGCGCCCGGCACCGATGCCACCGCCAGAGCGGAGGCGACCGCATGACGAAAGAGCTCTTCGCGCTGCTGAGCGCGGCGTTCGTGGTCGTGGTCGCACTGCTCGTCGTGCTCGGCCTCTGGTCGAAGCGCCGGCGCCAGCGCGACATCGACGAGCCGGCGGGCTGGATCGAGACCCTGCCGACGCTCGTCACCGAGGCCTTCTACGTCGCCACCACCCGCGCCGGCGACCCCTACGAGCGCATCTTCGCGCACGGACTGGGCTTCCGAGGGCGCACGCAGCTCACGGTCGACGGCGACGGCGTGCAGCTGCTCGCCGACCGGCGCGAGGTGCGCATCCCCGCCTCCAGCATCCGCGGCGTCGACCGCGCCACCTGGACCATCGACCGCGTCGTCGAGCCGGGCGGGATCCTCGTGATCGCGCACACGCTCGGGGCGGATGTCGACACCTATCTCCGCGTCATCGGCGATGACGCTCCCGTGCTCGAGGCGCTCAGCAGCCTCGTGCGCGCACCCAAGACCACGACCACCGGGGAAGGGACCACCCCATGACCGCACCATCCGCACCAGCAGCGCTTGTCCTCGAGGACGGCACGATCTACCGTGGCGCCGCCTACGGCGCCGCCGGGCAGGCGCTCGGCGAGGCTGTCTTCGCGACCGGCATGACCGGCTACCAGGAGACGCTCACCGATCCCAGCTACGCGAGCCAGATCGTCGTGCAGACCTCTCCGCACATCGGCATCACGGGCGTGAACGCCGAGGATGACGAGTCCAGTCGCATGTGGCCGTCGGGCTACGTCGTGCGTGCCGCCAGCCGCATCACGTCGAACTGGCGCTCGGAGGAGCCGCTCGGCGCGCAGCTCGAGCGCGACGGCGTCGTGGGCATCGCCGGCGTCGACACCCGTGCCATCACCCGTCGGCTCCGCGATGTGGGCGCGATGCGCGCCGGTGTCTTCTCTGGCGACGCGCTCACCGACGACGACGCGATGCTCGCCATCGTGCGCGACAGCCCCGCCATGGCAGGCCGCAGCCTCGCGGCGACGGTCAGCACCGAGGAGGCCTACCGTCTGGAGGCGCTCACCGACTCGATCGGCACCCTCGCGGTGCTGGATCTGGGCGTGAAGGCCTCGACGCTCACCTACCTGCGCGAGCAGGGCTTCGACCTCGTCGTGCTGCCGCAGGACGCCACGCTCGAGCAGGTGCTCGAGCACGAGCCCGTCGCCGCCTTCTACTCGAACGGCCCCGGTGACCCCGCGGCATCCGACGCGCAGGTCGAGCTGCTGCAGGGTCTGCTGCGCGAGGAGCTGCCCTTCTTCGGCATCTGCTTCGGCAACCAGCTGCTCGGCCGTGCCCTCGGCTTCGGCACCTACAAGCTGCCCTTCGGCCACCGCGGCATCAATCAGCCCGTGCTCGACGTCGCCACCGGGCGCGTCGAGATCACCAGCCAGAACCACGGCTTCGCCGTCGATGCCGCCATTGGCGAGGAGCTCGTGAGCCCAGCGGGCTTCGGCCGGGTCGAGGTGAGCCACGTCTCGCTCAACGACCGTGTCGTCGAGGGGCTGCGCGCGCTCGACATCCCGGCGTTCAGCGTGCAGTACCACCCGGAGTCGGCGGCAGGCCCGAACGACGCCCACCACATGTTCGAAGAATTCCGCGAGACGGTGCTGCAGCACCGTCGAAGCGGGTCGAGCGACGGATCGAGGAGGCCTCAGCGCGTCACGAGATCGAGCGCCGAAGGCGCGTCACGAGACCAAGCGCACGGAGCGACCGCCGAGGAGGCCAACTGACATGCCCAAGCGCGACGACATCAACTCCGTCCTCGTCATCGGCTCCGGGCCGATCGTGATCGGCCAGGCCGCGGAGTTCGACTACTCCGGCACGCAGGCCTGCCGCGTGCTGCGCGAAGAGGGCGTGCGCGTCATCCTCGTCAACTCGAACCCGGCGACGATCATGACCGACCCAGACTTCGCCGACGCGACCTACATCGAGCCGATCACGCCGGAGGTGATCGAGACGATCATCATGAAGGAGCGCCCCGACGCGATCCTGCCGACGCTCGGTGGCCAGACCGCGCTGAACGCAGCGATCGCGCTGCACGAGCAGGGCATCCTCGCCCGGCACGGTGTCGAGCTCATCGGCGCGCGCGTCGAGGCCATCCAGCGCGGCGAGGACCGGCAGATCTTCAAGCAGCTGGTGCTCGACGCCGGCGCCGACGTCGCCTCCAGCGTCATCGCCAAGAACATCGACGACGCGCTCGCCTTCACCGAGGAGTACGGCTACCCGGTCGTGGTGCGTCCCTCGTTCACCATGGGCGGCCTCGGCTCCGGCTTCGCCCACGACGAGGCGGAGCTGCGCCGCTTCGTGGGCGACGGCATCCACTCGTCGACCATCGGCGAGGTGCTGCTCGAGGAGTCGATCCTCGGGTGGAAGGAGTACGAGCTCGAGCTCATGCGCGACACCGCCGACAACACCGTCGTCATCTGCTCGATCGAGAACGTCGACGCGGTCGGCGTGCACACGGGTGACTCGATCACTGTGGCGCCCGCGCTGACGCTCACCGACAAGGAGTACCAGCGGATGCGCGACATCGCCATCCGCGTGATCCGCGACGTCGGCGTCGACACCGGCGGCTGCAACATCCAGTTCGCCGTCGAGCCGCTGACGGGCCGCATCATCGTCATCGAGATGAACCCTCGCGTCTCCCGCTCCTCGGCGCTCGCCTCAAAGGCGACGGGCTTCCCGATCGCCAAGATCGCCGCGAAGCTCGCGCTCGGCTACCGCCTGGACGAGATCCCCAACGACATCACGAAGGTGACGCCCGCTTCGTTCGAGCCCGCGCTCGACTACGTGGTCGTCAAGGTGCCGCGCTTCAACTTCGAGAAGTTCCCGGCAGCGGACGCGACGCTCACGACGACCATGAAGTCGGTCGGCGAGGCGATGGCCATCGGCCGCACCTACACGCAGGCACTGCAGAAGGCGCTGCGCTCGCTCGAGAAGCAGGGCTCCTCGTTCCACTGGACGGGTGAGCCGGGTGATGCAGCCGCGCTGCTGGAGATCGCACGCACCCCCACCGACGGCCGCATCGTCACGCTGCAGCAGGCGCTGCGCGCTGGCGCGACGATCGCGCAGGCGCACGAGGCGACCGGGATCGATCCCTGGTTCCTCGACCAGATGGTGCTCATCAACGAGGTTGCGGACCGGATCCGTGCGGGCGAGCTCGACGAGGATCGCCTGCGCCTGGCGAAGGAGCACGGCTTCTCGGATGCGCAGATCGCGCAGCTGCGCGGCGTGACGGAGGCCGAGGTGCGTCAGGCGCGGTGGGCCATCGGGCTGCGGCCGGTCTACAAGACGGTCGACACCTGCGCCGGCGAGTTCCCCGCAGAGACGCCCTACCACTACTCGAGCTACGACCTCGAGACCGAGGTCGCGCCGTCGGACCGCCGGAAGGTGATCATCCTCGGCTCCGGGCCCAACCGCATCGGTCAGGGCATCGAGTTCGACTACTCCTGCGTGCACGCGTCGTTCGCGCTCGCCGAAGCGGGGTTCGAGACCATCATGGTGAACTGCAACCCTGAGACGGTCTCGACCGACTACGACACGAGCGACCGGCTCTACTTCGAGCCGCTCACGCTCGAGGACGTGCTCGAGATCGTGCACGTGGAGCAGGGGGCAGGCGAGCTCGTCGGCGTCATCGTGCAGCTCGGCGGGCAGACGCCGCTGGGCCTGGCTCGCGGGCTCGAGGAGCACGGCGTCCCGATCCTCGGCACGACGCCGGATGCGATCGACGCGGCAGAGGAGCGCGGCCTGTTCCAGCGCATCCTCGACGACGCCGGTCTCATCGCGCCGCGCAACGGCATCGCGACCACCGAGGATCAGGCCGTCGAGATCGCGGAGCGCATCGGCTACCCGGTCCTTGTGCGCCCTTCATTCGTGCTCGGCGGGCGCGGCATGGAGATCATCTACGACACGCCCAGCCTGCACGGCTACTTCGACCGCATCGCCGGCCACGGCATCGTCGGGCCCAAGGCGCCGCTGCTCGTCGACCACTTCCTCGACGATGCGATCGAGATCGACGTGGACGCCATCTACGACGGGCACGAGCTCTTCGTCGGCGGCATCCTCGAGCACATCGAGGAGGCGGGCATCCACTCGGGTGACTCGTCCTGCACGCTGCCGCCCGTCGGGCTCGGCCGCTCGCAGCTGCTGGAGATCCGCGACGCGACGCTGCGGATCGCCGAGGGGCTCGACGTGCGCGGCCCCATCAACGTGCAGTTCGCGTACGCCACGGGCGTGCTGCAGGTGATCGAGGCGAACCCGCGCGCGAGCCGCACGGTGCCGTTCGTCGCCAAGGCGATCGGCACGCCGATCGCGAAGGCGAACGCGCGCGTGCTCGCGGGCGCCACGATCGCCGAGCTGCGCGCGGAGGGCATGCTGCCCGAGGGCGACGGCACGATCATGCCGATCGACGCGCCGATCGCCGTGAAGGAGGCGGTGCTGCCGTTCCGGCGCTTCCGCACCGCCGACGGCCGCATGGTCGACAGCCTGCTGGGGCCGGAGATGCGCTCCACGGGCGAGGTGATGGGGATCGACCGCGACTTCCCGACCGCATTCGCGAAGAGCCAGGCCGCCGCCTACGGCGGACTGCCGACGAGCGGCACCGTGTTCGTCTCGCTCTCTGACCGCGACAAGCGACAGGCGGTGCTGCCCATCCACCGCCTGCAGCAGCTGGGCTTCCGCATCGTCGCGACCATCGGCACGGCAGAGGTGCTGGCGCGCAACGGCATCCGGGTCGAGACCGTGCGCAAGCACTCCGAGGCCGGGGATGAGCCCTCGATCGTCGACCTGATCGACGCGGGCGAGATCGACATCATCATCAACACGCCGACGGGCGGCATCGCGCGTGCCGACGGCTATGAGATCCGCGCAGCGACCGTGGCGTCCGACAAGGCGCTCTTCACGACCGTCGCGCAGCTGGGTGCCGCTGTCGCGGCGGTCGAGGCATCGCGGGAGCCGTTCGAGGTGACCAGCCTGCAGGAGTACCACGGGCGGACGTTCGCATGACGTTCCTGATCCGTCTCCGCGAGGCCGTCGACCGGCACGGCGAGCTGTGCGTCGGCATCGACCCGCACCGGTCGCTGCTCGACGCGTGGGGCGTGCCCTCGGATGCCGCTGGGCTCGAGCGCTTCGGTCGAGCCGTCGTGGAGGCGTGCGCGGGGCGAGTGGCGGTCGTGAAGCCGCAGGTGGCGCTCTTCGAAGCGCACGGCTCGACCGGCCTGGCGGCACTGGAGGCGGTGCTGGCGGATGCCCGCGCGGCGGGCCTGCTCGTGATCGCCGACGCGAAGCGGGGCGACATCGGGTCGACGAATGCCGGCTATGCGGCCGCCTGGCTCGCGCCGGGCTCGCCGCTGGAGGCGGATGCGCTCACCGTCAGTCCGTATCTGGGCGTCGGCGCGCTCGACGGGCTGTTCGCAGCTGCGGAGTCGGGCGGCAAGGCGCTGTTCGTGCTGGCGGCGACCTCGAACCCCGAGGGCTCGGCGCTCCAGCTCGCGCGGCTGGGCGATGGCCGCACGGTGGCCGCATCCGTCGCCGACGCGGTCGCGCAGCGCAACGCGCGCACTGCCGCCGGCCACGGGCTGGTGGTGGGTGCGACCGTCGATCGGGCGGACTTCGGCATCGATGCGACCGGCAGCACCCCGATCCTCGCGCCCGGATTCGGCGCGCAGGGAGCGCAGCTGTCGTCGCTGCGCACCCTCTTCCCGTCGGACGCGCTCGTGCTCGCGAGTGCGTCGCGCAGCATCCTGCAGGCGGGGGAGCGCGGGCTCGTCGACGCGATCGACGCTGCCCGGGCAGCGCTGCCGGCGTGAGCTCGACGGGAGATCGCTCGCTGCCGGACCCCGGCGCGGCCGGCCGCGCCGCGGTCGAGGCCCGTCGGGGCCGCGCTGCGGTGAAGCGCGCACTCGCCGCGGGGCAGCGCGGCCCGCGCGATGTCGCGGAGCGCGCGTGGCAGGAGCCGGAGGGTCCGGAGGGACGGCTGCGGGTGAGCGAGTACCTCGGCAGCCTGCGCGGCATGGGTCCCGCGCGCGTGACATCGCTCATGGCGAAGCTGTCGATCGCGCAGTCGAAGCGGCTCGGCGGGCTCGGCGGTTTGCAGCGCGAGCGCGTTCGCGGTTGGCTTGACGACGTGGATCCCTCGCGTCGCCCCCGTCTCATCGTGCTCGCCGGCCCGACCGCGGTCGGCAAGGGCACGGTCGCGCAGTACGTGCGCGAGCACTTCCCGCAGATCCGCCAGTCCGTGAGCGCCACGACGCGCAGCCCGCGACCCGGCGAGATCGACGGCGTGCACTACGCGTTCGTCTCGGACGCCGACTTCGATCGGATGGTCGACGAGCGCGAGTTCCTGGAGTGGGCGACCGTGCACAACCGGTCGCGCTACGGCACGCCGCGCTCCAGCGTGCAGGCAGCGCTCGACGAGGGCTCGTCGGTGCTGCTGGAGATCGACCTGCAGGGTGCGAGGCAGGTGCGCGAGTCGTTCCCGGATGCGGTGCTGCTGTTCCTCGCGCCGCCGTCGTGGGACGAGCTCGTGCGCAGGCTCGTCGGCCGCGGCACCGAGACCGAGGACGAACGCACGCGGCGCCTCGAGACGGCGAAGGTCGAGCTCGCCAGCCAGCCGGAGTTCGACGCGACCGTCGTCAACACCGACATCGCCGAGGCGGCTCGCGAGGTCGTCGAGCACATCCTCGTCGCGGAGGGAGACATGACGAGCGGTGCGAGTTGACGGGGTGGCGAGATGACTCCTCCGTGACCCTGGGGGCACGGATGGTCGCGTGCGGCGTCGGATAAGGGGAGCGACGCCGCGCCTTCGCGTGTGACGTCAGCCGCGCGTGTGCCGTCTACGAACTCGGTCCAGCACGACCCGACCAACGACGACGGGCACCAGGGATCCGAGGACGAGCCAAGCTGCCACATCAGGACCTATCGGCGTCAACAGTCTCGCGAAGACGAGAAAGCCTACACCGGCTGATAGGTAGACTATTGAGATCCACCAACGCGACCGCGCAACGGACCGGATGATCGTCTTCGGCGCCGATTGGTCTGCCGCTCGCGACGTGCTCCGCAGCTACCCGCTCGCGATCGAACCCGTCACCGTCGCCGACGCGGAGATCGCGGCAGCCCTCTGGCGCAGGGGAACCGGGCTGTCGCTCGCCGATCGGCGATGGCTCGCGCTCGGACGCCGCCTGGAGGCCGACATCGTCACGGTCGGCCGCGCCTGGGCGGATGTGGATGGCGTACGCGTCATCCGATGAATCCTGCCCCGCACGGTCCTGGCCGCCCTCGACCGGGTAGGATGGTTCCTTGCGCCCACCGGCGCACGAGCTTTCGCGGGCCGCGCCCGCATCCATCACCACGCAGGAGGCACCCATGGCCAGCAAGGGCATCATCAACCCGCCGATCGACGAGCTGCTCGAGAAGGTCGACTCCAAGTACCAGCTGGTGATCTTCGCGTCGAAGCGCGCGCGCCAGATCAACGACTACTACACCGACATCCACGAGGGCTCGATGTTCGACAACGTGGGCCCGCTGGTCGACTCGACGATCGAGGACAAGCCGCTGTCGGTCGCGCTGCACG
This sequence comes from Agrococcus sp. Ld7, assembly GCF_045064095.1. Taxonomy (NCBI): domain Bacteria; kingdom Bacillati; phylum Actinomycetota; class Actinomycetes; order Micrococcales; family Microbacteriaceae; genus Agrococcus; species Agrococcus sp. Ld7. Next base: position 5,910 of record NZ_JBISGY010000003.1, on the reverse strand, counting down.
AGATCCACGAGGACAAGCTCGCGCTGACCAAGGACGAGGCGACCTCGGTGTGATGCGCGTCGTCGTCGGGATCTCCGGCGGGATCGCGGCGTACAAGGCTGCGCTCGCCATCCGCGAGCTCGTGCAGGCGGGCCACGACGTGCATGTCGTGCCCACGGCATCCGCGCTGCGCTTCATCGGGCGCCCGACGCTCGAGGCGCTCAGCCGCAACCCCGTCACCGACGAGGTCTTCGACGATGTCGCGGCCGTGCGCCACGTGGCGCTCGGCCAGCAGGCCGACCTCATCGTGGTGCTGCCGGCGACCGCCAACACGATTGCGAAGCTCGCGCTCGGGCTCGCCGACGACCTGCTCGGCACCACCATCCTCGCCTCGCGAGCGCCGCTCGTCATTGCCCCGGCGATGCATACCGAGATGTGGGACCAGGCCGCCGTGCAGGCGAACGTCGCGACGCTCCGCGGCCGCGGCACGATCGTGGTGGGCCCCGTCGCGGGCCAGCTGACGGGCACCGACTCCGGCATGGGCCGCATGGCGGAGCCCCACGACGTGGTCGCTGCGGCAGTGGCGGTCGTGGCCGGCCGGATCGCCGATGGGCCGCTCGCGCGCCGCCGGGTCGTCGTCTCCGCCGGCGGCACGCGGGAGCCGATCGACCCGGTGCGCTTCCTCGGCAACCGCTCCAGCGGTGCGATGGGCGTCGCTGTCGCGACCGCGGCACGCGATGCCGGTGCCGCGGTGACGCTCGTGGGCGCGAACCTCGACGTCGCGGTGCCGGATGGCGTCGAGCTCGTCGCGGTCGAGACGACCGCGCAGCTCGCCGCCGCCATGGAGGCGCACGCGAGCGCGGACGTCGTGGTGATGGCAGCCGCCGTCGCCGACTACCGCGTCGCCGACGTCTCCGACGGCAAGCGCTCCAAGGAGGAGTGGGGCGCAGAGCCCACGCTGCAGCTCACCGAGAACCCCGACATCCTCGCTGGGCTCGCGCAGCGCGACCGCACGAACCTGGTGGTCGGCTTCGCGGCCGAGACCGAGGACGACGATGCGGCGCTGCTCGAGCGGGGCCGGGCGAAGCTCGCGCGCAAGGGCGCCGACCTGCTGGTGCTCAACCGCGTCGGCCACGAGACGGGCTTCGGCGACGTGGGCACCCACATCCGCGTGCTGGATGCCTCCGGCGTGATCGCTGAGGCGACGGGTCAGAAGGCGTCAGTGGCACGCGAGATCGTCGATCAGGTCGCGCAGCGGCTCGCCGCGCGTACCGGCACCATCCAGAACCACTGAGGAGCATCCGTTGAGCCTGCGCCTGTTCACCTCGGAGTCGGTCACCGAGGGTCACCCCGACAAGATCTCCGACCAGATCTCCGACGCCGTGCTCGACGCGATGCTCGCGCAGGACCCGGAGGCGCGGGTCGCCGTCGAGACGCTCGTCACCACCGGTCTCGTGCACGTCGCCGGCGAGGTGCGCACGAGCGGCTACGTCGACATCGCCTCGCTCGCGCGCCGCACGATCGTCGACATCGGCTACGACTCCAGCGAGGTGTCGTTCGACGGCAACTCGTGCGGCGTGACGGTCTCGATCGGCGAGCAGTCGACCGAGATCGCGACCGGCGTCGACACCGCCGTCGAGGCGCGCGCCGGCTCCGACGACCCGCTCGACCTCATCGGCGCGGGCGACCAGGGCATCATGTTCGGCTTCGCGACCGACGAGACGCCCACGTTCATGCCGGCGACCGCCTGGGCGGCGCACCGGCTGGCCGAGCGGCTTGCAGCCGTACGCCGATCCGGCGACATCGAGTGGCTGCGGCCGGACGGCAAGACGCAGGTGACGATCGGCTACGACGGCTTCACACCTGTCACGGTCGACGCCGTGCTCGTCTCGACGCAGCACGCGCCGGGCGTCACGGGCGACGAGATCCACGCGGCCGTCTCCCGGCACGTGATCGAGCCGGTCGTGGCCGAGCTGGGCCTGGACGCATCCGGGATGCGCACGATCGTGAACCCCTCCGGCTCCTTCCTCACGGGCGGGCCGAAGGGCGATGCCGGCCTCACGGGCCGCAAGATCATCGTCGACACCTACGGTGGCGCCGCTCGGCACGGCGGCGGCGCGTTCAGCGGCAAGGACCCGTCGAAGGTCGACCGTTCGGCTGCCTACGCACTGCGCTGGGTGGCGAAGAACGCGGTCGCTGCGGGTCTCGCCTCGCGGCTCGAGGTGCAGGCCGCGTACGCGATCGGCATGGCGCAGCCGGTGGGCGTCTACGTCGAGACGTTCGGCACCGGCACCGTCTCCGACGACGCCATCCAGGCGGCGATTCTGGAGGTCTTCGACCTGCGCCCGGGCGCGATCGTGCGCGATCTGGACCTGCGCAAGCCCATCTACCGCCAGACGGCCGCCTACGGGCACTTCGGCCGCGAGCTGCCCGGCTTCACCTGGGAGCGGCTCGACCGCGTCGACGCGCTGCGCTCCGCCGCGGGGCTCTGAGGTCCTTGCCCGGCGAGTCCGACGCGAGCGGGCCCGACGTGACGGCGGGCGAGGCAACGCGGTTCGCGCGAGTCGTGGTCGACTCGCGGCTGCCGCAGCTCGACCGGCTCTTCGAGTACCGGGTGCCGCCGGGCATGACCGGCATCGAGGCGGGCGTGCGCGTGCGCGTGCCGCTGCGCGGCGACCGCATGACCACCGGCTGGGTCGTCGAGACGACGGCCGAGCGCGGCTGGGACGGGGAGGTCGCCGACGTCGAGAAGGTGATCTCGCCCGTGCCGGTGCTGCAGCCGGAGGTCTGGGCGCTCGCGCAGGCCGTCGCCGAGCGGGCTGCCGGTGGCGTGGCCGACGTGCTGCGCGTGGCGATCCCCGGGCGCCAGGCGCGCATCGAGAAGCAATGGCTCGCGGCCGAGCGGGAGGCGCTGCCAGCCCTGCCGGAGCTCGCTGAGCCGACGACGCCGAGTGGGAAGCGCGCCGAGTCGGACGCGCTGCTCGGCCTCGTGGAGGCACGCCGACGGGTGGCGCTCGAGTGCGCGGGGGGCGTCGCTTCGGTCACCGATGCCGAGGGCGCAAGCGTCTGGGTGGGCCGCTGGGCGATCACGCTCGCGGGGCTCGCCCGCCAAGCCATCGAGCGCGGCGAGCAGGCGATCATCGTGGTGCCGGACCACCGCGATCAGCGGCAGCTGCGCATCGCGCTCACCGCGGCGCTCGGCGCCGAGCGGGTGGTCGAGCTCGACGCGCGGCAGAAGAATCCGGAGCGCTACCGCGGGTTCCTGCGCTGCCTCGACGGCGACCCGATCGCGATCATCGGGCCGCGCTCCGCCGTCTACGCACCGGCGGCGAAGTTGGGTCTGCTCATGATCTGGGAGGACGGCGACCCGTTGCTCTCCGAGCCGCTGTCGCCCTGGGTGCATGCGCGCGACGCCGCGCTCGTGCGCCAGGGCCAGACCGGTTGCGCCCTGCTGCTCGCGGCCCACGCCAGGTCGACCGATGCCGAGCGGCTCGTCGAGCTCAGCTTCCTCGAGCACGAGCGCGCGGGCAGCCACCGCGTGCGCGTGCTGCCCTCGGCGCTCACCGATGACGGGCGGCGGGTGCCCGCATCCGCCTTCCGCGCGGCACGCGAGGCGCTGTCGTTGAAGCCGGTGCTCGTGCAGGTCGCCCGCCCGGGCCACGCACCGGGGCTTCGCTGCGGCGACTGCGGTGCCCGCGCGCGCTGCACGTTCTGCTCCGGCCCGCTCGGGCAGCGGTCTCGCGGCTCTGCGCCCGCGTGCCGGCTGTGCGGCAGGCTGGCCGCCGCGTGGCGCTGCCCGCACTGCAAGGGGCAGCGGCTCGTCGAGGTCGGTCGCGGGTCGACCCGCGTCGCAGAGGAGCTCGGGCGCGCGTTCCCCGGCGTGCCCGTCGTGGTCGCCGACGGTGAGCACGAGCGGCTCACGATCGACGCGAAGCCGCGCCTGGTGGTCGCCACACGCGGCGCGGAGCCGCTCGCAGATGGCGGCTACGGCGCCGTGCTGCTGCTCGACGGCGACTCGCTGCTCTCGCGCGAGGGCCTGCGGGTGGGGGAGGAGGCGGTGCGCCAGTGGGCGACGGCGCGCGCGCTCGCCGCCGATGGCGCCACCATCGTGCTCACCGGTGCGGGCGGCGCGGCCGCGTCGGCGATCACCGGCGACACCACCGTGCCGTTCGCAAAGACGGAGCTGGCCGAGCGCCGGAGCCTGCGGTTCCCGCCCGCGGTGCGCACGGCATCCGTCGTCGGGCATCCGGACGCCGTCGCCGAGGCACTCGAGGCGCTCGGGGAGATCGAGCACCTCGACGTGCTGGGCCCGGTACCGGCGGAGGGCGCGAGAGACGGCGATCTGGAGCGCGCGATCGTGCGCTTCGCCTATGCCGATGGCGCCCGTGTCGCCGGCGTCGCGCGCGGCCGCGTGCTCGCCTCGGCTGCGCGCCCGCGGAAGCCCGGGGCGCCCGCGCGCCTCCGCATCCGCTTCGATGACCCCGAGCCCTTCGACGGGCTCTGAGTGGGGTTGCCCGCCTCGCGCCCCCGCAGCACGCTCGTCCCACTGCACCGAGGGCTCGCCGCACTGTCGGCCATCGGGTGAGCGGTACCACGTCGTCGCCAGGGAGTCCTCGTGGCGACATCCGCGTACCGGACGCCGGCTGCGGCCCGAATCGCGGCGCTGCCCCGGCCCCGTGGTGGTACCAGGTTGCCGCGTGCGCACCCGCTGAGCGACGATTCGGTACCGGAGCAGCGTGCGGGGCGTGCCGGCCGTGCCGCCCGTGCCGCCCGTGGCGCTGGTGCTGCGCGGGATGCCTCGGGCGCGATGCGGGATGATGGATGCGGGGCCGAGTGCCTCGAACGCTCCACCCATCGTGAAGGAACCATGCGCATCGTCTTCGCCGGCAGCCCGGAAGCCGCCGTCCCCAGCCTCGAGGCGCTCGCCGCGCGGCACGAGATCGCCGCGGTCATCACGCGCGCGGCCTCGCCGCAGGGTCGCAAGCGCGTGCTCACCCCGACGCCGGTGGCGCAGGCCGCGGAGGCACTGGGCCTGCCGGTGATCGAGGCGAACCGGCTGGACGCGGCTGCGACCGCGCGGATCATCGCGCTCGAGCCCGAGCTGGCCGTCGTGGTCGCCTACGGCGGCCTGGTGCGCGAGCCGCTGCTCTCGATGCCGCGGCACGGCTGGATCAACCTGCACTTCTCGCTGCTGCCCGACTACCGCGGCGCCGCGCCCGTGCAGCGCGCGCTCATCGAGGGTCGCCGGGTCACGGGCGTGAGCGTCTTCCGCCTGGTGCCGGAGCTCGACGCCGGACCCGTGGTGCGGATGCGCGAGGCCGAGATCCCGGACGGCGCGACCGCGGGCGCGCTGCTCGCGAGCCTCGCAGAGCTCGGCGCGCACGAGCTGCTCGAGGCGGTCGACGCGATCGCCGACGGCACGGCCATCTTCGAGGAGCAGACCGGTGCGCCGACGCTCGCCCCGAAGCTCACGCTCGCCGATGGCGCGCTCGACCTCACCCAGACGGCTCCAGCGCTGCTGGCGCGCTTCCGGGGCGTCACGCCAGAGCCGGGCGCTCACGCGATGCTGCGCGAGCACGGCGGCGAGCGCGTGAAGCTGCTGGCGCTCGCGCGCTCTGGCGCCGAGCCGCTGCCCCCCGGTGAGGCCGCGCTCGCCGGCAGGACGGCCGTCGTCGGCACCGGCAGCGCGCCGCTCGAGCTGCTGGAGGTGCAGCCCGCCGGCAAGCGCCCGATGGCAGGCGCCGACTGGCTGCGCGGCCGCGGCGGCACGGCCAGCTTTGCACTCGCGACCCCCGCCGCCGGCGCTCCCGCCGGTCGAGGAGCGTCCGCTGAGCTTCCCTCCGCAGGCAGAGGAGCGTCCGCCGAGCTTCCCTTCGTAGGTCGAGGAGCGTCCGCCGAAGGCGGCCGCGTCACGAGACCGGAGCCCACCCC